>NZ_LJHO01000019.1:0-40190 GCF_001295765.1 Novosphingobium sp. AAP1 | reverse complement strand
CTCCGCCGTAGCCAAGTCTACCCTGCGACCCAACGCCCAAATCCAAATATCAATGTCAAAACAGCACACTGGATGGCAGACGGTATCAATATATACATCAGCAAACCATGAAATAATTGGCCCCGCACCACACCAATTCTTACGTTATTATAAATACTAATTGGTTTGGAAAATATTATCATTACTATGGCGTTTACGGGTATTAAAAACCAGCTCCAACCTAGATACCCAATCGCGAATGACGGAAAAAATCCTATAATCAGACCGATCAGTAGCATTAACGCCGACATTGCCCCCTCCGTAAATGCAATATCAATCCAGGTTGGGGCGCAGCCAGCGTTCGGCCACAGCCAGATCCACCCTGCGCCGCGCGGCATAATCGGCCAGTTGATCGCGGCCGATGGTGGCCACGCCGAAATACTGGCTGTCCGGGTGGGCGAAATAGAAGCCCGAGACCGCCGCCGTGGGCAGCATGGCCTGGCTTTCCGTAAGAACGATCCCGGCATTGCCCGGCGCATCGAGCAGGTCGAACAGGATCGGCTTGAGGCTATGGTCGGGGCACGCCGGATAGCCGGGCGCGGGGCGGATGCCGCGATATTCCTCGCGGATCAGCGCCTCGTTGGTCAGTTGCTCGCCCGGTGCATAGCCCCACAGGGTGGTGCGGACGTGGCTGTGCAGGCGTTCGGCAAAGGCCTCGGCAAAGCGATCGGCCAGCGCCTTGAGCAGGATGTCGGAATAGTCATCATGCCCGGCCTGGAAGCGCGCCAGGTGCGGCTCGATCCCATGGATGCCCACGGCAAAGCCGCCCAGCCAGTCACCCGCCGGATCGATGAAATCGGCCAGGCTGAAGTTGGCGCGGCCCCGGCTCTTGGCAAACTGCTGGCGCAGGAACGGCAGGCGCACCATCTGCTCGTCATCGTCGGGATGCAGCACGACATCGTCGCCATGGCGCGCCGCTGGCCAGAAACCGCAGACGCCCTTGGCCGTCAGCCACTTTTCGGCAACGATCTTGTCGAGCATGGCGCGGGCATCGGCATAGAGACTGCGCGCGCTTTCGCCCACCACGGCATCGTCGAGGATCGCCGGATAGGTGCCGGCCAGTTCCCAGGCGCGGAAGAACGGCGTCCAGTCAAAGCATTCGACCAGATCGGCCAGATCCCATTCGGGGAACACGTGCAGCCCAGGCTGCGCCGGCGGCGCCGGCTTGTGCGCGAATTCGGCGACAAAGCCATTGGCGCGCGCGTCTTCGAGGCTGAGCAGCTTCGATCCACCCTTGCCCGCACGGGCATCGCGCACGTGCTGGTATTCGTCGGCCGTGGCCGCAATGAAGCCTTCGGCCTGGGTATCGGACAAGAGCTGGCTGGCCACGCCCACGGCGCGGCTGGCGTCGAGCACGTGAACCACCGGGCCGTCATAGGCCGGATCGATGCGCAGCGCGGTATGCACCTTGCTGGTGGTGGCGCCGCCGATCAGCAGCGGAATGGTCATCCCGGCGCGCTGCATTTCCTCGGCCACGGTCACCATCTCGTCGAGCGAGGGGGTGATCAGGCCGGACAGGCCGATGATATCGGCATCCTGCTCGCGCGCGGTGTCGAGGATCTTGGACCACGGCACCATGACGCCGAGGTCAATCACTTCATAGCCATTGCACTGCAGCACGACTCCGACGATGTTCTTGCCGATATCGTGCACGTCGCCCTTGACCGTGGCCATCACGATGCGGCCCTTGGGGCGCGCACCGGCCTGCTTTTCCGCCTCGATATAGGGGATCAGGTGGGCCACGGCCTTCTTCATCACGCGGGCCGATTTCACCACCTGCGGCAGGAACATCTTACCCGAGCCGAACAGGTCGCCCACCGTGTTCATGCCCTCCATCAGCGGGCCTTCGATCACTTCGATCGGGCGCCCGCCGCGTGCGGCAATCGCGGCGCGGGCTTCTTCGGTGTCTTCCACGATGTACTGATCCATGCCCTTGACCAGGGCATGTTCCAGGCGCCGCACCACGTCCCAGCCGCGCCATTCCTCGGCAGCCTTTTCGGCGGCCTTGTCCTTGCCCTTGAAGCTTTCGGCCAGCGCGATGAGGCGCTCGGTCGCGTCAGGGTGGCGCATCAGCAGCACGTCTTCGCAGGCATCGCGCAAGACCGGGTCGATCTGGTCGTAGATGTCGAGTTGCCCGGCATTGACGATGGCCATGTCCATGCCGGCGGGAATGGCGTGGTAGAGGAACACCGAGTGCATGGCGCGGCGCACCGTCTCGTTGCCGCGGAAGCTGAACGAGAGGTTGGACAGGCCGCCCGAGATATGCACGTGCGGGCAGCGTTCCTTGATCTCGCGCGTCGCCTCGATGAAATCGAGGGCGTAGCGGTCGTGCTCCTCGATGCCGGTGGCCACGGCAAAGACGTTGGGATCGAAGATCACGTCTTCGGGCGGAAAACCGATACCCATCAAGAGGTCATAGGCGCGGCAGCAGATTTCCACCTTGCGCTCGCGCGTGTCGGCCTGGCCCTTTTCGTCAAAGGCCATGACGACAACGGCGGCGCCATAATCCATGCACAGGCGGGCATGGTGCAGGAACGCGTCTTCGCCTTCCTTCATCGAGATCGAATTGACGATCGGCTTGCCCGAAACACATTTCAGGCCGGCCTCGATCACCTCCCACTTGGAGCTGTCGATCATCACCGGCACCCGCGCGATGTCCGGCTCTGCCGCGATCAGCTTGAGGTAGGTGGTCATGGCCTCGACCGCGTCGAGCAGGCCCTCGTCCATGTTGACGTCGATGATCTGCGCGCCGTTTTCCACCTGCTGGCGCGCGACTTCCACCGCCTTGGCATAGTCGCCCGCCAGGATCAGCTTCTTGAACGCGGCCGAGCCGGTGACATTGGTGCGCTCGCCCACATTGACGAAACGCGAGCCGGAATTGGTCATCCCGGTGGTATTCTGTTCGGTCATCACTTGATCATCACAAACGGTTCGAGGCCGGCAAGGCGGGTGAGCGGTTCGGGCTGGGCTAGGCTGCGCGGCGCAAGGCCGCTGACCTTTCGCGCCATGGCGGCGATATGCGCGGGCGTGGAACCGCAGCAGCCACCCAGCACGTTGACCTGGCCGGCCACGGCCCATTCGCCGACGAGGCCAGCGGTCGTCTCGGGCTCTTCGTCATACTGGCCCAGTTCGTTGGGCAGGCCGGCGTTGGGGTAGATCATGATCAGCGTGTCGGCGGCTTCCGCCAGCGCCTTCACATGCGGGCGCAACTGGGTGGCGCCGAACGAGCAGTTGAGTCCCACGGTCACCGGGCGGGCGTGGCGCACGGCATACCAGAACGCTTCCACTGTGTGGCCCGACAGGTTGCGACCCGAAAGGTCGGTCAGGGTCATCGACAGCATGATCGGCACTTCGCGCCCCAGTTGCCGCTCCAGTTGCTTGACCGCCATGATCGCGGCCTTGCAGTTGAGCGTGTCGAACACGGTTTCGACCAGGATGAAATCGGCGCCGCCTTCCACCAGTGCCTCGGCCTGCTCGCGATAGACCTCCACCAGGAAATCCCAGTCGATTTCGCGATAACCCGGATCGTTGACATCGGGCGAGAGCGACAGCGTCTTGTTGGTCGGGCCGATGGCGCCGGCGACGAAGCGCGGGCGGCCATCGCGCGCGGCAAATTCATCGGCAACGCGGCGGGCCAGGGCGGCCGATTGCAGGTTGATCTCGCGCACGAGGTGTTCAGCGCCATAATCGGCCTGGCTGATGCGGTTGGCCGAAAAGGTGTTGGTTTCGGCAATGTCGGCGCCCGCCTCGAAATAGGCGCGGTGGATCGCCTCGGGCACGTCTGGCCGCGTCAGCGCCAGGATATCGTTGTTGCCCTTCTGGTCGTGGGTGAGGCCCAGGCTGCCAGCATAATCCGCCTCGGTCAGCTTGCGGTTCTGGATCTCGGTGCCAAAAGCACCATCGGTGATCAGGATACGCTGGCGCGCCTGATCGAGCAGCGCGGCGCGCGCCTGGCTGGGGGCAAGATCGGTCATGCGGCATTCTCCAGGCCGGCGGCGCCGTGCGGGCGGCGGCCCAGCAGATGGCAGATGGCATAGCTCAGCTCGGCACGGTTGAGCGTGTAGAAGTGGAAATCACGCACACCGCCGGCGTAGAGGCGGCGGCAGAACTCGGCCGAAACCGTGGCCGCCACCAACTGGCGCGAGGCCGGGTGCGTGTCGAGCCCGGCAAACAGGCTTTCCATCCAGGCTGGCAGTGCCGCGCCACAGGCAGCGGCAAACTTGCGCGTCTGGGCAAAGTTGGACACCGGCAGAATGCCCGGCAGCACCGGCGCATCGATCCCGGCCGCAGCCAGCTTGTCCTGGAAACGGAAGAAGGTTTCCGGCTCGAAGAAGAACTGGCTGATCGCGCGGCTCGCACCGGCATCAAGCTTCCGCTTGAGATTGTCGATGTCTGCTTCCTGGCTGGGCGAATCCGGGTGGCTTTCGGGATAGGCCGCGACCGAAATATCAAACGGGGCAATCGCCTTGAGCCCGGCCACCAGTTCGGCGGCATTGGCATAGCCATCGGGGTGCGGGGTAAACGGCACGCCGGGCGCGCCCATGTCACCACGCAGGGCGACGATGTGGCGCACGCCCGCTTCCCAGTATCCTTCGGCCACGGCGCGGATTTCGGCCTTGCTGGCATCGACGCAGGTGAGATGCGCGGCGGCCGGCAGGCGCGCCTCGCGGATGATGCGCGCAACCGTGTCATGCGTGCGATCGCGGGTGGAGCCGCCGGCGCCATACGTCACCGAGACGAATTCGGGCTGCAGCGGCGCCAGGGTCTGCACCACGTCCCACAGCTGCGCCATCAGCGCATCGGTCTTGGGCGGAAAGAATTCGAAGCTCACCCGGATATCGCCGGGCAGGCCGGCGAAGAGCGGGGTATCGAGCGCGGTGCGCGCCTCGCGCAGCTGGTCGTAGCGGGTCATGGGTCTCAGCTCTTGGTAAAGGCGGAAGCGGGGGACGCGGCAGCAGCAGCGGGATCGCGGCGCCGGGCGGTCCACAGCTTGACGATCAGTTCGTGCCCGGCCAGCGCCTGTTCGGCGAGCGGGGTAAACCCTGCATCGCCCAGCAGCTTGGCCATCTGCGCATCGGAAAAGCCCAGGCGGGCGTGGGCATGGGCCAGGCGCAATTCCTCGCGATCGTGCGCGGCGAAATCGACCACGGCAATGCGCCCGCCCGGGGCGGTAACGCGCGCGGCCTCGGCCAGTACGGCCTCGGGCGCCAGGGCATAGTGCAGCACCTGGTGGAACAGCACCGTGTCAAACCCGCCATCGGCGAACGGCAGCGACAGGAAATCCCCCTGCACCAGATCGACCTGCCCGGCCGGCAGGCCCTGCAGCCGCGTGCGCGCCAAGCGCAGCATTTCCGGGCTCTTGTCGAGCGCAGTGACATGGCTGGCACGCGGGGCGAGCAATTGCGCCATGCGACCGGTGCCGGTACCAACGTCGAGCAGGTGGCCGAGCGGCTGACCCGCACCGGCTGCATCGAGCAAGCCGATCAGCGCGGCTTCCACCGGGCCATCGGCAATGTGCAGGCTGCGCAACTGGTCCCAATCGGCGGCGTGGCGGGCAAAGTATTCGGCCGCGCTTGCCTCGCGCGTGGCGCGGATCGCGTCGAGATGCTGGCGATCCTCGCGCACTTCGCGGGCGAAATCAGCGTCCTCAGCCTCGGCCGCGGCAAGCACGCGGGCCAGCGCCGTGCCGAGCGCGGAGGGCGCCCCGCGCCGCGCGGTTTCCTCGGCAATCGCCGCGCGCAGGAACACCCAGCCACCCTCGCGCCGCCGTTCGGCCAGGCCAGCATCGCACAGGATCTTCACATGGCGCGAGACGCGCGGCTGGCTTTGCCCCAGTACCTGCGCAAGCTCACCCACGGCCAGCTCCATGCTGGCCAGGAGGCGCATGATACGCAGGCGCGTGGGATCGGCCAGGGCGCGCAAGGATTCGAGCAGGTTCATGAGCAGTGGCATATAAAGCAACCTTTATATCGGTCAATCCATATAAAGAGTTCTTTATATCCGTAAGCAAGCCTTACGAACGGCGCTGATCCACCAAGGATGCCCAGCCAAGTTTGCCATTGGCTTGACACTGGCGCGCCGGTAATACCCATAGGGCAAGGTTCGGCCATGCGCCGACAGGAACGAACAAGGAAGCCCCCACGATGAAGAAGCTCTTCCCGACGGCCATTGCTGGCGCTGCCCTGGTTGCCGCCGCGCTGTCGCTCTCCGCCTGCGGCCGCTCGGACGATGCCTCGACGGAAGCCTCGCCCGACAACGTGGAAATGCCGGCTGACGAACTGCCCGCAACCGATGTCTCGGCTGCCGCCCCGGCCCCGGTCGATGCCCCCGCCGCCGATCCCAGCGCGGCCGCGCAAACCGCCGAAGACGCCGCCCGCAGCGCCGCCGACAATGCCGCCGCCGCAGCCGATGCTGCCAAGGCTGCCGCAGCAGCAGCCGAAGCTGGCGATGCCAGCGCGAACGGTGGCGCCAACAGCAACCCCAAGATGTAACAGGCCAACGGCGCGAAGCGGTGCCTCGCACCCTTCGCGCCAGCCTGCCCCTGATCTGACCATGCGCGCATTTCTGGCCCTTGCCCTCATGCTGCCGCTGGCGGCCTGCCAGCAAGACAGCGACCCCGGCCCCGGCGGCGTGACCCGCGGCGAAGCCCGCGCGCTCGATGAAGCCGCCACCATGCTCGACAGCCGCCCGGCCCCGCCGCCGCTGGTCGATGCCACCGTACCGGCCGACGCGGCATCAGCGACGCCTTAGGAAGATGTTTCGCGCAGAGGCGCTGAGGCGCAGAGAGAATGGAATCTCTGCGCCTCAGCGCCTCTGCGCGAACAAAAAATCGCCCGTTTGCGTACGTTCGCGCATTTTGCGCAAGCAGAACAGCTGGACCCCGGATCAAGTCCGGGGTGACGACAAAATATAGATGAAGTAAAAACTCATCGTCACCCCGGACTTGATCCGGGGTCCAGCTTGATAACTTGCACCTTGGCTGCCGTCATCGCGCCAGATGCAGCGCACCACCGATCTCGCCCCGCCTCAGAGCGGATCATCTGGCGGGCAAATCGCTTAAACCTCCAGCGAGCAACCGCCGCAATCGTCGGTTTCCACCTGTATCGTGGTGTGGCCGATGCCGAAATCATGCTCCAGATCGTGGGCCACATGCGCCAGGAACCCGTCGCCCGGGTGGCCCTGCGGCATGATCAGGTGCGCGGTGAGCGCGGTTTCGGTGGTGCTCATCGGCCAGATATGCAGATCGTGCACCCGCGCCACGCCCGGCATGGCGGCCAGCGCGGCACTGACCTTGTTCGGATCGATCCCCGGCGGCACAGCCTGAAGCCCCAGCTTGAGCGAGTCGCGCGCCAGGCCCCAGGTGCCCACGGCAATCACCACCACGATGACCAGGCTGGTCAGCGGGTCGATCCAGGTCCACCCGGTCATCGCCATGGCGAGGCCGGCGAGCACGACGCCTGCTGAAACCGCCGCATCGGCGGCCATGTGCAGATAGGCGCCGCGCAAGTTGATATCGTGCTTGCTGCCGCGCATGAACAGCAGGGCGGTGAACGTGTTGATGACGATGCCGATCGCCGCGACGATCATCACCGGGCCGGGCGACACCGCCTCTGGCTCCATCAGGCGGCGCACGCTTTCCACCAAGATCGCGCCCAGCGCCACCAGCAGCAGCGCGGCGTTGCCGAGCGCGGCCAGGATCGAGCTGGACTTGAAGCCATAGGTGAAGCGGCCCTGCGGCGGCCGCGCCGACAGCACGCTGGCGCCCCAGGCCATGAACAGGCTGAGCACGTCGGACAGGTTGTGCCCGGCATCGGCGACCAGCGCCATCGACCCGCTGCCGATGCCATAGCCACCCTCGACCACCACGAACGCGGTGTTGAGCGCAATCCCCAAGGCAAAGGCGCGGCCGAAACTGGCCGGTGCGTGGCTGTGCCCCGGGCCGTGGTGGTGGCCATGGTCATGCCCGTGGTCATGAGCATGGGCGTGGTGGTGATCGTGGTGATGGCCGGCAGACATGGCGCCGGCTTAGCCACAAAAATCGCGCCGGCAAAATGAATTGCCGGCCATTTGCGTCACCCCTGGCGCCACCGCGCGGCAAAGAACCCGTCGATCCCGCCTTCGCTCGCCAGCATACCGGGGTCGCTGCGCAGCCATCCCTGCGGCGTGGGCGCGATACCCGCAGGCAATTCGCCATCCTGGATCGGCGCCGGATCGAGACCGGCAAAGGCGGCAGCCTGCGCCTCGCCCTCGGCCGGTTCGAGCGAGCAGGTGGCATAGACCAGCGTGCCGCCCGGCCGCAGCCAGGCAGCGCTGCGAGCCAGCATCTGCGCCTGCAACGCGGTCAATTCGTCCATCGCGGCCAGGCGATGCAGCACATCGGGATGGCGGCGGCAGGTGCCCGTGGCGCTGCACGGCGCATCGAGCAGCACGGCATCGAACGGTTCATCGGGCTGCCATTTCAGCGCATCGGCCAGCACCACCGTGGCCGTCAAGCTGGTGCGCGCCAGGTTGGCCGACAGCCGCTCCAGCCGGCGCGCCGACTTGTCGAGCGCGGTGACGGTCCAGCCGGCGGCGGCCAGTTGCATGGTCTTGCCGCCAGGCGCGGCACAGAGATCGAGCACGCGCCGCCCCTCGCCTGCGCCGAGCAGGCGCGCCGGCAGGCTCGCCGCCAGGTCCTGCACCCACCACGCGCCCTCGGCAAAACCGGGCAGGCTCTCCACCGCCTGGCCGCGCGGCAGGCGAACATGGCCGGGCAACAGCGACAGCCCGCCCAGCTCCTCCACCCAACGCGCGGTTTCGCCTGCGTCGCGCAGGCTGAGATCGAGCGGCGGCGGCGTGGCGATGCCGGCGGCGATCGCGGCGGTACGGCCGGGCCAGGCCTGATCCCAGCGCGCGGCCACGGCCGGCGGCAGGGTGGGCGCATCAGGCAGCGCCGCCCCACGCTTGAGCAGCGCGGAAAACACCCCATGGGCCAAGCGGCGCGGACCGCCCATCAGCAGCGGCAGGCCCGTGGCGATCACCGCATGCGGCGGCAGGCCCAGGCGCAGCGCCTGCGCCAGCATCAGTTGCAGCACCGCGCGTGCCTTGGCATCGTCGGGCAGCACAGTCTGCGTTGCGCTGTCGATCAGGGCATCGAGATCGGGCAGCCAGCGCAGCGCCTCTTGCACGATGGCCATGGCCAGCGCGCGGTCATCGCCACGCTCGATCGCGCGCAGCACAGGGGGCGCGGCCTGGTCGAGCGGGTCGCCACGGCGCAACACGGCATCAAGCAGGCGCAGCGCGGCGCGGCGTGCGGGCACGCCGGGGGTCTCATCGGTTTGTCGGTTAGGGGCCATCCCCGCGCCTATCGCGCCTTATGCCCCATTTGGCAATTGCGCGCGGGGGCGCAAAGGCGCATGGCCTTGGCATGGACAAGCCGCTTCCCGCCAACCGGCAGCGCGCGACGCAGCGCCCCGCGCCCTTTGCCAAGCCCGCCCACTGGACCGATGCGCCGGCCCCGCCCCCGCGCGTTGCCGAGCCGACGCAAGACCCTGACGGCCTTGACCCAACCCGCTATGGCGATTGGGAAAAGAACGGGATTGCGATCGACTTCTGAACGGAGTGTCGGGCCGCCTCAGGCCAGGCCCAGGCGATCGGCATAGATCAGCCGGCCTGCGGCGAGACGCCACAGCGCTTGCGTAAAATCGGCCTCGGGCATGGCAAAGCAGCCATCGCTGCGCCCGAGCTTGCCCCATTTGGCCAGCATGTCCGGGTTGGCATACCACGCCGGGTGGACGACGATGGCACGGTCCTGCGCCATGTTGTTATCGGGATCGACCCCCGTCAACCGGATCGAGCTGCCGTATTTGCCGCGATACCACTCGTTGGTCACGAATGCCCCGCGCGAGGTCGCCAGGCTGTTGATCTGGTTCGAGAAGAACTTGAGAAAGCCATCGTGCTCGGGATCAGAGCCACGGCCATGGGCGACCAGGATCGAATCGACGCGGCCAGCCTGCAGATCAGCAAAGTGGAAGCGCGGCAGTGAAGAGGGCAGCGAGAAATCGGCAATGCCGACCACATCGGTGTGCCACAAGAGATTGGCCACGCGATCGCGCTGCTGGGCCGCCACATCCAGCACGCGGCGATGCTGCTGCGGCATCGACCAGGCCTGGGCAAACACGCGCGGTGCGCTGGCAGCGCCGGCAAGCGCACCACCGGCGGCCACCATGCCGCGCAGCAGGCCGCGCCGTGACGTGCCTTCGGCATGCACGCCGCCGGCTGCGGCGCCGGTCTTGTCTGCCAGATGCTGCTTCATATTCCGATCATGCCATGGTTTTCATGGGTAAAAGCTGAACAAGGTTACCACGGATCAACCTTGGCTCACAGTCCCCAGTTGCTGCAACGCAGCACTATCTACCCGCATGATCCGCCATTCGTCCATCATGCGTGCGCCCAGTGACCGGTAGAACGCGATCGACGGCGCATTCCAATCGAGCACCGACCATTCCAGCCGCGCACAGCCGCGCGCGATGGCCAGGCCGGCAAGCGCCTGGAGCAGGGCCTTGCCCAAGCCGGCACCGCGCGCCTCGGGCCGCACGTAAAGGTCTTCCAGATAAATTCCCGGCTTGCCTTCGAACGTGGAAAAGTTGTGAAAGAACAAGGCAAAGCCCTGCCCCACGCCGTCCTGCTCGGCCACCAGCACTTCGGCCATCGGGCGCGGGCCGAACAGATGCTCGCCCAGCGTGGCTTCGTCAAAGCGCACCGCGTGCGAGAGCTTTTCATAGGCAGCCAGATCGCGGATCAGCTGCGCCACCAGTGGCAGATCAGCGCGCGTGGCCGGGCGCACCGCGATCGTCATGGCGCCGGCACCAGGGCATCGACGCCGATCCAGATCGTCATCGCCTGCCCGCCCATCGGCGGCGTGGCCGTTATCACCGCATAAGCATGGCCGCCGTCGCGCCGCGTTTCCTCGCCCGTCACGGTAAAGCCCAGCAGGGCCAGCGCGGTGTCCTTTTCCGCCGCGCTCACCACGTTCCAAGCGCGCTCGCGCGTTGCGCCGTCCTGGCCGCCGGTGATGCCGCGCAGCAGGATGAGGATCTGCGCATGGCGCAGCCGCGCTTCATCCGCGCGGCCCAGGCGCGGCAGAGCCTGTTCTTCCAGATAGAGCGCATTGAGATTGAGCGGATCGATCGCGCGTTGCGCCTGCGCCATGGCCAGGCTGCGCGCGGGATCACGCTCGATCGTGGCCCAGGCCGATTGCGCCTGGTCCCATTCGGGCACGGTGCCCCCCAGACGGGCACGGTTCTGCCAGCGCAGCGCGCGTGCATCCAGACTGGCATCGCCCTGCTCGAACCGCGCCAGGCCGGCCTGAAACGCGTCCTGCGCCAAGGCCGGCGCGGCCGCGATGATCAGCGGCGCGGCCAGCAGCACCATGGCCGGCTTCACTCTGCCGGCTCGCCCACTTTGGCCGCAGCCGCATCGGCCGCCGCTTCCATCTCGGCCGCCTTGGCCTCGACCAGGGCGACGATATGATCGAGCATCTCTTCGGACTGCACGGTGTGATCGGTCACGCCCGAGAGATAGACCATGTGCTTGCCATTGCCGCCGCCGGTCAGGCCGATATCGGTTTCGCGCGCTTCGCCCGGACCATTGACCACGCAGCCCAGCACCGAGAGCGAGATCGGCGTCTTGATGTGCTGCAGCCGGGCTTCCAGCGCCTCGACCGTGCGGATCACGTCAAAGCCCTGGCGCGCGCAGCTGGGGCACGACACCACGCGCACGCCGCGTGTGCGCAGGCCCAGGCTCTTGAGGATTTCAAAGCCGACGCGCACTTCCTCTTCCGGCTCGGCCGACAGCGAAACGCGCAAGGTATCGCCGATCCCGGCCCACAGCAGGTTGCCGATGCCGATCGCCGATTTGACCGTGCCGCCGATCAAGCCGCCGGCCTCGGTGATCCCCAGGTGCAGCGGGCAATCGACCGCTTCAGCCAGGCCCATATAGGCCGATACCGCCAGGAACACGTCAGAGGCCTTCACCGCCACCTTGTATTCGTGGAAGTCGTGGTCTTGCAGCAGCTTGATGTGATCAAGCGCGGATTCGACCAGCGCTTCCGGGCACGGCTCGCCATACTTTTCCAGCAGGTGCCGTTCCAGGCTGCCACCATTGACGCCGATGCGGATCGCACAGCCATTGGCCTTGGCCGCGCGCACCACTTCGGCCACGCGATCGGCCGAGCCGATGTTGCCGGGGTTGATGCGCAGGCAGGCAGCGCCCGCGTCAGCCGCTTCGAGCGCGCGCTTGTAGTGGAAATGGATGTCGGCGATGATCGGAATGCGCGATGCCTTCACGATCTTGCCCAGCGCCGCCGTGCTCGCCACGTCGGGGCAGGACACGCGGATCAGGTCCGCCCCGGCATCCTCGCAGCGGCGGATCTGGTCTATCGTCGCCACGGCATCTTCCGTGGGCGTGTTGGTCATGGTCTGGACGGTGATAGGGGCATCGCCCCCGACCGGCACGCTGCCCACCATGATCTGGCGGCTCTTGCGGCGCACGATGGTGCGCCAGGGACGGATCTCGCTCATGCTGCCGGCTTATACCGTGTGCCCCGCGCCATGGCCACCCGGCATGAAGGGTGATCAGAGCTTGCAGGCGTAAAGAAATTCCGGGTCGCAGTGGTTGCCCACCCAGAATTCGATATCGGCAATCTTTTCAAAGCCAAAGCGGTGGTAAAAGCGCTGCGCATCGGGGTTGTCGCTATAGACCGTGAGCTGAATCTCGTCGGCGCCACGATCGCGCGCGGTGGCCATCGCCCAATCCATCAGCTGCCGCCCCAAACCGCCGCCGATGCAGGCGGGATCGGTGTAGAGCTGCTTCAATTCCAGCGGCCTTTGCGGGTGCGTATAGTCGCGCGGCAGCGTGCTATCGAGCACCAGCTTGCAGAACGCGACCAAGCGCCCGTCATCCTCGATCACAGCGATGCGCATGCCCGGATCAGCGATCTGCCGCGCCGTTACCGCGTCGCTATGCGCCTCTTCCATGAACGCGGCAAAATCTTCCGGCTTGTAGAGATGCTCGAACTTGGCCGAAATCGCACGGCGGGCAAGGTCGGCCAGCGGCAGGGCATCAGCGGGGGTGGCAAGGCGCAGCGTCGTCATGCCAGGCTGCATAATGGCCTGGCGCGGCAATTGCTACCAATGGTTGCCTGCTGCCACGGCGCGCTTTTCCGCCGCCGAACTCACCCGGCCGAGCACGGCGTTGCGGTGAGGAAAGCGGCCAAAGCGCCAGACCATGCGCGCGTGCGCCACGGCAAAGCTGCGGATATAGCTGCTACCCAGCGCGGTGAAGCGGGCGACGCTTTCGCGCTGCACCACGCGGTCTTCGCTGTGCATCAGGGGCATCAACAGGAATTGCCGCGCATCCCGGTCCAGCCCGCGGTCCCAGCCCCGGTGCAGGGCAACGCGGGTGAGTGCCAGGGCCAGATCGTCATAGGCAAAGGCCTGGGCGCTATCGCGAAAGGCATTGCGCGGCACCTGGTCGAACAGCAGCACCGCCGCGCGCAGCGTGTCACGGTCCTTGGCCAATTCGGTGAGCGGCTGCGCCGCGATCGGGCCCAGCAGGGGCGCGAAACGATCGGCGATCGCCGCGTCGATTGCGGGATCGTTGGCAAAACGGGCCTGGGGTGACAACGCACGGAACCAGAAATGCAGCAGATCCTGCGCCCAGAAACGCGGCGTCGTCACCATCGATTGGCCTATCCGTCAGTTCGCCTGCGCCACTTTGTCGGGCTTGGTATAGGGAATGAACTTGTCGAGCCCGACAAACCCGCGCCAGAAACCGCTGGTGCGATCGCGCAGTTGCACGGTGTCGATCGCGCAGAGTTCCGAACCGGTCAGCCGGGTGACCAGGATATCATCGCTGCGCAGCGATTCGGCGCCGGTGCGCGGCTTCTGGACATAGAGCGTGCGGCCCGAATCATAGACGATCGCGGTCTTGTCAAAGACCTGCGATCCGGCAACGGTGGGCATATAGATGCAATCCACCGGCTTGCCCGGCACGCGCCCTTCCAGGCGCTTGTCCAGTTCCTGTTGCGGGGTCAGCCGCGGCTTGGCTTCTGCCATGGTTCCGGCCAGCGCCATGCTGCCCACGGCGAGCGAAAGAGCCAGCATTTTTGCCTGCTTCATCATGATTCGCCTCTTGGTCTTGCGTGTCTCGATCTTCTGCCCGGCAGAATACCATGCCGGCGCTGAACTCCACCTGAAAAATGCGGAAGGTCAGGCCGTGCCGCCCACGGTCAGCCCATCGACCAGCACAGTGGGCTGACCGACGCCGGCTGGCACGCTCTGCCCGCCCTTGCCACACACCCCGACGCCTTCGTCCAGCGCGAAATCGTTGCCGATCCCGGTCACCCGCGTCAGCACGGTGGGGCCATCGCCGATCAGCGTGGCGCCCTTGATCGGATCGCCCAGCTTGCCGTTCTTGACGCGATAGGCCTCGGTGCAGGTAAACACGAACTTGCCGCTGGTGATATCCACCTGGCCGCCACCGAACGACTTGGCAAAGATGCCGTCCTTGACGCGCGACAGCAGTTCGGCCGGATCATCGTTGCCGCCACGCATGAAAGTATTGGTCATGCGCGGCATCGGCGCGTGGGCATAGCTTTCGCGCCGGCCATTGCCGGTCGGCGCCACGCCCATCAGCCGCGCATTGAGCCGATCCTGGATATAGCCCTTGAGAATACCATCCTCGATCAGCACGTTTTCCTGGGTCGGCGTGCCTTCATCGTCGATCGAGAGCGACCCGCGCCGGCCCTGCCCGCCCAGGCCCAGCAGCGTGCCATCGTCCACCACCGTCACGCCGGGCGCGGCCACGCGCTGGCCGATTCGCCCGGAAAAGGCGCTGGTGCCCTTGCGGTTGAAATCACCTTCCAGGCCATGGCCGACCGCCTCGTGCAGCAGCACGCCGGGCCAGCCCGGGCCGACCAGCACGGTCATCTCGCCCGCCGGTGCGGCCACCGCGGAAAGATTGGTCAGCGCCTGGTGCAGCGCCTGGTCGATGCCGCGGTTCCAGGTTTCAGGCAGGAACAGATCGCCATAGAGCCGCCGCCCGCCGATCCCGAACGAGCCGGTTTCGCGGCGCCCATGCTCTTCGACCACGACCGACACGTTGAGCCGTACGAGCGGGCGCACATCATGCGCGACAAAGCCATCCGCGCGCACCACCTCGACCACCGACCATGAGCCGGAGAGCGAGGCAGAGACCTGCACCACGCGCGGATCGCGGGCGCGGGCGGCAGCATCGATCTGTTCGAGCAGGCGCACCTTGGCCTCGAACGGCACGCCATCGAGGGGCGAGGCATCGGTGTAGAGATGGCGGTTGTTGTGGCGCGGTGGCGGCGCGGGCTGGCCCTTGGCCGGATCGAGCAGCTTGAGCGTTTCGCCCGCCCGAGCGATCGCGGCGGCCGACACCTCGTTGGCATGGGCAAAGCCAGTCATCTCGCCCGAGACGCCGCGCAGGCCAAAGCCGGCGTCGCGCGAATAGTCAGCCGTCTTCAGCCGCCCGTCGTCAAAGCCAAAGCTTTCGCTGGCCACGAATTGCAGGAACAGCTCGCCATCATCGCACGCGCCCAGCGCGCCACGCACCAGGCGTTGCGCGTCATCGGGGGTGAGCAGGCCGGGGCGATAGAGCAGCGAGCGGGTGTCGGCAGAAAGCGTCATCCCGCCGATATAGGCACGCGCAAGGCCGCTGGCCAGCGGCGACCTGCCGGTGCGCCACAATTGGTGCGGCGCAACCGGTTAGCACCGGTTCAGGCGGCCTGCGTGGCGCCGGTGTCGGCCGGGCCGCCCTTGAGCACGAAGCGCTTGTCGCAATAGCCGCATTCGACATAGCCCTTCTCGTCGATCTCGAGCCACACGCGCGGGTGGCCAAGAGCGGAAGGCTTGAATGCGCCGGTCGTGCGGATGCCGCTCGACCCGTCGCAGCTGACGCGGGTGGCATCGGTGAAGATCGTTTCGGGAGGCTGGATCATGCCCCGCCGCCTAGCAAATGCCACCGCGCCGCACAATTGCCGTTTTGCCCCATTGAAGCCTTTACCTTGCGCGCGACTGGGGGCAGGAAGCGCGGCATGAACGCCCCCGCCTCCATCCCCGAAACCGCCGCCGAACCCGCCATCCGCATCCGCGACCTGGTCAAGCGCTATGCCGCAACCGGCAAGGCGCCGGCCAAGCTCGCGCTCGAAGGCGTCAGCTTCGATGTGCCGCGCGGGGAAATCTTCGGCCTGCTCGGCCCCAATGGCGCGGGCAAGTCCACGCTGATCAACACGCTGGCGGGCCTGGTGCTGAAAACCTCGGGCACGGTGGAAATCTGGGGCCACGATATCGATGCCGACCGGCGCAATGCCAAGGCGGCGATCGGCATTGTGCCGCAGGAAATCGTGTTCGACCCGTTCTTCACGCCGATCGAAGTGCTCGATATCCAGGCCGGCCTCTATGGCGTGCCCAAGCACTTGCGCCGCTCGATGGAACTGCTGCGCGCGGTGCACCTGGCCGACAAGGCCAAGGCCTATTCCCGCTCGCTGTCGGGCGGCATGAAGCGCCGCCTGTTGATTGCCAAGGCCATGGTCCACACCCCGCCCGTGCTGGTGCTGGACGAACCGACCGCCGGGGTGGACGTGGAACTGCGCCGCCAGCTGTGGGAACTGGTGGGTGAACTCAATGCCGGCGGCGTGACCGTGGTCTTGACCACGCACTACCTGGAAGAAGCCGAGCAGCTGTGCGACCGCATCGCGATCATCAACCACGGCCGGTTGATCACCAACAAGCCGACGCGCGAACTGGTTGGCATGGCACGGGAAAAGGTCGTGGTGCTGACGCTGGACAAGCCGCTGGCACAGGCGCCGCAGCATCCCGCCTTCATCAAGGCGACCCTTAACGAAAGACAGGTGGAAATCACCTATGACAAGGACCGCAGCAACGCGGGCGAAGTCATGGCCCTGGTCCAGGCCATGGGCGTGCAGATCCTCGACGTATCGACCCGCGAGGCCGATCTGGAAGACGTGTTCGTGAGCCTGACCGCCGGCGCCTGAGAAGCCGCCGCAGCGCCATGTGCGCCCAGCAAAAAGGGGGTGCAGCCACTGTGGCCGCGCCCCCTTTTTTGCATCGGGAAAACCCCGTCGTTACTGGGCCTCGGCGCCCTTTTCGTCCAGCGCTGGCGCCCGCATGGCGCGCCAGCCGCCGCCTTGCCGACGATAGATCCGCTTACCGCAATCGACACATTCGGAATTGTAGTTGAAGCCATCCCATGCGACTTTATCCCGCTGTGGGCGATGGCGGTTGAACAGGCACAGGACACGACCGAACATCATTTTCCACCTGACTCCGAAGGCACTTTTCAGATGCCGCATTCTTAACATTCCATCTGATGAAAATGAAGCGAAATTATAAGATTTCTATATCTTAAGTTATATATCTCCCGTCCAGGCTTGCTATCGGCACGGCCCACCGAGCGGCAAATCCCTTTCCAAACCCTGCACGCACAGGCAAAGAGGCGCGCGTGAGCACCAAGACCCCCCTTTCTCGCACGGCCCGGCCATGAGCGGGCACGACGTTCTCATTATCGGCTCGGGCGCAGCCGGGCTTACCGCCGCGCTGGTTCTGGCCGAACGCTGCCGCGTCATGGTACTGGCCAAGGGCCGACTCGACGGGGGGTCAACCGCGTGGGCCCAGGGTGGCATTGCCGCCGTACTGGACGAAGGTGACACTTTCGAGGATCACGTGCGCGACACGATGATCGCGGGATGTGGCCTCAACCGGCGGGAAACCGTGGAATACGTGGTGGAGCATGCGCCCGAGGCGATTGCCCGCTTGGGCGAAATCGGCGTGCCGTTCAACGAAGAGGCCGGCAGCCTGCACCTGACCCGCGAAGGCGGCCATTCGCACCGCCGCATCGTCCATGTCGATGATGCCACCGGCGCGGCCGTGCAGCAGGCGCTGATCCGCGCGGCGATGGCGCACCCCAATATCACGCTCAAGCCCGACATGGTGGCGATCGACCTGGTCACCGACCGGCATCGCGCCCACCCCAAGGGCGATCGCCGCGTGTGGGGCTGCTATGCCCTCAACACCGCCAGCGGCAAGGTCGAATGCCTGACCGCACGCGCCACGATCCTGGCAACCGGCGGCGCCGGGCGCACCTATCTGTTCAGCACGGCCCCGCGCGGGGCAACTGGCGATGGCATTGCCATGGCCTGGCGCGCCGGATGCCGCGTGTCCAACATGGAATTCATGCAGTTCCACCCCACCTGCCTTTACAATCTGGAGGTCAAGAACTTCCTGATCACCGAGGCGGTGCGCGGCGAAGGTGGGCACCTCAAGATCCCGCCCGGCTTCCCCGGCGGTGGCGAGCGCTTCATGCCGCGCTTCGACCCGCGCGAGGAACTGGCCCCGCGCGACGTGGTGGCCCGCGCCATCGACCACGAGATCAAGCGACTGGGGCTGGACTATGTCCATCTCGACATCAGCCACAAGGATCCCGAATTCGTCCGCGGCCACTTCCCCAACATCTATGAGCGGCTGCTGGGCCTGGGCATCGACATGACGCGCGAGCCGATCCCGGTGGTGCCGGCGCAGCACTACACCTGCGGCGGCGTGCTGGTGGACCTGTCCGGGCGCACCGATCTCACCGGGCTCTATGCCGTCGGCGAATGCTCGGAAAGTGGGCTGCACGGCGCCAACCGTCTGGCATCGAACAGCCTGCTCGAATGCTTCGTGTTCGGCGATGCTGCCGCGCGCAACATTCTCGATTGCTGGGACGAGTTTTCACCCCCGCCCGAAGTGCGCGGCTGGGACGAAAGCCGCGTGGCCGATTCCGACGAAGATGTGGTGATCAAGCAGAACTGGACCGAGCTGCGCCGGTTCATGTGGAACTACGTGGGCATCGTGCGCACCAACAAGCGCCTGGAACGCGCCGCCCACCGCATTGCCCTGCTGCAGAGCGAGATCAACGAATACTATGGCAATGTGCGCGTCACGGCCGATCTGATCGAGTTGCGCAACCTGCTCCAGGCGGCAGACCTGATCGTGCAGAGCGCGCGGGCGCGGCGCGAGAGCCGCGGACTGCATTACAACCAGGATTTCCCCCAGGCGCAGCCCGCCGCGCGCGAGACCATCCTGGTGCCAGGCTGACCGGCGGCGGGACCCCTGCCCGGCCCCGCCATCGTCAAGCCGCTATTACCAGAAGTGGCGGCCCAGATAGATCAACAGCATCGCGCCCAGCACCGAGGCGAGGCAACCGGCGCGGTTGAACCCTTCGCTCACGCTCCCGCGTCCCGCCAGGCTCGATGCTAGGCCGGCCACCAGCGCGCCGCCGATGCCCAGCGCGATCGTACGGGCAAGGCCAATCTCCACTGCGCCGGGATAGAGAAAGCGGGCGGCAATGCCGACCAGCAGCCCCGACAGCAGCATCGAAAGGATATCGCGCATTACTCGTTCCTCCTGTGCGAAGGCGCCGCGCCAGGCAGCGGCGTGCCGCCCAGCCCTCGGCTCCTCCACTTGGTACACCCCCTATGGGTAGTGCGGCTGGGGATATCGTGCCAGTGCCTCTGGACATCGTATTTTCCACAGCAAAGCCAGCGGGTACGAAAAATATTTCGGACCCGTCATTTTTCCCTTGAAGCCTTGGAAAGCCCGCGCGTCGCTGCACTGCAGCATGAGTGGGGCAGCGACGAAGCGAATCGTACTTGCGACGAATCGCGTAGCCCTTGAGGGCATGTGCCACTTGCCTGCCAGACCCGGTTCAAGCACTATGGGTTGTGGTCGTGGCCACGGAGGGCAACCAAACCTAGTTATATGTCAGGATGCACCCCATATAGGGTGCATGTGGCTCGTCCACCGTGGCGGAGCCTTTGACGTTGCTTGGGTTTTCGGCGTCGCGGCATGGCAGACAGGGATTTTGTTCCCTTTCTGTTTTAATTTATGGCATGATCGCGGGCGCGTTGAGTCGTCTCTCGTTCTGCCACCGAAGCCAGGCTGCAAGGGCCAGCACATGCTGGATCGCGCGGCCATTGGCAGTGTCAGCAATATCCGGTCCGTCACTCGCGGCGGGCCTCGTGCAAACGGGGAATGGAACGTGAATTTCAGGACCGGGGAAATGAACGATGGAACGGCTGTGATGGCGCAGGACGAACTGGGACTGGAAGGTGGCCTGGCCACCCTCGAACGCGACGCCCTCCGCGAAAGCAGCGCCACGCCGGAGACCCCGGCAACCGCAACCAAGGCCACGCGCAAGGCTGCGCAACCGGCGGAAGCAAAGGCAGTGGACATGCAGGCAGACGACAAGGGTAGCGCGGATCTGGTTTCAGCCGCGGCCGCGATCATGGCCAGCGCGACGAGCGATGCCGCAAAGGCCCAGCCAATCGATTCCAAGTCGGTCAACCCGCGCCGCTTTACCATCGTCACCGATGCCGCGCGCGACGCCAAGCTGACGATCTTCGGCAAGGACACGCTCGACGATCGCTATCTGCTGCCCGGTGAAACCTATCAGGATCTGTTCGCGCGCGTGGCCGATGCCTATGCCGACGACCAGGACCACGCCCAGCGGCTCTATGACTACATCTCCAAGCTGTGGTTCATGCCCGCCACGCCCGTGCTGTCGAACGGCGGCACTGGCCGCGGCCTGCCGATCTCGTGCTATCTCAACTCGGTGGAAGACAGCCTGGAAGGCATCGTCAAGACCTGGAACGAGAACGTCTGGCTCGCCTCGCGCGGGGGCGGCATCGGCACCTATTGGGGCAACGTGCGCGGGATCGGCGAAAATGTCGGCCTCAACGGCAAGACCAGCGGGATCATCCCCTTCGTCCGCGTGATGGACAGCCTGACTCTGGCGATCAGCCAGGGCTCGCTGCGCCGTGGCTCGGCCGCGTGCTATCTCGACATCTCGCACCCCGAGATCGAGGAATTCCTCGAAATCCGCAAGTCTTCGGGCGATTTCAACCGCAAGGCGCTGAACCTGCACCACGGCGTGCTGCTCACCGACGAGTTCATGGAAGCCGTGCGGGATGGCGCCGAATTCGCGCTGCGGAGCCCCAAGGACAAGTCGGTGCGCGGCAAGGTCGATGCCCGCTCGCTGTTCCAGAAGCTGGTCGAAGTGCGCCTGGCCACCGGCGAACCCTATATCGTGTTCTCCGACACCGTGAACCGCATGATGCCCAAGCATCACCGCGATCTGGGGCTGAAGGTTTCCACCTCGAACCTCTGCTCGGAAATCACGCTGCCCACCGGCATCGATCACCTGGGCAACGATCGCACCGCGGTGTGCTGCCTCTCCTCGCTCAACCTGGAAACCTGGGACGAGTGGCAGGGTGACAAGCACTTCGTGGAAGACGTGCTGCGCTTCCTCGACAACGTGCTGCAGGACTTCATCGACCGCGCGCCCGACGAGATGGCCCGCGCCAAATATTCCGCCGCGCGCGAGCGTTCGGTCGGCATGGGCGTGATGGGCTTCCACTCGTTCCTGCAGAAGAAGGGCATTGCCTTCGAATCCGCCATGGCCAAGGCGTGGAACCTCAAGATGTTCCGCCACATCGCCGCCAAGGCCGACGAAGCCTCGCTGCTGCTCGCCCAGGAACGCGGGCCTTGCCCCGACGCGGCCGACATGGGCGTGATGCAGCGCTTCTCGTGCAAGATGGCGATCGCGCCCACCGCGTCGATCTCGATCATCTGCGGCGGTACCTCGGCCTGCATCGAGCCGATCCCGGCCAATATCTACACGCACAAGACGCTGTCGGGCTCGTTCGTGGTGAAGAACCCGTACCTGGAAAAGCTGCTGCGCGAAAAGTCCAAGGATTCCACCAATGTGTGGAACTCGATCCTGGAACGCGGCGGCTCGGTCCAGCACCTCGAATTCCTCTCGGCCGACGAGAAGGCGGTGTACAAGACCAGCTTCGAAATCGACCAGCGCTGGCTGCTCGAATTCTCGGCCGACCGCACGCCCTATATCGACCAGGCGCAGTCGCTGAACCTCTATATCCCGGCCGATGTCGACAAGTGGGACTTGCTCATGCTCCACTTCCAGGCTTGGGAAAAGGGCATCAAGTCGCTCTATTACCTGCGCTCCAAGTCGGTGCAGCGCGCCGGCTTCGCTGGCGGGGTCGAGGCAGACAACACCGCCGAAGCACGCCGGATCGAGCTTGACGTCAAGCAGACCGATTACGAGGAATGCCTGGCCTGCCAATAAGTGCTTGCCAATAAGGCCCAACCGCTGACCGCCTGGCGATAGGTATTTATCGATCGAGGCGCTTCACCGAGGCCATTTGGGAAACGAGGGGGCGATCGGCCAGCATGGCACGATCGCCCCTTCCGGCCCCACCCAGCGGTCCCACCCGCCGGATTCGCGCCATTCGCTATCCTGCCCGTGATCGTTACCCAGTGAGCGTCACCCATGCCGGAACACGCCAAGACCCTGCCGATGTTACAGATGGCGACATTTCGCTGCTTGCCCCGGCCGGCAACACACCGTCACAAGGCGGCACGGCCCGGCGATGCCAATGCCGGTATCGGCAGCGGGCCACAGGACCATAGGGGATCGTTCAATGCGCAAGTGGCACCGCTGGATTTCGGTGTTTTTCGGAGTCTTCCTGTTGTGGATCGCCGTGACGGGCACGCTCAGCCAGGTTGTTCCGCTGCTCAGCGGCGGGGACGGCGACCGGCCGGCCAAAACCATGGCGGATGCAACCCCGGCCAAGCCGGCGTTCGTCTGCCCGCCGGACTATATGTGCCGGCCCAAGCCCAAGCGCGGCAAGTCGATCGTCGGGTTGCTGCACCATCTGCATTCGGGCGAAAGCTTTGGGCCGGTCGGGGTGCTGATCAGCACGCTGTCGGGCTTTGCGATGATCTTCTTCAGCTTTTCGGGGCTGTGGATGTACATTCAGATGTGGCGCAACCGCAAGAATCGCAGCCTCAAGCCGGGCTGGTTCTGGAACTAGGCGACCAAGGAAAAAGCGCCTCGCCACTTACGACGTGGAGCGAGGCGCCTTCCGGTCGCCAGGGACGACCTAGCCGCGAAGGGGACGCGGCTTTTCGAGGAACTTCAGCCTATATGGGAAGCGGAAACCTACTTTTCCTCTTCCTCAAAGGTCAGGGCGACGTCGGCGTTGGCCGAAAGACGGACCGTGTCGCCCTCGACTCCGGCCACCAGACCGAGCGACAGGTAGTGGTGGTGCCCTTCGTGGGCGCCGCTCTTGGCCTTGGTCAGCTTGATGCGATGTCCATCGACATGATCGACCGTGCCAACCGGGGCACCGTCTGCGCCGATGACGGCCATGTGCTCGCGAATCTGGCTTGCGATGGGATTGCTGTCGTTGCCGGTCATGCCCAGCCTCCTGCATTGTGTGGTGGTATGAGGGATGCGGGCCTTGTTCGCCCGTCTGCCCCTGTGCCCACAATGCCGCGCCGGGCCGGCCGTTCCCGGCATTATACCCTGCGATCGCATGCCGCGCCCGAATGGGCAGACACCGCAGGTTGGCGCAAGCCGGAATGCGCCCGTCGTGCCGCGCAGTGCCGCCGCGCCGGCGCCCCGCCGCTTCGTTCGGGCCGATGGCGAAACCGCCCTGGCCCCTTGCCCATGCCCATGCCCTCCAGGCCGGCTTTCCTTGCCGCCTGAAACAGCCCATATTCTTTCGAATTCCAACAGGATTGCCACCCATGTCCCTTCTTGAAGCCCGCAAGACCTACAAGCCCTTCGAATATCCCTGGGCCTATGAATACTGGAAGCGTCAGCAACAGATTCACTGGATGCCGGAAGAAGTGCCGCTGGGCGAGGATTGCCGCGACTGGGCGCAGAAGCTGTCGGACCACGAGCGCAACCTGCTGACGCAGATCTTCCGCTTCTTCACCCAGGCCGACGTGGAAGTGCAGGATTGCTACCACGAAAAGTATGGCCGGGTGTTCAAGCCCACCGAAGTGAAGATGATGCTGGCTTCGTTCTCCAACATGGAAACGATCCACATCGCGGCCTATTCGCACCTGCTCGACACGATCGGCATGCCGGAAAGCGAATACGGCATGTTCCTCGAATACGCCGAAATGAAGGACAAGCATGATTACATGCAGAACTTCGGCGTAGACAGCGACGAAGACATTGCCCGCACCCTGGCGATGTTCGGCGGCTTCACCGAAGGCCTGCAACTGTTCGCCTCGTTCGCAATGCTGATGAACTTCCCGCGCTTCAACAAGATGAAGGGCATGGGCCAGATCGTCTCGTGGTCGGTGCGCGATGAATCGCTGCACTGCGAAGGCATCACCCGCCTGTTCAAGGAATTCTGCAACGAGCGCCAGTGCCTGACCAAGGCGGTGAAGGAAGACATCCTCGATTGCTGCCAGAAGACCGTGCGCCTGGAAGATGCTTTCATCGATCTGGCGTTCGAGCAGGGCCCCGTTCCGGGGATGAGCCCCAAGGAAATCAAGCGCTACATCCGCTACATCGCCGATTGGCGCCTGGGCCAGTTGGGCTTTGATCCGATCTACATGATCGAGGAACACCCGCTGCCCTGGCTGACCCCGCTGCTCAACGGGGTGGAGCACGCCAACTTCTTCGAAACGCGCGCCACCGAATATTCCAAGGCGGCCACGCGCGGCAACTGGAACGACGTGTGGTCGAACTTCGACAACCGCCGCAACGCCAAGGCGGCCAACACGGTTGAAGAACCGACCGAAGAAGACGTCGACATGTTCGGCGCGGCCGGCATCGCCGCCGAATAAGGCCCCGAACAGGGCGTAGGCCTCAGGCCAACGAGAGCCTCGTCCCGTGCGCCGTGCACGGGGCGAGGCTCTTGCGCATGGAGCGGCTGATCAGGCAGGCGGCGCCATGAACGCGGGCAAGGGGCCGATATCCTTGCCCGCCTGGCGTGCGGCCGCAGCCGCAGCGGCGATGAAATCCCAGACCGGCTTGCTGAAGCCGGGATCGGCCTCGCCCTGCCAGTTGTCCATGTCGGCATAAAGGCGGCTCGCCCCTTCCCACATCATCGGGCTGGCCTGGCGCGTGAACGGTTCGAGCAACGCCAGCCATTCGCGCACCAGCGCCAATGCAGCATCGCTGGCCGGATCAAGTGGCAACTTGGCCGCGATGCGCCGCCCCAGTGCCTGCCACTGCGCCTGATAGGCTGCTTGGTCAAACGGGGCCGCCCCGGGCATCGCCGCCTGCCAGTGAGACTGCTCTTCTGCCGTATAGTAGCGATCGAGCACCGCTTTCCACGCCTGTTGTCCATCTGTCATCATCGTATCTCCGTTGCGGATCAGCGAGCAGAGCGTCGCGGCATCGAGCGGCTCGCCTCGGCCGACGCGGGACAATGCGGAATCGATCAGCGTCAAAGCCTCGGTGATCTCAGCGGCCTGCTGCGCTAGGCGCACGCGCTGCGCCGACAGCAGGGCGGCCAGATCGATCGGCTTGCGATCGAACAGGCGCTTGATCTCAGCGAGGCTCAACCCGGCTTTCTTCAACGCCACGATGCGGTGGATGCGCTCAAGATCGGCCGGCCCATACCAGCGCCGCCCGGATTGGGTGCGCAGCGGCGCCAAGAGCCCGCGCGCCTCGTAAAAGCGCAAGGCGCGGGCGGTCAGCCCGGTACGGCGGACCACGTCATCGATGGCAAGCGAATCATCCATGACCGCGATCTAGCGGTTGACCCTGCGTCAACATCAACCCCTTGGCGCGCGGCGCCACGGCAATGGCTCGGTTTCCGATCCACCACGCGTTGCGATGCCGATGCAAAACCACGATCCCATGCCACACCCGGCGCGCCGCAACCTGGCTGCCCGGAAGCGGACGCAAGGGGGCGCTGGCAGATGACAGATGGCACGCGCGCTGGCGCGGCGGATCTCGGCGAAAGCCTGCACGGCGCAAGCCAGCACGGCGCAAGCCAGCATGTCGCACAGCGGTTTGGCCTGCTCGATGCCTTGCGCGGCGTGGCGGCGCTGGTCGTGCTGGCCTATCACCTGGTGCAGCAGCACAGCCTTTCGGCCCTGCCCCATGCCGGGCTGGCAGTCGACTTCTTCTACACGCTGTCGGGCTTCGTCATCGCCTTTGCCTATGACGCGCAGGTGCGCGACGGGCGACTGTCGCGGGCCGGCTTTGCCCGGGCGCGGGCGCGGCGGCTCTATCCCCTGCTGGCGCTGGGCACGGTCATGGGCTTCGGCGTGTTTCTGGGCGCGGTGTTCCTGCGCCACAGCGTGTCCTTGCGCGATGCCTTTCTCGCGCTGGGCTTTGCCCTCGCCCTGCTGCCCTGCCCGTTGTTTCCACAATGGCCCACTGCCTTTCCGCTCAACATGGCGGCATGGTCCCTCGCGTTCGAAGCTTATGTGAACCTGGCCTATGCCCTTATCGCCCGCTTCCTGTCGCAGCGGGTGCTGCTGGCGCTGGTCGGCCTGGGCGCCGTGCTGGTGGTGACAGACATCGCCCATTTCGGCCGCCTGATGGGCGGCACGGACAAAGCCGATTTCGCGTTTGGCGCGGCGCGGGTGGTCTATCCGTTCTTTGCCGGCATCCTGATCTTCCGCTGGCGCCGCGAACCCGCGCGCCGCCGCCCCGTGCTCGCTATTGCCCTGTGCACCGGCCTTGCCGCCGCGCTGCTCATCGTCCCGGAACGCATGATCGGCCTCGATCCGGCGATCTATGACGGCGCATTGGCGCTGATCGGCTTTCCCCTGCTGGTCTGGCTGGCTGCCGCCGTGCCGCTCGACGGCCGCGTGGCGCGCGCGGCGCACTGGCTCGGTCTGCTCAGCTATCCGATCTATATCCTGCAAGGCCCGGTGCTGCGCCTCGGCGTGGAACTGGGCCGGCACGCGCCGCTGCCCGCCGCAGCCCTCGCCCTGGTGCAAGCAGTGGCCGTCATAGCCGTCGCCTGGGCCGCCAACCGCTGGTTCGATGCACCGGTCCAGGCCTGGCTACGCCGCGCCGAACGCCGCCGCCACACCAAGACGGCGCCGGCGGACCAAGGCCAAGCTCCATTTGCGCGCGCCTTGCGCTCATCCCGGACTTGATTTGCACACGGGGCCGTGTTGCCAGGGCATGAATGCGCGACGCCGGCGGTTGGGGCGTCTGCTACCGTTTTACCCATGCCCTAGGGTGTGTGGGGATTGAGCCGATGGCGGGCTGCGAACGGTCGCTTTTCGCGCTTCCGGTTCACGTACCAAAAGTACGCTGCGCTCCGGGCCCTGAAAATCCGCCATTCTCGCGCCACCCTGGCCTAAATCCCCACAGACCCTAGCTTGCCGCCGTCAGGTTTGGCGCGTCTGCGCGAAATAGCCATCATCTGCCGCTGGTAATCGGGGAGGCAGTTTGCGATCACCACCAGTCGTTCACGATTGCCAGATCGAACGTCTGGATGCGTCTGAGCCGGCCATGCCACCTTGCCGAAAAGCCGATGGCGGCGTGTCGCGCGCGGGCCGGGACAGGGCTGCCCGGCCCTGCGGAGCGCCTAATCGCTCGCTGGGCCGGCGCAGATACGGATGCGAAAACGTTATCCGGGGATGTGAATCCCACAAAGCTTGTTGCCGTCTGGATCGCGCACATACGTCAGGTGGATAGTCCCCATCGCGGACGCTCGCGGACCAGGGGCGTCTTCGATTGACGTTCCGCCGTTGGCCACCGCGACGTCATGAAATTGTTGAACTTGCTCGGGCGAATTGCACGAGAATGCGACGGTGGCCCCGTTCGCGACGGTGGCGGGCTCATCGTTGATCGGCTGGGTGACGATGAAGTTGGTTCCGCCCTGGTTCGGGTAGAAAAGGCGCGTATGTCCGCTTCCCGCGATGTTGATCATCGGCTCTGGCACGCCGAGAACACCCAAAACCGCGTCATAGAACCGCCGCGAGCGCTCAATGTCGTTGGAGCCTACCATTGTGTGGAACAGCAATTTCTCTCTCCGCATAGCTGATAGAAGGCTTGTGGAGGCGATGCGGGATCGGAGCAAGCGGCGAGTGCGCTGTCAGGCGATTTAGCAAGCCGAGCCGGTCGCGCTCAGCGGCCAGCGGGGGAATTTCAGGATATCAGATGTTTAGCGAGAGCTGCTGCTGTTCGAAACGTTACGTCGCAACGGTAGAAAAGCATCGATCGTTCATGCCATCATCCAGTATTCATTGATCACATTTCGCAATATCATGCGGGAGGCAGCGCGGTTGCAGCTGCCATGTGCGCCGACGCGACTAGGCGGCGTGAACAACACTGTTTTACGCATAAAGTGGGGCAAACTGTCACGTACTCGTCAGGTTCTCGGCAAAGCGCCGAAACGTGCCTTTGTCACTGAACACTGGTGTGCGGCTGGCGCCCGGGAGGCATGCCCCAGCCGCCATCGCAACACCGCGCGACGAACGCGGGCGGGATCAGACCAGCGCGTTGGCCGATGAGCCGAGTTCGGCGAAGTAGCGGGCCATGGCATCGGCGGCCTTATCGGTAAGGGTGATGAAGGCGCGGCGGCGGTCGGTTTCGTCGTCTACGCGCTGGAGCAGGCCGGCGTCGGTCATCTGGCCGATCCAGCGCAGCGCGGTGGTGGGGGGCACGCCCGAGGCGATGCACAGCGAGGTGACCGAGACGCGCACGTGCTCCACACGGGCGGCGGTCAGATCGAGCAGCATGTCCCACGCCGGATCGGCGAACAGGTCGCCCTCGAAAAAGCGGGCGCGCAGCTGGCGTTGGCGGATGATCTTGCGCACCAGGCGCGGATCGGGCAGCGGCGGGCGGGCGGTGCGCACCAGGCGGTCGGTGCCGTCGTCGAGCTTGGCCGGACCGGCTTCCCCACCCTCTCCGTTGAAACGGAAGGCGGAGGCGCTTTCCACGTCAGCCGCGTTGCCGGGCGAGAGCTGTTCGAGCCGGGCGGCGATGTTGGTGACCTGCTCGGTGAGGCGCAGCAGAGTGAGGCGGTCTTCCTCTCCCAGTTCGCGCACGCGGTTGCCGGTGCGGGCGAGCACGCGACCCATGGCGATCACCCGCTCGGCCCGGCTGGGGGTGACCAGGATCTGCGCTTCTGACTGGTCAAGGCAGCCAAAGACATCATCGAGCGAGCCGATGCTGGTGGATACCACCAGTTGCGAACCGCTTTGCGCCGCGCAGCTATCGAGCCGGGACAGCGCTGCCAGTTCCAGCCCGTCGATCACCGGGCAATCGACCAGCACGAGATCACCCAACCCCGGGGCGGCCGCATCGGATACCAGCCGTTCAAGATCGCTGGTCTGCGCCACGCGCAGGCCCGCGGCGGCGGCATCTTCGGCCATTTCGGCGCGCAGATAGCCACGGTCGGCAAAGATCGACACCGCAAGCGGCTGAACCCCGCGCCCTTCCCCGGCTCCCCAGCCGAAAGAACGCTCTTGCACCCGGTCGCCCGTTGCCCCGCTTTCGCCGGAAAACCCATAGTCAAAACGCGCCGCAGCCTGCCCCATTGTCCCCACTCCGTAAAATCGCGTATGCGAACACTTGCGGAACAAAGCGGGATCAGGTCAACGCCAGATGCCTCGGTTTTGGAGCGAGAAAGTCCCTCAGGGCACGATATCTATGGGCGTTCCATCGCCAACGCGCTGCCAGATTTCCTCGATTTCGGAGTTTTTGAGCGCGATGCAGCCTTCGGTCCAATCGCCCGGCGCGCGCAATGGGCCAAAGCCGTTGGGCTGGCCATGCAGAAAGATCTGCCCACCCGGCGCGCGGCCGGCCGCCGCGGCATAGGCGCGGTCGGCGGCATCGGGATAGGAGATGTGCAGCGAGAGATGATAGGCGCTCGCCGGATTGCCGTGGTCGATGGTGTAGTGCCCCTCGGGCGTGCGCCCATCGCCCTCGAAATGCTTGGGTCCGGTTGGCGCCGGACCAAGCTGGATATCCGTGAACACCCGCAAGGGGCGCCCTTCCGCATCGAGCAGGATAACGCGCCGCGCGGCCTTTTCCACGCGCACCCGCGCCACCTCTGCTCCGCTATCGCCCACCTCGGCAGCAACCGCCTGCGCCCGCGCGGGCATTTCATGCAAGAGCGGCGGCAAGGCCCACAGGCCCGCCGCCGCACATGCCAATGCCAAGAGGGCGATGGAGCGGCGCATGACGCCATCCTATCGCTCCGGCCAGCGCGATCAATCCACGAAGGGATCGCGTACGAGGATGGTATCCTCACGCTCGGGCGAGGTGCTGACCAGCGCCACGGGCGTTTCGATCAGTTCCTGCACGCGCTGGATATACTTGATCGCCTGGGCGGGCAGATCGGCCCACGAACGGGCGCCGGCGGTGGTTTCCTGCCAGCCGTCCATTTCCTCGTAGATCGGCTCGACATTGGCCTGGTCGGCAGCGTGGCTGGGGAAATAGTCCAGCACCTTGCCATTGAGGCGATAGCCGATGCAGATCTTCACCTTGTCGAAGCCGTCGAGCACATCGAGCTTGGTCAGCGCGATGCCGGTGACGCCCGAAATGGCGCAGGACTGGCGGGTGAGCACTGCGTCGAACCAGCCGCAGCGGCGCTTGCGCCCGGTGACGGTGCCGAATTCGTGGCCGCGTTCGCCCAGGCGCTGGCCCACGTCATCGGCCAGTTCGGTTGGGAACGGACCGGAGCCGACGCGGGTGGTATAGGCCTTGACGATGCCCAGCACGAAGCCGGTGGACGCCGGGCCCAGGCCCGAACCCGACGCCGCCGTGCCCGACACGGTGTTGGACGAAGTCACGAACGGATAGGTGCCATGGTCGACATCGAGCAGCACGCCCTGCGCGCCTTCGAACAGGATGCGCGCGCCGGCCTTGCGCACGGCATTGAGGCGCTTCCACACCGGCTGCGCGAACTGCAGCACGTAAGGCGCGATGTCCTTCAGCTCTGCCAGCAAGGCGGCGCGATCGACCGGCGGCTGGCCGAACCCGGCGCGCAGCGCATCGTGGTGGGCGCAGAGACGATCGAGCTGGGCATCGAGCGCGTCGAGATGCGCAAGATCGCACACGCGGATGGCGCGGCGGCCAACCTTGTCTTCATAGGCCGGGCCAATGCCGCGGCCGGTGGTGCCGATCTTGCCGGCGCCGGCGGCCGCCTCGCGCAGGCCATCGAGATCGCGGTGCAAGGGCAGGATCAGCGGGCAATTGTCGGCAATGGCGAAATTGTCGGCGTTGATTTCCACGCCTTGCGCGGTGAGCTTCTCGATCTCGGCCTTGAGCGCCCAGGGATCGAGCACCACGCCGTTGCCGATGATCGACAGCGTGCCGGTGACGATGCCCGAGGGCAGCAGCGAGAGCTTGTAGACCTGTTCGCCCACCACCAGGGTGTGGCCGGCGTTGTGGCCGCCCTGGAACCGCACGACCGCATCGGCGCGGCTGGCCAGCCAGTCAACGATCTTGCCCTTGCCTTCATCACCCCACTGGGCGCCGATCACGGTTACATTTGCCACAGATACACTCCTCCACCTGCCAGGTGGACCCGAACAGCGCCCTTCGACAGGACTCGGCGCAGCGGGTGGGTTGGGCGCGATGACGCGCAGGATGTGTGCGGGGGGCGCACTAGTGGCACCGCCCCGCCAGAGTCAAGGGCCTGTCACGCCGCCGCAATGGCGACCGGGCCATCTGCCACCAGAACGTGGGTGCAGCCCAGGGCCGCGGGTTCGTCGCCGGCGTCGAGTGCGGCGACGGTGCGCCAGCCGATAGCGCGCAGCCGCGCGGCCGCCGTGCGATCGTGGCCCAGCGGCAGGAACAGCTTTTCGGCCGGCGCTTCGGCACTGGCGATCAGATCAATCAGCGCATCGGGATAGAGCGAAAAGCCGGTTGCCACCTCGCCCGCGCCGCCATCGGGCGCGGCGATGCGATAGGTGCCGCCCCGCCCCAGCGCGCCGCGCACGCCATCGGCATAGAGCACGAAGCCGAACCATGACTGGTATTCAAAGCCATGGCGTTCGGACGGATCGAGCGTCAGGCGGGCACGCCCATCGAGCCGCGCAGCGATCCCGCGCAGCGCAGCGATGCGCCCGGCAAGCGCGCCACCGGCATCGATCGCCGCCAGCTTTTCGATCGCAGTGTCGAAATCGCCGGTGGCATAGAGCAGCGGCACATAGGCCTGCCCACCGGCATCGACGAGGCCGCCGGCATCCTTGGTATCGAGTTCGCGCCGCACGGCGTCGATCTGCCCGGGGGCGAGGGGCAAGGCCTTGTCCGCCAGGGTATCAACCAGATCGGGCAGGGTAAAATCGACGCTGACGCCGGTGGCGCCGGCGGCCTGCAGCGCCTCGATCGCCACGGCGACCACTTCGGCGGCGGCGGCGACGTTGTCCGCCCCGATCACTTCAGCGCCGCACTGCAGCTTTTCGCGCGCGGGATCGAGCCCGTCGCCCTTGATGGTGACGACCTGCCCGGCATAGCACAGGCGCAGCGGGCGCGGCGCGGCGGCCAGGCGGGTGCCAGCGATGCGGCCGATCTGCGGGGTGATATCACTGCGCAACGCCATCATCCGCAGCGATTGCGGATCGACGAAGCGGAACATGCGGCGCGAACTGATCCCGGCCATGCGGCTGGCGAGCGAGCGTTCGAACTCGATCATCGGCGGGAGCACGCGGTCATAGCCATGGCCTTCCATCACGCCATGGATCGTGCGCATCACGCGCGTGGCGGCGGCCGCCGCGCGCGGCAGGCGGTCTTCCAGGCCTTCGGGAAGCAGATCGGCGGGCAGGAGATCGGGATCGCGGGTGTCCATGGCCCGGGCCTTTAGCGGCATTGGCCTGCGCCGGGTAGGGAAAAAGCCACGCCCCGCGCCTGTCCCGCCTCCAGCCCCACGAATAAGGCGGTGGGCACGCTTGGATGGGCCGGTGGCAAGCTGAGCGCCACGCCTCACGTACCGCATGACGGCAACGTGATTCAGGCGGCAGGTGCCGCCGCGGGCGATATCATTACAGCGCAACGCGATCACCGATCTGGAAATACGCTACGACCTGCTCGATAGCTATTCGGACCTGGTGCAGGCGAACCTGCGCGCTCACCTGCCCGCGCACCCGCGGCGGGGTGGCATTTCCATTCTTTTCGCCATTCGGGTTCAACGGGCGCTTTCTTCACACCCGTATCAGCGTGAACTGGTAAATTCGAGCAAATACAATTGGAACCCGGGGGGGCGGCCGAAAACGGCCATCCCTCTTTCTGTGCGGCATCGCCCGAATGGGCACAGACACGGCAACGCGACCTTAACGCGAATCATGTCACCAATTTGGAGACAAAAAAGAACAGGGGTCGTCCGATGCGCCATGCTTTCGCGCAAGAATTCGCGTGCGCCACGCCAGCCGTGGCCACGACATCGCTGAGCGAGATCCTCGGCGCATTCTCCTATGCGCTCGATCTGACCGAGGGGCAGCCGGCCGGCCATTCGCTGCGCGCGTGCTGGATCGCCAGCCAGATCGCCGTGGCGCTGGGCCTGTCGCCGGCAGATCGGCGCACCATCTATTATGCCACGCTGCTCAAGGATCTGGGCTGTTCCAGCAATGCCGCGCGCATTGCCCAGCTCTATCTGGCCGACGATCGCGCGTTCAAGCAGGCGTTCAAGCTGATCGGCCAGGGCCTGGGCCCGACGCTGGGCTTTGTCTTTCGCCGCACGGGCGCGGGCGAGCCCTTGCCAGCGCGCATGCGCGCGATCGCCACGATCCTGCGCGATGGCAGCCGCATCGCCACCGACCTGATCCAGACCCGCTGCACCCGTGGCGCCACAATCGCGCGGCAACTGCGCTTTCCCGAAAGCGTCGCTGGTGCCATTGCCGCCCTGGACGAACACTGGGATGGCGGTGGCAAGCCGCTGGGCCTGGCCGGACACGCCATTCCCCTGCCCGCGCGGCTCGCCCTGCTGGCGCAGATCGCCGATGTGTTCCAGATGGCCGCCGGGCCCGAGGCGGCGCTGGCCGAAGTGCGGGCGCGGCGCGGCACCTGGCTCGATCCCGAACTGGTCGATGCGTTCGTAGCGGTCAGCGCCAGTCCCGGATTCTGGAGCGATTGCAACGATCCCGCGCTGGAACTGCATGTCCAGGCGATGGAGCCGGTCGAAGCCCGTGTCACGGTGGACGAAGCCTATCTCGACGATATCGCCGATGCCTTTGGCGCGGTGATCGACGCCAAGAGCCCCTATACCGGCGGCCATTCCTGCCGGGTGGGCCGCTATGCCACGGCGCTCGGGCGTGCGGTGGGCGTGGCTGAAACCGAGTTGGGCGCGCTGCGCCGGGCCGCCGTCCTGCATGACGTTGGCAAACTGGCCGTGTCGAGCCGCGTGCTGGAAAAGCCAGGCAAGCTTGACGATGGGGAATGGGTGGAGATGCGCAGCCATGCCAGCCACACCACCGCCATCCTCTCGCGCATCGGCCCGTTGCGCGACATGGCCGCCATTGCCGGCGCGCATCACGAACGGCTGGATGGCAAGGGCTATCCACTCGGTCTGAACCAGAGCCTGATCGCCACCGAGGCGCGGATCATCAGTGTGGCCGATTTCTATGACGCGCTCACCGCCGATCGCCCCTATCGCGCCGCCATGCCGGTGGACCGCGCCCTGGCGGTCATGGAAGCCGAAGTGGGCAAGGCGATCGATGGCGCTTGCTTTGAAGCCCTGCGCGCGATGGTCGCCTGACCGCGCAGCCCGCCGCCCCGGTAAAGGCGGCTCAGGCAAAGTTCATGATGGGCAAGGCACGGGGCAAGCCATGGTTGCGATCGGTTGCCTTGCCCTGTTGATCTTCCCCATTCTCGGCCTGATCGCCGGGGGACTCTACGCCGGGCGCAGTGGCGCAGAGTGGGGCGCCGCCACAGGCCTTGCCCTGGCGATGGCGCTTAGCGGGGCCATGGGCTGGGCTCTGGTCAAGGCAGCACGCCAGCGCTGAACGTTCAGCGCGAAAGGCGGCGCAGGTTGGCGCGCACCTTGCGTCGATAGGTCTGCACCACGCGTCGTGCTTCCCCATGCGGCGTTGGCAGGGCTTTTCCCGCCAGCAGTGCGCGCGAGGGGGCCAGCGCCAAATCCCACCACACCTGGCCCAGCGTTTCCACCTTTTCCGTCACCATGCGCTGGCTTTCAGACGCTGCGCGCGGATCGGCCAGCGCCAGCAGCCACATCCGCCGCGCAATGACCAGGGCCGCCTCGCTGCCCAGCATCATCTGCTGGTTCCACAAGGGGAGCATCGGCGCCAGCCAGGCGGCAGGCGACGGAACGGTAGTGGTGCTGGTCATGCAGTGTCCTTGATCGGCGTGTGACAGGTAAACGGCCGGCGGCGTGCAAAGGTCCGGGGCACGTGATGCGCCCTCGATCACAGGCTGTCCAGATAGGCCCGCACTGCCGTCTGCACATGGCGGAAACGATCACCGCCCAAATGCTTTCCGCCATACCAGCGCGTCACGATCACCAGATGATCGCGCAGTCCCTCGCGCTCCAGCATGCGCAGGATCACCATGCCCGCCCCGCTTTCGCCATCGTCCTGCTTGATCGGCCCGGCCGCGCACAGCAGGCCCCAGGTATTGTGCGTGGCCTTCGCGAATTTCTTGATGGTCTTGAGCTGCTCCACCAAGGCGCGCGCCTCTTCCGCCGAACCACAGGGCGCGCCGGACACGGCATATTTCGAACCGCGATCGGAGACGATGTTGTCGAGCGTGCGCATGGCTGCGGACCTGACGCAAAAAGGGCGGCGCCGCAAGGCACCGCCCTTTCCTGCCTTTCAGGCCTTGGCCCGCGCGCGGCGGGCCGCCCAAAGCAATTAGAACTTGAGCGCCTTGATCAGGCGCACGCCCCGGATTTCGCGCGCCTGGGCGAGAACGGTTTCGCTGACCGGGCTATCGACCGAGAGCAGCAGCACCGCTTCGCCACCGGCTTCGCGGCGGCCGAGGTGGAACGTACCGATATTGATGCCGGCGGTGCCGAGCAGCGTCCCGATCGAGCCGATGAAACCCGGCGCGTCGGTGTTGACGATATAGAGCATGTCGCCGTCGAGATCGGCTTCGATGCCGATGCCGAAGATTTCCACCAGGCGCGGCTGGCCGTTGCCGAACAGCGTGCCGGCCACCGAGCGGTCACCCTGGCTGGTCGAGACGGTGACGCGCACCAGGGTGCGGTATTCGCCTTCGCGATCATGGCGCACTTCGCGCACGTCAAGCCCGCGTTCCTTGGCCAGGAACGGCGCGTTGACCATGTTCACGGTGTCGGAATACTGCTTCATCACGCCGGTGAGCACGGCTGCGGTGATCGGCTTCTGGTTGAGCTGGGCAGCAGCGCCTTCCACCTCGATGGCGATCTTGGCGAGGTTGTCGTGCGCCAGCTGGCCCACCAGGGTGCCGAGCTTTTCCGCCAGCGCCATGTAGGGCTTGAGCTTGGGCGCTTCCTCGGCCGAGAGCGAAGGCATGTTGAGCGCGTTGGTGACGCCGCCGGTGACCAGGAAATCGGCCATCTGTTCGGCCACCTGCAGCGCCACGTTGACCTGGGCTTCGGTGGTCGAAGCGCCCAGGTGCGGGGTGCAGATGAAGTTGGGCGTGCCGAACAGCGGGCTGTCCTTGGCCGGCTCGGTTTCGAACACGTCGAGCGCGGCGCCGGCGACATGGCCGGAATCGAGCAGTTCCTTCAGCGCCTTTTCATCGACCAGGCCACCGCGCGCGCAGTTGACGATGCGCACGCCCTTCTTGGTCTTGGCCAGGTTTTCGGCCGAGAGGATGTTGCGCGTCTGGTCGGTCAGCGGGGTGTGCAGCGTGATGAAGTCTGCCTTGGCCAGCAGGGTATCGAGGTCAGCCTTTTCCACGCCCATTTCCACCGCACGCTCGGGCGTGAGGAACGGGTCGAAGGCAACGACCTTCATCTTGAGGCCGAGCGCGCGGCTGGCAACGATCGAGCCGATGTTGCCCGCGCCGATCAGGCCGAGGGTCTTGCCGGTCACTTCCACGCCCATGAAGCGGTTCTTTTCCCACTTGCCGGCCTGGGTCGAAAGATCGGCCTCGGGCAGCTGGCGGGCAAGCGCGAACATCAGGGCGATGGCGTGTTCGGCCGTGGTGATCGAATTGCCGAACGGGGTGTTCATCACCACCACGCCCTTGGCCGACGCAGCCGGAATATCGACGTTGTCGACGCCGATCCCGGCGCGGCCGACAACCTTGAGGTTGGTCGCAGCTTCCAGGATTTCCTTGGTCACCTTGGTCGACGAACGGATCGCCAGGCCATCGTACTGGCCGATGATCGCCTTCAATTCTTCGGGCGTCTTGCCGGTGATCACGTCAACGTCGCAGCCGCGCTCTTCAAAAATGCGGGCAGCGTTGGGGTCCATCTTGTCGGAAATCAGAACCTTGGGCTTGGTCATGGTCTTTGCTCCATGGGGTGCGCCAGATGACACGGCGCATGCCGGGAATGCCGGCAGGAATGGGGATTGGCTGTTTCATTCTTCCGTCATGCCGGACTTGATCCGGCATCCCGCTTCTTGAGCGTAGTGCTGTCGCAAAAGGACAGCGGGACCCCGGATCAAGTCCGGGGTGACGCGAGAATGTTGATCCGCTGGAAAATCAGGCTTCGGCAGTGGCCGTCAGCTGGGCATAGGCCCAGTCGAGCCAGGGGCCGAGCGCTTCGACATCGGCGGTGTCCACCGTGGCGCCGCACCAGATGCGCAGGCCAGCGGGGGCATCGCGATAGCCCGCGATGTCAAAGGCGGCGCCTTCCTTTTCGAGCAGGCCGGCAAACTTCTTGATGAAGTCAGCGTCAGCCCCTTCGACGGTCAGGCACACCGAGGTGCGCGAGCGGATGCCGCTATCGACTGCGAGATGGCCGAGCCAGCTGCGTTCGGCAACGATCTTGTCCAGCGCATGGGCGTTGGCCGTGCAGCGCGCCTTGAGGCCGTCGAGACCACCGACCGACTTGGCCCATTCCAGCGCGAAGATCGCGTCTTCCACCGCCAGCATCGAAGGCGTGTTGATGGTTTCGCCCTTGAACACGCCTTCGGCAAGCTTGCCCTTGGAAACCAGGCGGAACACCTTGGGCAGCGGCCAGGCCGGCGTATAGGTTTCGAGGCGTTCGACCGCACGGGGGCCGAGGATCAGTACGCCGTGCGCGCCTTCACCGCCCAGCACCTTCTGCCACGAGAAGGTCGCCACGTCGATCTTGTCCCATGGAATGTCATAGGCAAAGACCGCGCTGGTCGCATCGGCAAAGGTCAGGCCTTCGCGATTGTCAGGGATCCATTCGCCATCGGGCACGCGCACGCCGCTGGTGGTGCCGTTCCAGGTGAACAGCACGTCATCGGCGAAATCGACCTTGGACAGATCAGGCAGCTGGCCGTAATCGGCGCGGAGCACGGTGGGCTCCAGCTTCAATTGCTTGACCGCGTCGGTAACCCAGCCTTCGCCAAAGCTTTCCCAGGCCAGCGTGGTCACGCCGCGGGCGCCCAGCATGGTCCACATCGCCATTTCGAACGCGCCGGTATCGGAACCGGGCACGATGCCGATGCGGTGGGTGGCAGGCAGTTGCAGCACGTCGCGCATCAGGTCGATGGCGAGTTGGAGGCGCGCCTTGCCGATCTTGGCACGGTGCGAGCGACCCAGCGATTCGGTGGCGAGTTTGTCCAGAGAATACCCCGGCGGCTTGGCGCACGGACCCGAGGAAAAGAAAGGACGCGCCGGCTTTGCGGCGGGAATACCAACAGTCATGTAGACTCTCCTCACAGAGAGCACGCGCGGCGTTGGGACCGCGTGGCCCGGCGCCGCTTCTAAGGACGCCAGCCGGGTTGTCAATCGACCCTGCAAAAAATGCTGCGCCGGCATGCTGCTGCGCGGTTCGTCGCAAAAACTGCGGCAACGCGCATCTGCGGGCTTTCCATTTACCCTGCAGTAACCAAGACTGCGTCAGGCTTAACCTTATGGCACGACGCGTTCTTCTTGCCTGGGCCATGCTGCCGGTGGTTACCCTCGCCGGCTGTGTCGATGCCCCACGCGGCCCACGCCGGCCCGCCCGCTCGGTTTCGGCGCGCATGGTCTCGCACCCGGTCGTCCAGCCCGTGCCAAGCTCGGTCGCCACGCGCGCCTGCATGGTTTCGCTGCGCCAGAACGCGATCGGCTATGTGCCGGTACCCGATCAGTATTATGGCGCCGGGTGCAGCACACTCGGCAGCGTGCGCCTGGCCTATCTGCGCAGCGACAGCACGCAACTGGGCCTGGCCAATGCCGGGCCCGTGACGTGCCAACTGGCCAGCGCCCTGCAAGGCTGGGCACGGTTTGGCGTGGACCGCGCCGCACAACAGATTCTGGGCAGCCCGCTGGTCAAGATTGAGACGATGGGCAGCTACAACTGCCGCAACGTGGCCGGCACCGCGCGCCGCTCCGCGCACGCCACCGCCAACGCCATCGACATTTCCGGCTTCCTGCTGGCCGATGGCCGCCGCGTCACCGTACTGCGCGACTGGCGCGACGAAGACCCCCAAATCCGCGCCTTTCTGCGCGCCATCCACACCAGCGCATGCAAGCGCTTCAACACCGTACTCAGCCCCGATTACAACGCGGCGCACCGCGATCACCTGCATCTGGAAGTAGGGAGTGGGCGGCCGCTGTGTGGGTGAGATGGCGGATTGGGCTTTGTGCTGTTCGGACGGGGCAGTTATTGGGTAGTTTGGGAAGAATACGGCTCTTCGCGACACGGTGCTATTGCGGTGGCCTCTAACCCTGCCAACCAGCTCAGATGAAGCGGGCGCTCTGGCCCTGGATAAAGCGTGACGCATTTACAATTGCGGCGCTTTTTGCGCTTATCGCAATCAGTTCAGCTCTAGTCCTCTTGTGGGAAGAGCATCGGCTCGCTCAATTCAACCGAACCCACCTGCGGCCGTTGCTATTTGATGCAAGCAATCCGGTGTTGACCGACGCTCACGCCTTGCTGGCGCGATTGCAGAATCCCAAAGCGGCAAGCAGTCTTCAGTTTGCTGCTATGCCGTCGTTCGGCAAGAGATGGTTCGCAATATCGCTTTCTGAGACAGGCCCAGGAAGCATTGGAGAAGTGATCATCACAACACCAGCGGGTCAGGTTCTGCGGAAAGATACATTCGTCGTGCCCGGAGACGATTTGGCTTCGTTCCTGCGGCAATGGGATGAGATCACTGATGGGTATTCAGGCGAAGGACGAATTCTTACCGATGGAAATCCATTAGCATTTGAGCGGCGGCGCGATGGGGCAATAAGCTCGGGAGAAGGGAACTCACCCTGTCATTACGACGTGTTAGGCG
>NZ_LJHO01000018.1:0-47822 GCF_001295765.1 Novosphingobium sp. AAP1 | reverse complement strand
CGGTGAAGCGGCATATATGGACGGGCAGCGCAGGCGTCAACGACGTTTTGCAATTTTGTTTCAAAATCTTTGGAACCCATTGGAAAAGAACGCGTTTTTTCACGCACGTTGGTGCCCCTCGATCGCGTTAGCCTGCCCTTGTGGCCAGATGGCGCCGACATTCCGTGATTCTCCTGATTCTTTGGGCCATTGTAAGCCAATCCTTAAACCCGCACGGAATAAGCCCGCATCAATGGTCGCCCCACTCGCCCCGCCTCTTCCGCCTGATGGCACGCCCGCGCGCGTCAGCGTGATCTTGCCGGGCTTTGGCGTGGCGGCGTTCCTGGGCGAGGCACTGACATCGCTGCAGCGCCAGGACATGACCGCGTGGGAAGCGATCGTGGTGGATGATGGCGATCCGGCGGTGGCCGGTGCGCTCGCGCCGTTCCGGTCCGATCCGCGCATCCGCCTGTGCCGCACCGAAAACCGCGGCGTCTCGGCCGCGCGCAACACCGCGATTGCCGCCAGTACCGCGCCGCTGATTGCCCTGCTCGATGGTGATGACCTGTTCCGACCGGCTTACCTCGCAACCATGGTGCCGTTGCTGGAGGCCGATCCTGGCCTGCGCCTCGCCACCTGCAATGCCCGCATGTTCGGCGCCGTGGCAGGAGAGCGTTATTGCGTGGAGCACCTCCAGAGCACGCGCGGCACCTGGCTTGGCGTGCTCGACCGCTCGTTCAATGTCTATATCGGCTCGGTCTTTCGCCGCGCCGATTGCCTGGCCGTGGGTGGCTTTGACGAAACCATGACCCATGCCGAAGATCTCGACCTGTGGGTGCGGCTCATGGCGCTGGGCGGCGAAGCGCATTATGTCGACGCGGTGCTATGCGAATACCGCGTTCGCGCCGGTTCCGCATCCGCCCAGGCGCTTCGCCTGCTGCGCGGAAGCTTGAAAGTGCAGAGCAAGGCCCGCGCCAGCCTACCGCCTGGCGCGCCGGACATTGCCACGGTCGAGCGCTTGATGAACGACACGCGCGATGCATTGGCATTCGAGGAAGCCATCGATCGCATCGTCGCCGGCCAGGCGCGTTCGGGCTTGGCGGACCTGCGCCAGATCGGCACGCGGCTGAACGGCCATATGGGTGGCCCGATGTGGCAGTTGGCCCTAGCGCTGTGGCACTGGCTGCCGGGGCTGGCCGCGCCTATGCTGCGCTGGCGCCGCCGCGCCCATCGCCGTGGCGGCACGCGCGGCGCAGCGTCTCCCAGCTATCTCGATAGCGAGCAGTGACCATGCCCGGCCTGCTTGCCCCACCATCCCCTACTCCTTTTGCAAAGATGCCCGCCATTCCTGCCTCCCCCTCTTCCGCACCGGCCGTCACCGTGGCCACCAGCGTGTACAACGCGGCGCAAACCCTGGGCCCGGCGATCGAGAGCGTGCTGGCGCAGACCTTTGGCGATTTCGAATTCCTGATCCTGGATGATGGATCGACCGACGATAGCCTGGCGATTGCCCAGGCCTATGCTGCGCGCGATCCGCGCGTGCGGCCGATCGCGATGCCGCGCCAGGGCCTGGTGCGCAGCCTCAACCAGTTGTTCGCGCAGGCCCGCGCCCCGCTGGTCGCCCGCTTCGATGCCGACGATATCTGCATGCCGGAACGCCTGGCGCGTCAGGTGGCGTTCCTGGCAGAGCATCCCGACCACGGGCTGGTCGCTTGCGAGACTACGTTCATCGACGAGACCGGCGCCCCGGCGCCGAACCCGCCGATCCAGCGCCCGCACGATCATGCCGCCATTCTGGCCGCGCTGGAGCACGGGCCGATCCTGTGCCACAGCGCCGTCATGGTGCGCACCGATCTGGTGCGCGCGGCAGGCGGCTATCGCGAAGTGTTCATCCACGCGGAAGACTATGACCTGTGGCTGCGCCTGGCGAGCGAGACGCGCATGGCCAACCTGGCAGAGTGCCTGCTGGCCTATCGCATCACGCCCGGCCAGGTGAGTTCGCGCCATGTCGTGGCCCAGGCGCGCAATGCCGCGATTGCCTGGCTGGCGCATGGCGCGCGGGCGCGAACCGGAAGCGACCCGATCGCGGAGCTTTCCGCCCTACCCGAGATGGGCGAACTCGATACCTTGTTTGGCGCAGGCAGCGCCGCCTATGTGCGGCAGCGGATGATCGATCGCTTGCTCTATGCGCCCGAGCGCCTGGCAGGCGAGGCCTGGCCCGTGCTGTTGGGCCATATCGCCGATGGCGCCCCCAGGGCACGGTTGTGGCGCACCGCGATCCGCCTGCTGAAAGCCGGGCATCCGCTGCGTGCCGTGCAGACCGCGATCGCCCTGGCGCGGCAAGCAGCATGACGGCGAAGCGCGACACGCCCCGGCGGCCCCATCCGGCCACCGGCAGCCCGGCGCCCGAAATGTCGGTGCGCACGGCGGCGGCCTGGGCGCTGGTGTCGCAATACGCCTCTTTCGCGATTCAGTTCGCCACCAGCGTTGTTCTGGCCCGGTGGTTCATCACGCCGGCGCAGTTGGGGCTGTTTTCGATCGCCTTTGCCGCGGTCACGATCGTCGCCTTCCTGCAGGACTTCGGGGTGGCGCGCTATGTCAATGGCGAGCGCGACCTGACGCCGGAAAAGCTGCAGACCGCGTTTACCATCTCGGTGGTCTTTGCCTGGGGCATCGCACTGCTGGCGCTTGCCAGCGCCGTGCCGGTGGCGCGGTTCTACAACGATCCTGCGCTTCTGCCGGTGCTGCTGGTGGTGGCATCGTCCTATCTCTTGGTGCCCTTGTCGATCGTGCCGCAGGCGACCTGCCAGCGGCGCATGGACTACAAGTCCAACACCATGATCGAGGTGGGATCGTCGATCGCCAACGCCGCCACGGCGGTGACTTTGGCGGTGCTCGGTCATGGCGCGCTGGCACTGGCCTGGGGCGCCTTTGCCCAGCAGGGCGCGCGCCTGGTGGTGAGCCAGTGGCGCGCCGGCGTGATGGTGCCCTGGCCGCTGCGGCTGAAGGGGGCACGGCCGGTGCTGGAACTGGGCGGCACCAATTCGGTGCTGTCCACCTGCTATTCGATCACCGCGCGGGCGCCCGAACTGGTGATCGGGCGGCTGATCGACAACACCGCCGTCGGGCTGTTCGCGCGCGCTTCGGGCCTGGCCCTGCAACTGCGCATGCTGGTGGCGGGCGCGGTGACCGGCGTGTTCTATCCCGCGTTCCGCCGGGTGCGCGACCAGGGCGATCCGCTGGGGCCGCCCTATCTGCGCGTGGTCGCCGCCTATACCGGCGTGACCTGGCCGGCCATGGCCGGCATCGCCACGCTGGCGCAGCCACTGATCCAGGCGCTCTATGGCGAGCGCTGGCTGGCCGCCGCGCCACTGCTGCTGTGGGTGGCGCTGGCACAGCTGTGCTATATCTCGCTGCCGCTCAATGCCGATCTGCCGCTGCTGCTGGGGCGCAAGCGCGGGCTGATCCACCGCAACATCGTGGAAACCGTGCTGTCGGTGGGCCTGATCATTGCCGCCGCGCCGTTTGGCCTGGTGGCGGTGGCGATCTCACGCTTTGTCCATGGGCTGATCTGGATGGTGATCTATGCCCCGTTCATGCGGGCGATGCTGGATTTTTCCTGGTCGAGTCTGGCGCGCATCTATGGCCAGAGCCTGGCAGTCACCCTGGCTGCGGTGGCGCCGCTGCTGGCAAGCTATGCGCTATGGGCCGGGCCAGGCGCGTGCGGGCTGGGCCAGGTCTTTGCCATGGTGGCAGCAGGCATCCTGTGCTGGCTTGTCGTCATGCGGCTGACGCGCCACCCCCTGCTTGACGAAGTGCTGGGCCTGCTGGGTGAAATCGTCGCGGCGCTGCCTTGGCGAAAGCAACCGGTTTCGCCGTGATACGGTGGTGAATATCCCGTTTCCGTTCGATCCGGGCCTGCGCAGTTGAAAATAGCAATGGCGCTGCCGTCCAACCAGGCGTAACCTGCTGGGCGGAGAGGAACCTGACGATGTTGATGCTGGCCCAAAAGGTTGCCGGCACGCTGGGCCCGCTGGCCTTGATGGCGGCGGCCCTGCCGGTGTCCGCGCAACCTGCGCAAACCACCCCGCTGACTGCGGCGCCCCTGGTTGCCGCACCGAAACCTGCCACGGCCGATGGCCTACCCCCGATGGAAGAAATCCACCTCGGCCAGGATGCGCGCACCCGACTCACCGTGCCGGTCACGATCGGCAGTGCCGGGCCCTTTGCCTTCATGGTCGATACCGGCGCAGAACGCACGGTGTTGACGCGGCAGACAGCACAGGCGCTCGGCCTGGCGCCCAGTGGCCGCGCCACGCTGGTGAGCGTCGCTGGCCTGGAAGACGTGGACCTGGTCACCGTGGCCGAAATGTCGCTTGGCACCCGGCGCTTTTCCGGGCTGGAAGCACCGTTGGTGGACGGGCACGACCTGGAGGCTGAGGGCATTGTCGGCCTCGATGGGCTGCAGGACCAGCGCGTGACGATCGATTTTGCCGCGCACCGCATGATGATCGGCAATGCCGCGCCCGATGCGCCGCATGCCGACAGCTATGACATCGTCGTTACCGCGCGCCGCCGTTCGGGTCAGTTGATCATGACCGAAGCCATGGTCGATGGCGTGCGCACCGATGTGATGATCGATACCGGATCGGATACCTCGATCGGCAACCGCGCCCTGCAGCGCGCGCTCAACCGCCGGCAGGGCGAGCAACAGGCCCGCCTGATCGCGGTGACCGGACAGGTCATCACGGCCGACGTCGGCCAGGCGCGCGTGATGCGGATCGGCGGCATGGATATCCGCAACCTGACCTTCGCGTTTGCCGATGCCCCCGCCTTTGCCCACCTCAAGCTTAGCCGCCGCCCCGCGCTTTTGCTGGGCATGCGCGATTTGAGCGCGTTCCAGAAGGTGGGGATCGATTTTGCCCGGCGCCGGGTGATGTTCGATTTCACGCCAGCCGCGCCACAGGCGCTGGCCGCGCGCTGATTGCTGGCAAACAGCAGGTGGCATCTGCCGGCAAAATGCCTATGTGAAGGCGATGCCGCCCGAAAAACCAAATGCCCCCGGTGCCCGTCACGATGGCTGGCACACGCTCAAGCGCTTTCTTCCCTATCTCTGGCCGGCCGATAATCCCGGCCTGCGCTGGCGCATCGTGGTGGCGTGCGTGTTCATCCTCGCCTCCACCGGGGTGCAGCTTTACCTGCCCTATCTGCTGAAATGGGCGGTCGACGCCATGAACACGTCCGGGCCGCGCCTGGGCATGTTGGCCATGTGGACGGTGCTGGGCTATGCCGCCGGGCGCTTTGCCGGGGTGGCGTTCGACAACCTGCGCAACATCGTATTCGAACGCGTGGGCCAGGATGCCACGCGTTCGCTGGCAGAGCATGTCTTTGCCCAGTTGCACCGCCTGTCGCTGCGCTTTCACCTGGCACGCCGCACCGGCGAGGTGACCAAGACGATCGAGCGCGGCACCAAGAGCATCGATACGATGCTCTATTTCATGCTGTTCAACATCGCCCCCACAATCCTGCAACTGATCGTTGTCGCGGTGATCTTCTGGATCACCTTTGGCTGGGGGCTGGTGGCAGCAACGGCCGTGGCGGTGGCGGCCTATATCTGGGTCACGCGCACGATCACCGAATGGCGCAGCCACTTGCGCGAGCGGATGAACCGGCTCGATGGGCAGGCGCTGTCGCGCGCGGTGGATTCGCTGCTCAACTACGAAACGGTCAAGTATTTCGGCGCCGAAAAGCGCGAGGAAGCCCGCTATGGCCAGGCCGCGCGCGCCTATGCCGATGCGGCCGTTGCCAGCGAAAACAGCCTTGGCCTGCTCAACATCGCGCAGGCGCTGGTGGTCAACCTGCTAATGGCCGGTGCGCTGGCCTACACCGTGTGGGGCTGGTGGCATGGCCAGTTCACCGCTGGCCAGCTGGTGTTCGTGCAGACCTACCTGACGCAGCTGTTCCGCCCGCTCGACATGCTGGGCATGGTCTATCGCACGATCCGCCAGGGGCTGATCGACATGGCCGAGATGTTCCGACTGATCGATACCGACGTGGAAGTGGCCGACAAGCCCGGCGCCCCGGCACTGGTCGTGCGCCGGCCATCGCTCACGTTCGACAATGTCGTGTTCGGCTATGATCCCGATCGCACCATCCTGCATGGCCTCTCGTTCGAAGTTCCGGCCGGCAGCCGCGTGGCCATCGTCGGGCCTTCGGGCGCGGGCAAGTCCACTATCGGCCGCCTGCTGTTCCGCTTTTACGATCCGCTGTCGGGCCGCATCCTGATCGATGGGCAGGATATCGCCACGGTCACGCAGGCCAGCTTGCGCGCGGCGATCGGCATCGTGCCGCAGGATTCGGTGCTGTTCAACGATACCATCGGTTACAACATCGCCTATGGCCGCGAAGGCGCCACGCCCGATGATGTGGCCGCAGCGGCGCGCGGTGCGGCGATCGGCGATTTCATCGCCCGCCTGCCCCAGGGGCTGGATACCGAGGTGGGCGAACGCGGGCTCAAGCTGTCAGGCGGGGAAAAGCAGCGCGTGGCGATTGCCCGCACGCTGGTGAAAAACCCGCCGATCCTGCTGTTCGATGAAGCGACCAGCGCGCTCGATACCCGCACCGAACAGGATATCCTCGGCACGCTGCGCGACGTAGCCACCAATCGCACCACGCTGTCGATCGCACACCGCCTGTCGACCATCGCCGATAGCGACACGATCCTGGTGATCGACCAGGGCCGCCTGGCCGAACAGGGCAGCCACGCCGATCTGCTGCGCCGCGCCGGGCTCTACGCCGAAATGTGGGCGCGCCAGGCCGCCGAAAGCGAGGAACTGGGCGAGGCGGCAGAGTAAGGCTCTTTTCTCCCCCTCCTCTTCAGAGGAGGGGGTCTGGGGGTGGTGGATGCGCAGCGCAAGGCTTCTCACCACCCCCAGCCCCTCCTCTAAAGAGGAGGGGAGTATAGAGCTGATTTTACAAAGTTTTCTTTTACCTCAAGCGAATCCGTCACTTCACCACATCGGCCCCGTGCCACACCACGGCCTGCGCCACCTTGATGCAGTCCATGCCGCCGTCATAGGTCATCGACGGTGAGCCATAGAGGCGCCAGCCCTGGGACAGGGCCTCTGACACGCGCTCGCAAAAGGCGCGGTCGTCCTTGCCGGTGAGCAGGCGATAGATCGGGCGGTTGTCGGGCGTTTCATGCATGGCCGGGTTTTACCATGGCCGCCGCCGCTTGCCAGCCCGCGTGTTTGGCGGCACCACCGGCGGCCATGGAACCCATCGCCAGTCCCGACGCCATCCCTTCTCCCGAGACCGCAAGGCGCAACTGGCTCGATCACCCGCGCGGGCTGTGGGTGCTGGCCGGCACAGAGTTGTGGGACCGCATTTCCTGGCATGGCATGGTCGCCATGCTGGTGCTCTACATGACCGGCGAACTGCTGCTGCCCGGACGGGTGGAGCATGTCGTCGGCTTTGCCAGCTATCGCGCCGGATTGGAGCATGTGTTCGGCCCGATGAGCGTGACGCAACTCGCCACGCAGACTTTCGCGCTCTATTTCTCGGCGATCACGTTCCTGCCGCTGGTCGGCGGCTGGATCGGTGACAAGGTGATGACCCGCCGTGCTGCGGTCAGCCTGGGCGCCCTGACGATGACGGCCGGGCATTTCGCCATGGCGTTCGATGCCACGTTCCTGGTGGCGCTGGTCCTGCTGGTGATCGGTGCCGGCCTGCTGCGCGGCAACCTGATGCCGCAGATCCGCGCGCTCTATGCAGCGGGCGACCGGCGGCTGGGCGATGCCTTCCAGGTCTATACGTTCTGCATCAATGTCGGTGCGTTCATTGCCCCAATCGCCAGCGGCACGATGGCCAAGTACTATGGCTGGCATGCCGGGTTTGCCGTGGCGGGCGGGGGCATGCTGGCCGGCCTGATCTGGTATCTGGCCGGATCGCGCCACCTGCCGCCGCAGGTGCCGCCGCGCTTTTCCGGCCCGGCGGTGCCGCTCACCGGGCCGGAAAAGCGCAATGTCTGGCTGCTCGCCATGGTCTGGCCGTTCAGCGTCGCATTCTGGACCGCGCAGGCGCAGGTGTGGAACGTCTACAGCCTGTGGGTGCGCGACCATATCGCCATGACCGTGGGCACGTTTGCCGTGCCGATCCCCTGGCTACAATCGCTCGATGGGCTGGCCCCGGCGGTCGAAGCGCCGCTGCTCATCCTGCTGTGGCGCTGGCAGGCCACGCGCAAGGCCGAGCCTGACAGCCTGACCAAGCTGGCCACAGGCTGCCTGATCTTTGCCGCTTCCACGCTTCTGCTTGCCCTGTCGCCCACGGCGACGCGCGGGCCGATCTGGCTGCCATTGGCGTTTCACCTGCTGTCGAACCTGGGCGCGATGTTCTTTGCCCCGGTGATGCACGCCTATTTCGCCACCCGCGCGCCGGAACGCTGGCGCGGGACGCTGATCGGGGTGGAAATGCTTTCGGTGGCCGTGGCCAGCCTGATCAGCGGGCCGATGGGCGGATGGTACACCCAGGTCAGCCCGCCGGTGTTCTGGCTGGTGACGGCAGCGATCCCGGCGATTGCCGGCGTCCTGCTCCTGGCCCTGCGCCATCCGTTGCGGGTGTTCGGCGGCCCCGACACGCTGGTGAAAAACGAAGCTGGGGCGGCGGGTCACTAACCCACCGCCCCCACGCCGTTACAGGATATACTTCGACAGATCCGCATTACCGGCTAGGCCCGCCAGGCGATCGGCGACATAGGCCTCATCCACCGTCACCGTGGTGCCGACGCGATCCTCGGCGTCAAAGCTCACTTCTTCCAGCAGCTTTTCCATCACCGTCTGCAGCCGCCGGGCGCCGATGTTCTCCACGCTCTCGTTCACTTGCGCGGCGGTGCGGGCAATCGCGCGCACCGCTTCGGGCGTGAAGTCCAGCGTGACCTGCTCCGTGCCGAGCAAGGCACGATACTGTTCCACCAGGTTGGCGCGGGTTTCAGCCAGGATGCGCACAAAGTCATCCTCGCTCAGCGCCTTCAGTTCCACGCGGATCGGCAGGCGCCCCTGCAATTCGGGCAGCATGTCCGAAGGCTTGGCCACGTGAAACGCGCCCGAGGCGATGAACAGCACATGGTCGGTCTTCATCGGGCCATACTTGGTGGCAACCGTCGTGCCCTCGATCAGCGGCAGCAGATCGCGCTGCACGCCTTCGCGGCTGACACTGCCACCGCGCACGTCCGACACGGCGATCTTGTCGATCTCGTCGATGAACACGATGCCGTTGGTTTCCGCGTTCTGCAGCGCCACCCGAGCCACGTCATCCTGGTCCATGCGCTTTTCGGACTCTTCGTCCACCAGCTTGTCCCAGGCATCGGCCACGCGCATCTTGCGGCGCTTCAAAGGCTGGCGGCCAAACGCCTTGCCCATCATGTCCGACAGGTTGATCATGCCAACGTTGCCGCCAAGCCCTGGAATTTCCATCGGGGCGGCGGGGGCATCCTCCACCTCGATTTCCACTTCCACGTCGTTCATCGCGCCTTCGCTCAGGCGTTGGCGAAAGCTTTCGCGCGTCGCTTCGCTGGCACCATCGCCCACCAGGGCCTTGAGCAGGCGGTCCATCGCTGCCTTGCTGGCCGCCTCGCGTACGGCTTCGCGGCGGCGGTCCTTTTCCAGGCGGATCGCTTCTTCGGCCAGGTCGCGGGCGATCTGCTCGACGTCGCGGCCGACATAGCCCACTTCGGTGAACTTGGTCGCTTCCACTTTCACGAACGGCGCATCGGCCAGGCGGGCCAGACGGCGGCTGATCTCGGTCTTGCCGCAGCCGGTCGGCCCGATCATCAGGATGTTCTTGGGGCTCACCTCGTCGCGCAGATCGGGCGAGAGGCGCTGCCGGCGCCAGCGGTTGCGCAGGGCCACGGCGACGGCGCGCTTGGCATCGGCCTGGCCAACGATATGTTCGTCCAGCGCGCGGACGATGGCCTTGGGGGTTAGACTGTCGAGCATCAGATTTCTTCCAGCGTCACGCGGTCATTGGTGAACACGCAGATTTCGGCCGCCACCTGCATGGCGCGGCGGGCAATCTTTTCGGGATCGTCTTCATAGGCATCCACCGCCCGCGCGGCGGCCAGGGCATAGTTGCCACCCGATCCGATCGCGGTAATCCCGCCTTCGGGTTCCAGCACATCGCCGTTGCCGGTCAAGACCAGCAGCGTGCTGGCATCGGCCACGATCATCAGTGCTTCGAGATTGCGCAGGTATTTGTCGGTGCGCCAGTCCTTGGCCAGTTCCACCGCCGCGCGCATCAGCTGGCCGCGATGCTGCTCCAGCTTGCGCTCCAGCCGCTCGAACAGGGTAAAGGCATCGGCCGTGGCTCCGGCAAAGCCGGCGATCACCGATCCATCGCCGATGCGCCGCACCTTGCGCGCATTCGGCTTCATCACCGTGTTGCCCATGGAAACCTGGCCGTCACCCGCAATCACGGTACGGCCGTTCTTCTTCACCCCGATGATCGTGGTGCCGTGCCACTGGACCAGGCCGTGGCTCGCCTTGCTATCGTCCATGCCGGCGATATGGGATCGCCGGCATGGCTTTCAAGCCGCCGCCCTGGCTCAGCTGCCGTTCGGGCCCGAGCCGGCGGGGCCACGGCCCTGGCCGGTGGTGCCGCCCGGCATGGCGCCGACCGAGCCGATATTGCCGAACAGATCCTGGAAGAAGCTGCGGTTGCGGCCCAGCGTCGGCGTCGCTTCGCGCACCGGATGGATCGTGGGCACGCGGGTCAACGTGACGCGGTCGATCGTGCTGACGTTGCCGGCGGGATCGAAATTGACCTTGAGCACCTGCTCGCTGCTGGTGCGCGGGCGCTTGAACGGCTTCTGGCGGGTATCGATCGACACGTAGTACCAGCTCTGCGGGCCGAACTGGCTCTTGAACGTGGCCTGGCCCAGCGCGCGTTCCACCGACAGGCGGTTGTCCACGCCCGGCTGCACCGAATCGGTCAGCGCCTTGTCCATCTGGAACCCGCGATGGTCGCGGATACTGGCGCAGCCGCTGACCAGCACGACCAGACCAGCCAGCGCCGTCGCCTTTGCCACCCGCGCCGCACCGTTCAGGGCCATCCGATTCTCGCGCATTCGATCACTCCAAATTCGACCCTTGCGGGACATGCGGGCTGTCTGATGGGCCCGATCCCCACTGGCACCACGCACAAAGGCACACTTTGCCTTCGCGCCACAGCGCCCTATATCCGCGCAAGCCTTAGGGGCGAAACGGGTTGTCCGCAATGGCGGCGTGCCGGTTTGCGCCGTCCGGTTGAAATTGGCCGCGCCCTGGCGCTGCCACCACGCTTGCAAAGGATGCCCGCCCCATGTCCCTTCTTGCCCGTCTGCTGGGCCAGACCCGCGATGATCGCGATGCCGCCCGCCCGCTGTGGCACCGCGTGGTGGAAATCGCGCGCGAAAAGGAATGGTATGCCGATTGCGGCGTGGCCGATACCGTGGCCGGGCGGTTCGACATGATCACCCTGGTGCTCAGCATCGTACTGGTGCGCATGGAACGCGATCCTGGGCTGATCCCGGCATCGGTGTGGTTGACCGAACTCTTCGTGGAAGACATGGACGGCCAGCTGCGCGAAAGCGGCGTGGGCGATCTGGTGGTTGGCAAGCATGTGGGCAAGCTGATGAGCACGCTGGGCGGTCGCCTGGGCGCCTATCGCGACGGGCTGGAAGCGGGTGAAGACGCCTTTGCCGCCGCGCTTGCCCGCAACATGACATTGACCGAGGGCACAGACCCCCTGCCCCTTGCCCGCCGTGCACGCGCCTTTGCCGCCGGCCTGGCGCTGGCGCCGGCAGACCGGGTCCTGGCTGCGGAGATTGGACGATGAGCGATACCCCCGAATACTCCTACATCGTCGATCTGCGCCAGATCGGCGACGCGCCCCTGGTGCTGGAACCCGATGCCGATGCGCGCCGGCGTCTGGCCGGGCGCTTTGGCATTACCGCAATCGATGCTGCGCGAGTGCAGGTCAAGCTGATCGCCGATGGCCCGGTGGTGCGCGCCGATGGCCGCCTGACCGCCGCGATCATCCAGGCCTGCGCGATTTCCGGCGAGGATTTCCCGGTCAAGATCGACGAGCCGCTGCACCTGCGCTTCGTGCCCGAAACACAGATCGCGGCCGAACCGGATGAAGAGATCGAGCTGTCTGCCGACGATTGCGACGAAATCCCCTATACCGGGCTGACGTTCGACCTGGGCGAAGCGGTGGCGCAAAGCCTCGCGCTGGCGATCGATCCCTTTGCCGAAGGCCCCCTGGCCGACAAGGCCCGGGCGGAACACAACCTGGCCGGCGACGAGGCCAGCGGGCCGTTCGCCGCCCTGGCTGCTCTGCGCGGCAAGGAATAAGGCACATGGCCAGACCGCAAGGCAACACCGCCCCCGGCGGGCCCGGCGCGCGCGATCTCACGCGTGGGCCGATCCTGAAAACGCTGCTGCTGTTTTCGATGCCCACACTGGTGGGCAATATCCTGCAATCGCTCAACGGGTCGATCAACGCGATCTGGGTCGGGCGCCTGCTGGGCGATTCGGCGCTTGCGGCCACGGCCAATGCCAACGTGGTGATGTTCCTGGTCTTTGCTGCCGTGTTCGGGTTCGGCATGGCCGCCACGGTCAAGGTCGGCCAGTCGTTCGGTGCGGGCAATGTCGATGCCGCGCGGCGCACGTTCGGCACGGCCGTGGGCTTTTGCGTGGGGCTGGCGATGATCGTGGCCACCGTGGGCTGGATCTCCGCCCCGGCGCTGCTGCGCATCATGTCGACCCCGGCCGATATCTTCGGCTTTGCCCTGGCCTATCTGCGCGTGATCTTCGTGGCGCTGCCGGCAACGATGATCTCGGTGATGATCTCGATGGGCCTGCGCGGCGCGGGCGACGCCAAGACCAGTCTCTATTTCATGATCGTGTCGGTGGTGCTCGATTGCGGGCTCAACCCGGTGTTCATCGCCGGCTTGGGGCCGATCCCGGCGCTCGGCATCGCCGGTTCGGCGCTGGCCACGGCGATCTCGTCCTATGTCTCGATGCTGGTGCTGGTGATCTATGCCTATGCCCGCAACCTGCCGCTGCGCCTGCGCGGGGCGGAACTGGGCTATCTGGTGCCGCGCATGGACGAGCTGCGCTACATTGTCACCAAGGGCCTGCCGATGGGCGCGCAAATGCTGATCGTGTCGGGCGCGGGCATCATCATGCTCGGCCTGGTCAACCGCGAAGGCTCGATCGTCAGCGCCGCCTATGGCGCCTCGCTGCAGGTGTGGACCTATCTGCAGATGCCGGCCATGGCCATTTCCGCCGCGCTCAGCGCCATGGCCGCGCAGGCGATCGGCGCCGGCCTGATCGATCGGCTGGGTCGGATCACGCGCGCTGGCCTGATCCTCAATTTCGCCGTCACCGGCCTGATGACCGCGCTGCTGCTGGCGTTCGACCGCCCGGTCCTGGTGCTGTTCCTGGGCTCGACCAGCCCCGCGGTAGACATGGCGCGCCATATCCAGTTGCTCGCCAGCTGGAGCTACATCCTGTTCGGGATGACGATCATGCTGTTCGGCACGATGCGCGCGGGCGGCGTGGTGATTGCGCCACTGATTGTGCTGGCCATCGCCATGTTCCCGGCGCGGCTGGGGTTCTATTCCTTCGCCTATCCCTCGCTCGGGGCCGATGCGCTGTGGCTCGCCTTCCCGGTTGGCTCGCTCGCGGCCGTGGCCATGGCGGCGATCGCCTATGCCCGGCCCGGCTGGCGCGAAAAGGCGCGGGTGGTCAGCCAGGCGCGTCGGCAGGAAAGCGAAGCGGCCGCCGAATGCACAGCCGAAAGCGTGCCGGCCTGAAGCCGGTGCGGGGCTGCCGCTGAACGCTGGAAAACGGAAAGAGGTGGGGGGATTTCTGTTGCCCGGCACCCCCCGGGCCGCTGGTATCACTTCTGTTGACCGGCGTGTCCAGCCGCGCTTTCGCTTTGTAAGATCAGGCCGTTAGGCCGTCAGGTTACGCGGCGAGAGCAAGTGCTTCGTTGTCGTTGGCACTTGTTGGTTTTGAGCCTTGAACGGGTTACTCAGCCCGGGCGAAAACAACGCTTTTCAACACACGTCGATCCTAGTTCGGCCCCGTCATCTTTCCCGCCTGGCCCAAAAAGCCGGAACGAGAGAGGTGGTGGAGCCGCCGGGTACCGCCCCCGGGTCCGCTGCGTCTATTGCACGCCGCAGTTTATCGCCATAGCCGGGTCAAACCCGGCACGACCCCATATAGGGATTCCTGCGGCGTTGGGAAGGGGGTGCTGTGCCCGGCGCAGCCTGTGCAAAAAATCGCGCCAGGATCGGCCGCATTCTCTCCCCATCCTCTTCAGAGGAGGGGGTCGGGGGGTGGTGGAAAGATAGCGCAAGGCTTCGCACCACCCCCAGCCCCTCCTCTGAAGAGGAGGGGAGCATGAGATGGCGCGCGCCAGCCAGCGTCAGTCCTTCGCCTTGAGCGCGTCCCTGATCTCGATCAGCAGGTCCACCTCGCTCGGCCCCTTGGGCGCGGCGGGCTTGGCTTCTTCCTTGCGGATCAGCGAATTGGCGGCCTTCACGATCAGGAAGATGATGAACGCCACGATCAGGAAATTCACCGCCTGGGTGATGAAATCGCCATAGCCGATCATCGGCACGCCCGCCGCCTTGAGCTGGGCATAGTTGCCGACATCGCCCTTGAACGTTGCGGGGATCGGCCCCAGCCGCACGAAATACTTGGTGAAATCGACCCCGCCCGTGACATAGCCGACCACTGGCATGATCACGCTTTCGGTGAGGGAGGTGACGATCTTGCCAAAGGCACCGCCGATGATCACACCGACCGCCAGGTCGAGCACGTTGCCACGCGCGATGAACGTCTTGAACTCTTCGAGAATGGCCACGGCGCATTTCCCCTTCTTAACCACACAATCGCAAATGATTGCCACCACCGCCAGCCGGCGGCAAGCGCGCAGGCAAATCGTTTACAGTTCGATCAACGACAAGGCACTGCCCTTGATCCGCAACCATGCCGCGCTATGTCTCTTGCGCATCTGCAACGAGGATCGATCCATGTCCCGCGCTTTCAACCGCTTCCTGCCCCGCTTTGCCTTGGTCGCCGTGGCGGCCGGCAGCCTTGCCGGCTGCGGCGTCAACACGATCCCCACGGCCGAGGAAAACGCCAAGGCCAAATGGGCCGAAGTGCAGAACCAGTACCAGCGCCGCGCCGATCTGGTGCCCAACCTGGTCGCCACGGTGAAAGGCTATGCCAAGCAGGAACAGGATACCCTGGTCAAGGTGACCGAGGCCCGCGCCAAGGCCACCTCGGTCCAGATCACCGCCGCCGATCTTACCGATCCGGCCAAGGTGGCCGCCTACCAGAACGCCCAGGGCCAGCTGTCGCAGGGCCTGGGCCGGCTGATGGCCAATGTCGAAGCCTATCCCGACCTCAAGTCGAACGAAAACTTCCTGGCCCTGCAAAGCCAACTGGAAGGTACGGAAAACCGTATCGCCGTGGCCCGCCGCGATTACAACGACGCGGTACAGTCCTACAACACCACGATCCGCACGTTCCCGGCAGTGATCGGGGCCAAGGTGATCTATGGTGCCAAGCCGATGGTGCCGTTCCAGGCGACGACGCCGGGCGCCGATACCGCGCCCAAGGTCAATTTCAATTAAGCCGATGAAACAGAGCGCGGCGCAGCGGCTGGCCGCCCTTGCCCTGCTGGTGCTGGCGATCTTCGCCACGCCAGCCTGGGCGCAGACGTTCCCGCAACTCACCGGGCGCGTGGTGGATGATGCCCATCTGCTCAACCCGCAGCAGGTCCAGGCCCTCGATGCCAAGCTGGCCGCGCTGGAACAGCAATCGCAGCGCCAACTGGTGGTGGCCACCGTGCCCGATCTTCAAGGGTACGAGATAGAGGACTATGGCTATCGCCTGGGCCGCACCTGGGGTCTGGGCGACAAGCAGCGCAACGACGGCGCGATTCTGCTGGTTGCTCCCAAAGAGCGCAAGGTGCGGATCGAGGTCGGCTATGGCCTGGAGGGTATCCTGACCGATGCCTTGTCTGAAATTATCATCCAGCGCGAGATCGTGCCCCGCTTCAAGGCCGGCGATTATGCCGGTGGCATCAACGCCGCCACCGATCAATTGATCGCCCAGCTCAAGCTGCCCGAAGACCAGGCCCGCCAGGTAGCGGCGAAGGCCGAGCAGGCGCAGAAACAGGCGCGCGAACCGCATTTCGATGCCGGCACCGTGGTATTCCTGGTGATCTTCGGCCTGTTCTTCGTCCTGCCGTTCATCCGCGCCATGCGCGGCGGCGGTCGCCGCTATGGCGGTGGTGGGCCGGGCGTGTTCATCTTCCCCAGCGGTGGCTGGAGCGGTGGTGGCGGGGGCGGCGGCTCCGACTGGGGCGGTGGCGGCGGATTTTCCGGCGGCGGTGGCAGCTTTGGCGGCGGTGGCGCCTCGGGGAGTTGGTGACATGATCCTGACCGAGGCGGAACAGGCCCGCATTGCCGCAGCCGTGGCCCGGGCCGAGGCCGAAACCGCGGGCGAGATCGTCCCGGTGATCACGCCGGCGTCCGATCCCTATGCCGACGTTGCGCTGGCTTGGGCGGTGTTCATCGCGTTCCTCGCCCTCGCCGCGCTGGAAACGGCGCCGGCATTCTATGTCGCGCTGGTCGATCGCGTGCTGGGCCTGTGGGCCACGGAATGGACCGCGCGCGCCTATTTCGGCCTGGCGCTGAGCGTGGCCCTGCTCAAGTTCACCGCCATGCTGGCGCTGCTGCAATGGCGCGCCTTGCGCCTGTGGCTCACCCCGACGCCGATCAAGCGGGCACGGGTCCATGCCCGCGCGCTGACTGCCTTCCGCCTGAGCGCGGAAAGCCGCACCACAGGGCGCACCGGCGTGGTGCTCTATGTCTCGCTGGCCGAACGCAAGGCCGAAATCATTGCCGACAGCGCCATCGCCGATCGCGTCAGCCCCGATGTCTGGGGCGAGGCGATGGCCGCGCTGCTCGGCCCCTTGCGCGAAGGGAACCTCGCCGAAGGCATGGAGGCCGCCCTCGCCCAGATCGGCGCCGTGCTGCGCCAAGCTTCCCCGGCGCGGGCGCACGATCACAATGAACTGCCCGACGGACCTATCCTGCTATGAGTCTCGAAGACGAATACCGCGACAATCCCGAAGAAACCCGCTGGGAAGGCCGCTTCATCACCGCCAAGACGCGCGGCCGCTGGGAATATGTCGGCCGGGCGCGCAACATTCGCGCCGCCGTGATCCTGGCGATCACCGACGCGCGCGAGGTTATCCTGGTCGAACAGTTCCGCGTGCCGCTGGGCCGCCCGTGCATCGAATTGCCCGCCGGCCTGATCGGCGACGATGACAGCAGCGCCGGCGAAGATGCTGGCTTGGCCGCCCTGCGTGAACTAGAAGAGGAAACCGGCTATCGCGCCACGCGCATGGAACCGCTGGGCGAGTTCTGGTCCAGCCCCGGCATGGTCTCGGAAAGCTTCACCCTGTTCCGCGCCCATGGCCTGGCGCGTGTTTCGGCCGGTGGCGGCGTGGAAGGCGAAGGCATCACTGTGCACCACGTGCCGCTGGATGGCATGGCCGACTATATCGCCGCGCGCCGGGCCGAAGGCATGGCGGTGGACGTGAAGATCCTCACCCTTTTGGCGCCCGGCCTTCTGCGCTGAACGCGGCAGGCGCGGCACCCAAGGTGCCACGCCCGCGCGCTCACTCCCATCAATCCGCCGCGCGCAGCCGCAGCGCCAGCAGCGTCGCGGCCGCGCCGAGCGACCCCAACGCCATGATGACCGACACGGTCAGCAGCGGCAGGCCGGCGGTGTGGAACAACTCGCCCGCCAGGATCGGCGAACCGGCCGCACCGATGCGGCCCGCACCGATGGCAAAGCCAGTGCCGGTGGCGCGCACCTTGGCCGGAAAGCCATGGGCAAAGGCGGAATAGAACCCGACGATCGCGGCATTGGTAGTGAACCCGGTGAAGAACACCGCCAGGCGCCAACCGGCCAGGCTCTGCGCCCCCAGCCCGAACAGCGACACCGCCACGGTGCCGGCCACCAGCATGGCGATCGTGGGCCACTTGATGCCAAAGCGGTGCATCAGGAAGCCGAACATCCCGCCACCGATCGCACCACCGATGTTGGCCCACACCAGCACGCTGGCAGCCTGCGGCTGGGTATAGCCGAAATCGGCCACGATCTTGGGGCTCCACTTGAGGATGTAGTAGAACGTGATGCAATGCAGCGAATAGCCCAGCGTCAGCAGCAGCGTGGTGCCGACCAGGCCGGGCCGCAGGATATCGAGCAGGCTGGCCCGCGGCGCACCGGTTTCCACCGGCGGCAGTGCCTGCGCTGCCGGCAGGCGTAGCGCGGCGAGCGAGCGGTTGGCCCGCGCCAGGGCATCGGCCGGGCGGCTGACCAGGAACCAGGCCGGAGTTTCCGGCACCAGGAAGAACACCAGCGGAATGAACACCAGCGTGGCGATGGCGCCGAATTCGAATACCACGCGCCAATCGCCGCTTTTCAGCAGCAGCGCCGCGATCGTGCCACCCACCGTGGCGCCGATGGGATAGCCGATCACCATCAACGACATCGCCAGGCTGCGGCCCTTGTTGCTGCAGATTTCGGCCGTGACCGCGTTGATCGCCGCCAGCATGCCGCCGATGCCGAGGCCGGTCAGCAGGCGCCACACCCCCAGCGAATAGGGATTGGCCGCAGTGGTCGCCAGGCCCATGCCCACGGCCATCACCACCAGGCAGCCCAATACGGTGGGACGCCGGCCGAACCGGTCTGCCGCGCCGCCCAGCAGGATCGACCCAAAGCCCATCCCGATCAGTTCCATCGACAGGACCACGCCCAGCGCATCGCGCCCGATGCCCCATTCCTTGGAAATGCCCGGCGCGGCAAAGGCGCTCGACAGCACGTCGAACCCGTCGAGCGCATTGAGGGCGATCATCAGCGCCACGGCGATCCACTGCCGCGTTCCCATCGGGGATTGGCGAATCACCTCGCGCGGATCGTGCAACATCGTATCTCTCCCGTCCGCGCCCGGCTGACGCGTTATTGCTATGGTTTATAACATGCCGGAGCGATCTGGCTACTCGTGAATGCGCGCCAGCAATTCCAGCAACAGTTTCACTTCCTTGTCGGAAAAGTGGCGCTTCACCCAGGCCTCATGCTCGCCAATCGCGAACTTGGCGCGCGAGAGCATGGCCTGGCCTTCAGGTTCCAGGAACAGCGCCTGCTTGCGCCCGTCCTCGGCCGATCGGTCGCGCCGCAGATAGTGCTTGGCCTGAAGGCGGTTGATGATCGCCATGGTGGTGGCGCGGTCCATCCGCAGGCGCTGGGCCAGGTCGGTCTGGGCAATGCCGGGGTGATCGTCGACCAGCCACAGCACCGAAACCTGCTTCTGCGTCAGGTCCAGCTCGGTGAAGGTCTCGGTAAAATGGCGCAGGCAGGCGCCATGGGCCAGGCGGATATGAAAGCCCAGGATGCCGTTGATTTCGCCGATATCGGCCTCTTCGCCCGGTGGCGGGGTCACCACATCGGCAAACTTGTCCTTGATCAATGCCTGCTCCCCATTGCCTTGCGCATCAGATAAGCGCAATTGTTAGCCAACCATACAAAACTAGCAGGAGGATGCCAGTGTCTCACTTTCCCGCCTCGCCCAGCTTTACCGGCTTCAACACCCCGTCGCGGGTCGAGGCCGACATTGCCGACCTGGCCCACGATGGGGAAATTCCCCGCGAACTGAACGGGGCGTTTTACCGCGTTCAGCCAGACCCGCAATTCCCCCCGCGCCTGGGTGACGATATTGCCTTCAACGGCGATGGCATGATCACCCGGTTCCACATCCACGATGGGCAGGTGGATTTCCGCCAGCGCTGGGCCCACACCGACAAGTGGAAACTGGAAAAGGCCGCCGGCAAGGGCCTGTTCGGCGCCTATCGCAACCCGCTGACCGATGACGAGAGCGTGCAAGGGCAGATCCGCTCCACCGCCAATACCAATGCCTTCATCCACGCCGGCAAGCTGTGGGCAATGAAGGAAGACAGCCCCGCCCTGCTGATGGACCCGGCCAGCATGGAAACCATCGGCTTTGAAAAGTTCGGTGGCCGCATGACCGGCCAAACCTTTACCGCCCATCCCAAGGTCGATCCGGCCACCGGCAACATGGTGGCGATCGGCTATGCCGCCAGCGGCCTGTGCACCGATGACGTGACCTACATGGAAGTAAGCCCGACCGGCGAACTGGTGCGCGAGGTGTGGTTCAAGGTGCCCTATTACTGCATGATGCACGACTTCGGCATCACGCAGGACTATCTGCTGCTGCACATCGTGCCCTCGATCGGCAGTTGGGAGCGGCTGGAGGCGGGCCTGCCGCACTTCGGCTTTGACACCACCAAGCCCGTTCACCTGGGCGTGATCCCGCGTCGCGACGGCGTGACCCAGGAAGACATTCGCTGGTTCACGCGTGACAACTGCTTTGCCAGCCACGTGCTCAACGCCTGGCAAGAGGGCAGCAAGATCCACTTCGTCACCTGCGAGGCGAAGAACAACATGTTCCCGTTCTTCCCCGATGTGCACGGCGCCCCGTTCAACGGACGCGAAGCGATGAGCTATCCCACCGATTGGGTGGTGGACATGGCCAGCAACGGCGATGCCTTTACCGCGATCAAGCGCCTGTCGAACACTGCCTGCGAATTTCCGCGCATCGACGATCGCTTTGCCGGGCAGCATACGCACCACGGCTGGTTCCTGGAAATGGACATGCAGCGCCCGGTCGAGCTGCGCGGCGGCAGCGCCGGCGGGCTGTTGATGAATTGCCTGTTCCACAAGAACTTTGCCACAGGCGAAGAGCAGCACTGGTGGTGCGGCCCGGTCAGCAGCCTGCAAGAGCCGTGCTTCATCCCGCGCAGCAAGGACGCGCCCGAAGGCGATGGCTGGATCGTGCAGGTGTGCAACCGCCTGGAAGAGGCCCGCAGCGACCTGTTGATCTTCGATGCGCAGGCGATCGCCCAGGGGCCGCTTGCCACCGTGCACATCCCCATTCGCCTGCGCTTTGGCCTGCACGGCAACTGGGCCGATGCGGCCGACATCGGCCTGGCGGCATGACCGCGCCATGCTATGACGCATAACGATCTGGCCGATGGGAGAGCATGCATGATCAAGCCCGAACTGGAATTCGTCTATGAGGCGAGCGGCGATCTGGAGCCGCCGCGCCAGATCGGCCAGACCTATGACGGCGCCCGCCGCATCATTCCCATCGTCGGCGGCGGGCGGGTTGAAGGGCCGCTGATCCAGGGACAACTGGTCGGCAATTCCGCCGATTGGCAGCTCACCCGCGCCGACGGGGTAACCGTGGCCGATGCGCTCTATGCGATCGAAACCGACGATGGCGTGCTGATCCAGATCCGCAACAAGGGCCTGCGCCACGGCCCGCCCGATGTCATGGCCCGGCTTGCCGCCGGCGAGGAAGTCGATCCGGCCGAATACTATTTCCGCACCGTGCCCGAATTCATCGCGCCGGTGGGCAAGTATGAATGGATGAACCGCTCGATCTTCGTATGCAGCGGCGCGCGCTATCCCCTGGGCATCAAGCTGTGGGTGTGGCGCGTTCTGTAAGGTTGCTTGTGGTTTCCACCACCCCCCGACCCCCTCCTCTGAAGAGGAGGGGGTCGGGGGGTGGTACGAAGCCTGTCACAACGCCGCCCCCCTCACGCCCGCGCGCGCAACCCGGCCTCGTCCCGCGCGCTGCGCCGTGCGATCAGCAGCATCAAGACCACGATGGGAATGGCCACGGCATTCATCGTCAGCATGGCGTGGGTCAGGTTGCCCGTGGCATCGGAAATCAGGCCCACGGCATAGGGGCCGATACCCATGCCCACGATGGTCATCGTCAGCAGATAGAGGCTGGCGGTGATCCCCCGCATGCGCGGCAGCACCTGGTCATACATGATGGCATAGAGCGGTGGCATCCACCCGGTCAGCACCAGGCTGTAGATCGCAAAGTGCCAATAGAACGTGGTCGGATCGGGCGAAAGGTACGTCCAGAACGACAGCAGCGGCGAAACCCCCATGGCAAACAGCGCGACCAGCGCCCGGCCCGAAGACGGCAGGCGGCGGTGCAGCAGATCGGCCAGCGGCCCCCAGATCAGCGGGCCGACAATGCCCATCGCCGCTGACAGCAGCCCGAACTGCAGCGCGGTGTCCTTCATCGAAAGGTGATAGGTCTTGATCAGGAAGCTGGGGTTGAACGCCATCATCCCATAGTTGATCGCCGATTGCAGTGTGCCCACCGCGATCGCCATGATCAGCGTGGGCGATCCGGCAATCACGCGAAAGGCCTGGGCATCATCGGCGCGCATGCGCTGCATCAGGTTGACCAGCACGAACAGGCCAAAACCGATCACGCCCCATTGCAGGCTATGCGCATCGACCGTGATCGGCCCCAGCGGCAGCGGCGGCCGGGCCGACAGGCCCCGGCAGATCACCGCCAGCACGGCCATGACCGCCGCGATCCCGGCCAGCGCCGCCAGGTTGGTGGCAAAAGCCGCAGCCTTGGCGCGGCGCAGCGCCATGGCGATCCAGTGCAACCCCGGCGTCACCCCACCGAGCAGCGCGATACTGGCGCGAAACGGATGCGGATCGACCGGCGCGGGTATGCCATCCATCGCCCCGCGTGCCGGTTCCTTCATGGTGCCGACGAATGCGGCAAGGACGAAACCAGGCGCCGCCGCCACCAGAAACGCAAACTGCCAGCCTTTGAGGCCGAGCGGCGCGCTGCCCCCCGCCCAATGCTCGGTCCAGGCTTGCGCGGCAACGCCACCCAGAATCAACGAGCCGCCCAGCCCCAGCGCAATCGCCGAGGCCATCACCGCCATGACGAAACCGCGCCGGTGCTTGGGCCAGAAATCATAGATCAGCGACGTGCCCGCCGGCTGGGTAGCCGCCTCGCCAATGCCCACGCCCAGCCTAGACAGCGCCAGCAGGCCAAAACTGGTGGCCAGGCCCCCCAGCCCGGTCGCCGCCGACCACAGCACCAGGCTGATGCCCAGCAGCCGGGTGCGCGTCCAGCCATCGGCCAGGCGCCCTACCGGCAGCGAGAACAAGGCATAGAACAGCGCAAAGACAGTGCCATAGAGCAGCCCCATCTCGGCATCGCCCACGCCCAGGTCGTGCTTGATCGCCGGGGCCAGGATCGCCAGGATCTGGCGATCGAGCAGGCTCATCGCATTGGTCAGCGCCACCAGCACCAGGGCATACCAGCCCCCGCGCGCGATCGTGCGCGATGGGCCGGCTGCGCTATTGCTCTCTGTCATGCTCAGGCCAATGCCGCAGCGATGGTCTGGGCGATCGGTGTGGTGGGCCGGCCGATCAGCGCGCTCAACGTGCGGCTGTCGTCAAACAGTTGGTCCTTGCTCGATTCAAAGCTGGAATTGGCCAGCATCTGCGCCAGGAAGCCAGGCAATCCCACCCCTTCGAGCGCGGCGGCATAATCGGCCTTGGACATATCGACATAGGCCACCGGCTTGCCCGCCTGCCGCGCCACTTCGGCCGCGAATTCCGCCATGGTAAAGGCGGTATCGCCCGCCAATTCATAGACTTCGCCGCCCTTGGCGCCGATCAGCGCCTGGGCCGCAGCCGCGGCATAATCGGCCCGGGTGGCGCTGGCGATGCGGCCCTGCCCGGCCGCGCCCAGAATGGCGCCGTGGGCAATCGCCGGCGCCAGGGCGCCGGTGTAGTTTTCGTTGTACCAGCCATTGCGCAGCAGCACGAAAGGCACGCCGCTGGCGCGCAGCAGCGCCTCGGTCTCGCGATGCTCCTGCGCCAGGCCGATGGTCGAGGTGTCGGCATGGAGGATCGAGGTATAGGCGATCAGGCCGACGCGGGCCGCCTTGGCCGCGTCGATCACGGCGGCGTGCTGCGGCACGCGTGCGCCCACGGCATTGCCCGAGATCAGCAGCAGCCGCTCCACCCCGGACAGCGCCGGCGCCAGCGTTTCGGGCTTGTCGTAATCGGCCACGCGCACGGCCACGCCGCTGCCTTCCAGCTTGGCCGGATCGCGCGCCAGCGCCACGACATTGCCAGCGCCCACCTTGGCCACCAGTTCAGCCAGCACCAGACGCCCCAGTTGGCCCGATGCACCCGCAACAGCGTACATGCTCATTCTCCTTCGGCCTGCGTGATCGACAAGATTACAGCTTGAACCAGCGTTCCGCGTTGGTCTGGAAGAACTTCTTCTTCGTTTCGGGCGTGATGTCCATCGCGTCCATCGCGCGCACTTCATCGGCCACATACTGATAGGGATAGTCCATCGCATACATCACGCGGTCCGCGCCCATCACCTCCTGGCAGAACTTGATCGCCGGCTCCCACGCCATGCCGGAATTGGTCACCAGCACGTTGGAGCGCAGGTATTCGGCAATGGTCTTCTTGAGCGGCTTCATCCGGGCATAGCGCTGTGACCGCACGCCGGCCTGGTGCATGAAATCAAGGCGATAGAGCCAATAGGGCAGCGCCTCGCCCATATGGCCGACCATGATCTGCAAGCTGGGATACTTGTCAAAGATGCCGATCGTGATGAGCCGCAGCAGGTGCATGCCGGTTTCCACGCCAAAGCCAAAGATGGCGCCATCCAGGCCTGCCTCCAGCATCGGCCCGATCATCGCATCGGGGGGCGTGCAGGGATGGATATAAAGCGGCTGGTCCACCTCGACCAGGGCACGGAAGATCGGATCGAAGAATTCCTCGTCGAGATAGCGCCCTTGCGTGTGGCTGTTGATCTGGATGCCCTTGAAGCCCAGTTCCTTGGCGCCGCGATGGATTTCACGGGCAGACCATTCCGGGTCCTGCGGGGCCACGGTGCCAAGCCCGATGAAGCGGTCGGGATAGGCTTCACAGGCGCTCGCCAGCCGATCGTTGGCGCGGGTGGCAATCGCCTTGGCTTCGTCGAGGTTGGTCAGCGGCTGCACCCCGGGCGAGGTCAGCGCCAGGATCGCCTTGTCGATGCCGGTCGCATCCATGTCGGCAATGCGCCGCTCGCCCAGGTCGAGCAGGCGCTCCATGATCTGCACCGCGCGCTCCGACGGCGATTGGGCGTAAAACCCCCAAAGCGAGACTAGCCCCATGTCCGCCTCGCCATCGCGGATCATGCGCAGATAGGCATCGACCTGTTCCTGGGTGGCAAAGGCTTCCTCGGTGGCGATGCGCAAATATCCTTGCGCGCCGCCGGTTTTCAGATCCTGGGTCATGCGGGCCTCTCCTGGTTATGGGCCGGCCCGCGCGCGATCACCTGCGGATCATGAGCGACAGACTGGCAATGTGATTCATGCGATCCTCGCGCGCCGGGCGCGAGACATACTGGCCGGAATAGCCCGCCTCCACGCTGATGCCGCGGCCCACCGGCAAGGCCACGCCGGCAAAGCCGCGCAGCTGGTCGAAACCCGATTTCTGGCCCCAGCCGGTGCGGTTGAGGCCCACGAACGGTTCGGCCCAGACCACCGCCTGCGGCGTGCCCGGCTTGCCCAGCGGCACGTCGAGCCGCACCAGCTGGCGCAGGCGCCAACCCGTTCCGCCCTGCCCGTCGACCAGGCGTTGTTCCAGCCGGGTGCGCCCGGTCAGCGTCGGGCGCGTGGTGCCATTGCCCGCCCCGTCGCCAAACGCGCGCCAGGTCACCTGCTCGAACACGCGGTGTTCGTGGCTCACCCGCCCGCCCAGCGGATCGCTGCGGATATAGCCATAGCCGCCCCAGACTGTGGTCGACCGGTCGAGCTTGACCCCAAGCGCCCCGCGCACGATCGCTTGCCCGGCGCGCTGCGCATCGTCGGTCAGGCGCAGCTGCACGTCGGTGAACAGCACGAGGTCCTGGTTGAGGTTGAGGAACGATTGCTGCGCCAGCCACACCTGCGCGTCGTCCTCCGCCGCCAGAGCGGGAGTGGCGGCAAGGACCAGGGCAGGAAAAAGCATTCGGCGCATCGGGCACTCCGGCAGGCAGCAGACAAGCCTGCCCCGCTATGCCGCTTGCTTTTCCCGAATGTTGCCCGCCCATAACGTTGCGCATCAGGCTTCGTGCACGGTCTTGGTCACCAGGCACGCCATCAGGCCTTCGGGGCCATCCTCGTGCCCGTGGCCCGACCATTTCACCCCGCCAAATGGCGCATCGGCGCCGCCGATCATCGTCGTGTTGATGCCCAGCATGCCGGTTTCCACCTCGGCCGCCACGCGGGCGCGGGTGGCATGGCCCTGGCACCAGGCATAGGCTGCCAGGCCATAGGGCAGGCGATTGGCCTCGGCGATCATCGCATCGGCATCGGCAAAGCGGTTGATCAGCGCCACCGGCCCGAACGGCTCCTCGTTCATGATCGCGGCATCCAGGGGAATGTCAGACAGCACGCTGGGCGCAAAGAAGAACCCGGCATTGCCCACCCGCTCACCACCGGTGTGCAGGCGTGCGCCGCGCGCCAAGGCGTCGCCGATCAGGCGCTCCATCGCCTCAGGCCGGCGCGGATTGGCCATCGGGCCCATCTGCACGCCATCCTCCAGCCCGTTGCCCACGCGCACCTGCGCCGCGCGGGCGGCAAAGCCATCGCGGAAAGCCTCGAACACCGGCTCTTCCACGATGAACCGCGTCGGGCTGACACAGACCTGCCCGGCGTTGCGATACTTGTGCGCCACCGCCGTTTCGATCGCGCGATCAAGGTCGGCATCGGCAAAGACCAGCACCGGGCCATGGCCGCCCAATTCCATCGTCGTGCGCTTCATGTCGTCGGCCGCCAGCTTGGCCAGGTGCTGGCCCACCTGGGTCGATCCGGTGAACGACAGCTTGCGGATCACCGGGCTGCCGAGCAGATGCCGGCTGACCTCGTCGGGCACGCCGAACACGGCCTGCGCCACTTGCGGCGGCAACCCGGCATCGAGCAGGCATTGCAGCACGCCCAGCGCGCTGGCCGGGGTTTCCTCGGCCGCCTTGAGGATCACCGAACAGCCTGCGGCGATCGGTGCCCCCAGCTTGCGCCCGGGATTGCCGAGCGGGAAATTCCATGGCGCAAAGGCCGCCACCGGGCCAACCGGCTCGTGCGTGACGGTAGAGCGCATGCCGGTGGGCCGCACCAGCGCGCGGCCATAGATGCGCTGCACCTCGCCGGCATAGAATTGGAACAGCCCGACGTTCATCAGAACCTCGATCCGCGCCTCGGGCAGGGTCTTGCCCTGCTCCAGCGTGGCGATCCGCGCCAGGTCTTCCTGCCGCTCCAGCATCAGCCGGGCCGCGCCATTGAGCACGGCGGCACGCTGCTGCGGGGTGGACTTGCGCCACAGCGCAAAGCCTTGCGCCGCCACATCGAGGGCGGCGTCAAGGTCTGCGACATCGGCCAGCGGCAGTTCGCCCAGCACCGCGCCCGTCGCCGGGTTGACCACGGCGTGGGTGCGCCGCCCACCCCCGCTCACGCGCTGGCCGTTGATGATCATGCAAAGCGAGGGATAGGTCGTCGTGGTCATGGGCTGGGGCTTACTTCGCAGCGATCGCGGCATCGTGATCGAGGTCGCGCTGCAGGCGCTGCGCCTCGATCGGCTTGCCGGTGATCGGGTGGTTCATGTGGAACGGGGTGATCTTGTGCGTGGGCCACAGCCAGTGGCCTTCGAGCAGTTCATCCGGCCCGCTGGGATCGGTGGGATAGGTCACCTTGGGGAACGGCACGTACTCGGGCGGCGTGTGCGCCCAGCCCTTTTCGAAATCACCGTGCCAGATCGGCATGTAGTTCAGGATATGCATGCGCCATTTGCCGTCCACCTTCTTGTAGGTGTTTTCGTAAATGCCGCCTTCCCACCATTGCCGGGCCTTGAGGTGCGGCGCGTCGCCCTCGAAATCCTTGTGTCGCCCGGCCTGCATCATTGAGCGCGCGCGCGCCAGCGCGGTGACGCCATCGGGCTGGATATCGATGATATCCTGCAACTGCGGGTGATCGAGCAGGAAGCCATCGATCGGGCCGTTGTTGCCATAGGTGAAGCGCTTCTGGAACCGCTCGACATAGAGGCGGCGAATGCCTTCCTTGCCTTTCCACACACCGCCGAAAAAGCGCACTTCGCCATCGTCGGTGAACAGGTCGACCGTTTCGTTATAGAGGCACTTGTCGATCAGATAACCATAGAGATGCTGGAGCTTGCGCACGTCCAGCTCGTCCTCGCGCACGGTCAGGCGGGCTTCCACCTGGGCCAGCTTTTGTTCAAGCAGCGCAATACGATCGCCTGCCGCTTCGCCCGTCATCGCTCTCTCCATTTTGTATGTGTCACTAACAAATTGCGGATCAGCAAGCGGCTGTCAACGCCCTTGCGCTTCCAGACGCGCCACTTCTTCCCGATAGGGCCGGATCGCCAGGATCATCGACACCGTGGCGATCGGCAGCAGCGCGCCGGCGGTGATCACCAGCGCCTTCCACAGCTGCGCTTCCACCCCCACGATGCGCTGCGCCACCACGCCCACCACAAAGCTGCCCATCGCCCCAAAGAAAGTGAACATGAACAGATAGATCGCGGTGACCTGACCGCGCATCTCGTTGGGTGCGATGCGCTGGATCGCCGCGTTCTGCGGCACGGCGCCGGCCAGGCCGAACATCCCGCCCAGCGCCATGACCGCCAGGCTGGTCTCGCCGGTCGGCATCAGCGGCGCGGTAATCGCGCAGATCGTGACCAGCGCAAACAGGATCGCGGCACAGCGCACGTTGGCGTCCTTGTGCCGCTTGGCCATCCATTCCACGAAAACGCCGCCCAGGAAAATGCCCAGCAGCGAACTGACCAGCAGCATCGGCGCCATGACCATGCCGATGCGTCCCTCGTCCCAGCCATAAGTGCGGATCATGAACGGCACCCGCCAGAACGCCAGGCCAAAGGTTTCGATCGCGGCCAGCGCCAGCCCCAGGAACAGCGGATAATAGACGCGGCCACGCGCATGGATGGCACGCACCGCGTCCAATCCGGTGAACGCCACAACGCGCCGGCCCAGGCTGGTTTCAGCCGCCACGCCGCCCTGGCGCGCGGCCGGTTGATGGCCGCGTCGTGCCGGTTCACGGATCGCCAGCAGCAGCAGGGCCGCCAGCAGGCCCGCCACCGCCTCGCCCAGCAGGATCAGCTGCCAGGAATGGATGCGCAGGCCCAGCAGTACCGGATCGGGCCGGCCCGCCAGCCACATGATCAACTTGCCGCCCAGCGCCACGCCCACCGTGGTGCCGCCGATGAAACCCAGTTGCAGCACGGCAAAGGCGCGCGTGATCTTCTTGGGCGGGAAGAAATCGGCGAGCAGCGAATAGGACGCCGGCGCATGGGCAGATCCGCCCGCGCCCAGGAACATGCGGCTGCCCACGAACTGGCCAAAGCTTTGCGCCATGCCGCCCAGCGCCATGATCGTGGCCGTCGCCAGCATGCCGCCGGCCAGCACCAGGCGGCGCGGATAGATATCGGCCAACCGCGCCAGCGGGATGCCCACCACCACGAAGAAAATCACGCTGGCCGGCCCACCCAGGAACCCGAGTGCCTCGTCGCTCAACGCGAAATCCTGCTTGATGCGCTGGGCCAGCATGCCAAACACGGTCTGGTCAAAGAAGTTGAGGAACGTGGCCAGCACGATGGCGAACAGCGCGAACCACGCCGCGCCCGCCGCTGGCCAGGGCTGCGTTGTCGGCACGGCCGATTCGCTGTCGAACGCTGCCTCTGCCTGAAGGGCGGCTACCCCGTCATCGGGGATCGTCGGTGCCATTGCACCTGCCATCGCGTCTCTCCTCTCCCGGCCGGCCTTTCTTGGAATCGGGCCATTTTCATCCGGATCATTGTTAGTCTTGCATACAATTCTCAGGTAGTGAATAGGGTAGGCACAAAAACAAATGACGGGCTGCGATCAACGCGCGCCACCATAACAAACGTTATCTTGCAAAAACGGAGAGGAACCATGCAGAATCTGCCGGGCAAAACAGCACTCGTCACCGGAGGGGCCAGCGGAATCGGCCTGGGAATCGCCAAGGCGCTGCTGGGTGCGGGCATGAACGTGGCGATTGCCGATATTCGCGACGATCACCTGGCGCAGGGTAGCGCCGAACTGGCCGACGTGGCCGGTGGGGCGACCGACCGCATCCTCGCCCTCAAGCTCGATGTGACCGACCGCGCCAACTATGCCGCGGTGGCCGATGCGATCGAGGCGCGCTTTGGCAAGATCCACATCCTGGTCAACAATGCCGGCGTCGCCGTGGTCGGCCCAACCGACCTCGCCACGTTCGCCGATTGGGACTGGGTCATGGGCGTGAACCTGGGCGGCACCATCAACGGCATCGTCACCGTGCTGCCGCGCATCCTGTCCCATGGCGAAGGCGGCCATATCGTCAACACCGCCTCGATGTCGGCCCTCGTGCCGGCGGCGGCGACCACGATCTATTCCTCGGGCAAGGCGGCCGTCACTTCGATGATGGAATGCATGCGCCCCGAACTGGAATCGCGCGGGGTGATCTGTTCGGCGTTCTGCCCCGGCGCGGTGCAATCCAACATTGCCGAAGCCGGCAAGACCCGCCCGGCAGAGCTGGCGGAAACCGGCTATGCCGAAGCCGACAAGCGCCGCCAGGCCGGCGGCAATTTCTCGCACCTCTACCAGACCAAGGAGCAGGTCGGGCAGCGCGTGCTCGAAGGCATCCTCAACGATGAACTCTATATCCTCACCCACTCCGAATTCCTGGTGGGCGTGAAGGAACGCGGCGAGGCGACCACCGCCGCGGTGCAGACCCACCTGCCGGAAAACCCCGAATACAAGCAGACGTTCGCCATGCTGTTCCGCAACCCGGCGATCACCGCCGAGATCGAGCGGCAGAACGCACTCAAGGCCACCCGGATGGGAGTAACCGCATGAAGGATTTTGCCGGCCGCACGGCCTTCGTCACCGGTGGCGCCAACGGCGTCGGCATCGGCCTCGTCCGCCAGTTGCTCAACGAAGGCTGCAAAGTGGCGATTGCCGACATTCGCCAGGATTCGATCGACCAGGCCCTGGCCAGCCTCGACAACCGCGAAGTCATGGGCGTCCAACTCGACGTGTCGAGCCGCGAAGCGTTTCGCGAGGCGGCTGACCGCGTGGAAGCCGAATTCGGCCCGGTCTCGCTGTTGTTCAACAACGCCGGGGTCAACCTTTTCCAGCCGATCGAGGAATCGAGCTATGACGATTGGGACTGGCTGCTCGGCGTCAATCTCCACGGTGTGATCAACGGGGTGATGACTTTCGTGCCGCGCATGGTGGAACGGGTAAAGACCGGCACGCAAAAGGGCGGGCACATTACCAACACCGCCTCGATGGCGGCCTTCCTCGCCGCCGGCACGCCGGGGATCTACAACACCACCAAGTTCGCCGTGCGCGGCCTGTCGGAATCGCTGCACTATTCGCTGCTGCAATATGGCATCGGCGTTTCGGTGCTGTGCCCAGGCCTGGTCAAAAGCTATATCTATGCCAGCGACGCGATCCGCCCTGACAGCCTGAAGGGTGGCGCCAAGCCGGTGAACCAGGAAGCCGTGGAGCGCCTGGCGGGCGTCCACGAATTCGGCATGGAGCCCGACGTGATCGCGCAGCGCACGCTCGACGCCATGCGCGAAAACCGCCTGCACATTTTCTCGCACCCCGATCACAAGGAAGAGATGCGTGAGATCTTTGACGAGATCATCGCCGAATACCGCGACTATCCCAAGGATGCCGGGCACGACCAGCGCGTGGCGTTCGAGGCGTTCCGCCGCGACTCGTTCGCCAAGGCCCGCGCCGCCTCGCGCGCGTCGGATTTTTGAAAAGCTGGGGAGCGCTTCGAGCGCTCCCCCAAGCATCACGCCAAAATAAGCGCCGGCGTTTCGATCAGCTTCTTCACCGCCTGGACAAAGCTGGCCGCATCCCAGCCATCGACCACGCGGTGGTCGCAACTGATCGAGATGTTCATCAGCTTGCGCTTGGCGATGCGTTCGCCGCCGAGGCCATCGGGCACGAACATCGGCCGCTCGACAATGCGGTTGGGGCCAATGATCGCCACTTCCGGCCGGTTGATCACCGGCGTCGTCGCCACGCCGCCCAGCGGGCCGAGCGAGGTGATAGTGAAGGTAGAGCCGGAAAGCTCGTCCGGCTTGGCCGTGCCGTTGCGCGCGGCATCGGCCAGGCGGGCGATTTCCCGCGCCAGGGCCCAGGGGTTCATCGCCTGGGCATTGCGGATCACCGGCACCATCAGGCCCGCCGGGGTCTGCGTCGCCATGCCCAGGTGCACCGCGCCGTGACGCGTCACCACACCGGCTTCATCGTCATAGCGCGCGTTGAGCATGGGAAACTGCGGCAGCGTGCGGCAGATCGCCACGATCAACAGCGGCAGCATGGTCAGGCGCGGACGATCAAGGCCGCCGGCATTGAGCTGCGCACGCAGTTCCTCCAGCGCGGTGACATCGCATTCCTCGACATAGGAAAAATGCGGGATCGCGCGCTTGGACGCGGCCATGTTCTCGGCAATGCGGCGGCGCAGGCCGATCACCTTGACCTGCTCGTCCGCCCGCGCCGCCGCGCTGGGGGCATAGCTGCGATTATAGGCGAGGAACTGGTCGAGATCGCCATGGCGCAGGCGCCCATCCTGCGACGGGCGCACCTGGGCCAGGTCGATCCCCAATTCCCGGGCGCGCTGGCGCACCGCCGGGCTGGCAAGCACGCGGGCGCTCTGGTGCCCGGCGGCAGGTTCTGCGCGAACGGCAGCAGGCTGTTCTTGCACCACCTCCGTTCGGGCTGAGCTTGTCGAAGCCCCCTGCGCAACCTCCACGTCCGGCAAGCGCCCTTCGACAGGCTCAGGGCGAACGGGTGCGGGTTCGTCGTGCTCAGGTTCCGTTCGGGCTGAGCCTGTTGAAGCCCCCTGCGCTTCCCCAACCTCGCCGGCCACCTCGATCTCCACCAGCATGGAGCCGATCGGAATGCGATCACCCACTTCGCCGGCGATCGAAACCACGCGGCCCGCCACGGGGCTTTCCATTTCCACGGTGGCCTTGTCGGTCATCATGTCGGCCAGCGGGCTGTCCTCGCCCACCGTGTCGCCGGGTTGCACGTGCCAGGCAACGATCTCGGCCTCGGCAATGCCTTCGCCGATGTCGGGCAGGCGGAAGGTGTAAAGCGCCATGGGATCAATCCTTGCAGATACGGTCGAGGGCTTCGCCGATGCGTACGGCCCCCGGGAAATAGGCCCATTCCAGGCTGTGCGGATAGGGCGTGTCGAAACCGGTCACGCGCTCGATCGGCACTTCCAGCTCGTAGAAGCAATGCTCCTGCACCAGGGCGGAAAGCTCTGCGCCAAACCCGCCGGTGCGGGTCGCCTCATGCACGATCATGCAGCGCCCGGTCTTGCGCACCGATTCGCGGATCGTGGCGATATCCAGCGGCACCAGCGTGCGCAGGTCGATCACTTCGGCATCCACGCCCTTGTCGATGCATACGGCATGCGCGACGTGGACCATCGTGCCATAGGCCAGCACCGTCACCGCCTCGCCTTCGCGCACCACGCGCGCCTTGCCCAGCGGCACGGTGTAATGGCCTTCGGGCACCTCGCTGTCGGGGTGCTTGCTCCACGGTTCAACCGGCTTGTCATAGGCGCCGGTGAACGGCCCGTTGTAGATGCGCTTGGGCTCGAAGAAGACCACCGGATCGTTGTCTTCGATCGCGGCAATCAGCAGCCCCTTGGCATCGTGCGGGTTTGACGGGATCACCGTCTTGAGGCCGGCGACATGGGTGAACAGTGCTTCCGGGCTCTGGCTGTGGGTCTGCCCGCCAAAGATGCCACCACCAAACGGCGAGCGCACCGTCAGCGGCGCGATGAATTCCCCGGCCGAGCGATAGCGCAGCCGCGCCGCTTCCGACACCAGCTGATCCAGGCCCGGATAGATATAGTCGGCAAACTGGATTTCCGGCACTGGGCGCAGGCCATAGGCGCCCATGCCCACCGCCACGCCGATAATCCCGCATTCGCTGATCGGGGTATCGAACACGCGGGTCTTGCCATACTTCTTCTGCAGGCCCGCCGTGGCGCGGAACACCCCACCGAAATAGCCCACGTCCTCGCCCATGATCACCACGGCGGGGTCGCGCTCCATCATCACGTCGAGGGCGTCGTTGATCGCCTCGATCATCGTCATGCGACGGCTCGTTCCCTGGTCCGTCATGGCATATCGTCTCCATCTTCGGGCCGCCAGTCGGGCCACTTGATCCGCCGCTCGCGCATGGCCTGCTCGCTCTGCTCCTGCAGGTGCCAGGGCAGCGTCTCGAACACGTCTTCGAACATCGTGTGGAACGGATGGTGCAGGCCGTGGCCCAGCACGCCGTTGGCCTCGGCCGCGCGCGTGGCGGCCTTCACCGCCTCGGCCAGTTCCTGGTCCATCGCTGCCTGGCGATCCTCGTCCCATTCGCCGAGCGCGATAAGGTGGTTCTTCAGCCGGACGATCGGGTCGCCCAGCGGCCAGGTGCTCCGCTCCTGCGCGCTGCGGTATTGCGAGGGATCGTCAGAGGTCGAATGCCCCTCGGCGCGATAGGTGAAATGCTCGATCAGCGTCGGCCCGGCATTGCTGCGGGCGCGGTTGGCCGCCCAGCGCGTGGCGGCATAGACCGCCAGCGGATCGTTGCCATCGACGCGCAGCCCGGCCACGCCATAGCCGATCGCGCGCGCGGCAAAGGTCTGGCGTTCGCCCCCGGCAAAGCCCGAAAAGCTGGAAATGGCCCACTGGTTGTTGACCACGTTGAGCACCACCGGCGCGTTGTAGACGGTGGCAAAGGTCATCGCCGAATGGAAATCGCCCTCGGCGGTCGATCCCTCGCCCACCCAGGCAGCGGCAATACGGGTATCGGCCGAAATGGCGCTGGCCATGGCCCAGCCCACCGCCTGCGGCAGCTGCGTGGCCAGGTTGCCCGAAATGGTGAAAAAGCCATAGTCACGCGCCGAATACATGATCGGCAGCTGGCGGCCTTTCAGCTTGTCGGCCTTGTTGGAGTAGATCTGGTTGATCATCTCGATCAGCGGATAGCCGCGCGTGATCAGGATGCCCTGCTGGCGATAGCTGGGAAACACCATGTCATCGGCCGCCAGAGCCATGGCCGGGGCCACCGAGGTCGCCTCTTCGCCGGTGCACTTCATGTAGAAGCTGGTCTTGCCCTGGCGCTGGCCGCGAAACATGCGCTCGTCGAACGCGCGGGTCAGCGCCATGTTGCGCAGCATGGCGCGCAGGGTTTCGGGATCGAGCCGCGGATTCCACGGGCCCAAGGCCTGCCCGCTTTCATCGAGCACGCGGATCAGGTCGGTGCACAAGGGCCAGGTATCGGCAGCGGCGCAGGCCTCGTCCGGGCGGGGCTGCGCGCCCACTGGCGGCAGGTTGAGGCCGCTCCAGTCCGGCTCGGCGCCGGGCCGCGCCTTGGGCTCGGGCACATGCAGCGCAAGGGGCTGCTGGTTGGCGAATTCTGCCACGATTATCCTTTCCCAGGCCTTTCGGTTTCCCTGGCAGCATAACGCGAAAGGGTTGGAAAGGGTTGCCAATTGCGGGGCAGGTAAAAGCACAGGAGTGCACTTTGCACTACCGGCTTGGCAAAATGTAGTGCATTCACGCTCGCATGTCGGAAACCACCGCACCGCCCGAACTCGACTCCTGGGATATCCGCATCCTGCAATGCCTCACCCGCGATGGCCGGATGAGCTGGCGCGACCTGGCCGAGGAAATCGGCCTCTCGCTCACTCCCACGATTCGCCGCGTGCGCCAGTTGGAGGCAGCCGGCCTGATCACCGGCTATTTCGCCCGGCTCGACGAACGCGCGCTGGCCGGCAAGATGAGCGTGTTCGTCTCGGTCACGCTGGAACGCCAGCAGCGCGAGGCGCTCGACCGGTTCGAGGCGCAAGTGGCGCAGCTGCCCGAAATCATGAGCGGCTTTCTGATGTCGGGCGGGTCAGACTTCCTGCTGCGCTGCGTGGTGCGCGATCTTGATCACTACCGCGAACTGCTCGAACGGCTGACGCAGATCGAGGGCGTCGCCCATGTGCAAAGCAGCTTTGCGCTCAAGACATTCATCAACCGCCCGGCCCCGCTGATCAGCGAAAGCCGCATCCGGCGCGCGCGATGAGCCGGAACATCGCCCTGGTCCTGCTCGCCGCCGGGCGCGCCAGCCGCTTCGGCGGGGGCAAGCTCGCGGCCCTGCTGGCCGGCAAACCGGTAATCGAACACGTCGCCGCTGCCACCGCCGCCCTGCCCCTGGCGCAACGCATCCTCGTCGCCGCGCCCGATGTGCCAGCCCTGCCAGGCTTTACCCGCGTGGCACTCGATCCGCCCCAGGCGCCGCAATCCCGCTCGCTTGCGCTAGGCATTGCCGCCGCGCCGGGGGCAGACGCCGTGCTGATCGCGCTCGCCGATATGCCACTGGTGCCGGCGGCACACTTTGCCGCGATGCTGGCCGCATTCGATGGCGATCGCCTGACCAGCAGTTGTAACCGCCAGCCGCTGCCGCCGGCCCTGCTCGGCGCGCAGCACTTCCCCGCGTTGCTGGCGCTGACGGGAGATCGCGGCGCAGGCGCCTTGTTGCGCGATGCGCCCGCGCTGGCGCTGACGGCCGAGCAGGCACTGGACATCGATACGCCCGAAGACCTGGCACGCGCACAAGCGCTGCTTCCCCCTCCGCCAGCCCTACGGGCTGCCACCTCCCCCGAGGGGGGAGGATAACACCGTCAGATCCTCCCCCACCGGGGGAGGTGGCGGCCGCAGGCCGTCGGTGGGGGCATCAGTGCCCCTGCGCATGCTGCCGCATCAAGGCATAGAAATCCGCAAACGTCAGCCGTGCATCGAGCGTCTCATAGACGCGCACGGTTCGTCCCGCGATTTCTGCCCCGTATGTGCCATCGGCATTGATCCGGCGCGCAGTCCGATCAACAAAAGTGCTGCTCTCGGGCGAGATCGCCGTCAGCAACACCGTAGGGCTGTCTCCCAGCGGCCAACTGCCCCCCACGTTGATAAAGGCAGGCGGCGTGGTAAATCGATCATAGAGCCACGCCCCGAACGGCGAGATCGGCCTGAGTTGGTCACCCAGTTCGGCCACCGAGGCCTGCATCTGCCGATAGGCCGCCTGTGGAATCTGCCACAAGGGAACGGCGGAGCGCTCAACAACCTCTTGCGCCGCCGCAACATCGGTTGCCAGATTGTATTCCCAGTTGCCATTGGGATAGCTGCCACCGCCGATCCACACCACCGTCATCCGCTGGGCAATCCGCGGTTCGATGCGCAGCGCCGCGGCAAGGTTGGTCAATGGCCCGCCACAGGTAAAGAACAGCGGCAAGGGATCATCGCGCATTGCCTCTGCCACGATCGCCAGCGCCGCCTTCGATGCGGGTGCCTTGCTGTTGCCCAGATCCTCGGTCCCGGCATAGACCGGCGGCGGCGCAGCGAGGCCAGCCTGGCGCATCAGTTCTTCGGCAATATCCTTACCGGCGGCAGCGGTCTTGCCGGCAATGGCGGGATCGGTAAGCTTGGGGTTCAGCGCCGAGCTGGTGATCAGCACCGTCCGGGTCTTGGGCGTCAGCAACTGATGCGCCAGCGCGACGAGGCCATCGGGATCGCCGGCAAAATCATTGTCGACGATCACCCGCGCCGATGGTCTTTGCGGGATGGCCCGAAAATTGGCGGCGCCGGCACGGCCGGCCAGAACCGATGCTCCCGTTCCTGCCAGCGAAACTGCAAACGCCCGTCTTGTCAGCATCTTTGCCCTCAATCCCCTCTGGTGCGCCAAGGCGGGCGCCCTTGTTATCGCTATCATATGGCAATCGGGCAGGTGTGCAACAGGGCCGCCGCCTGGCGCGTTACGCCAGCGGATGCAGCGCCTCGTAAGCGCCCAGGATTTCCGCCAGCGCCGACAGCGCCAGCACGCCGGGCTCGCGCGTGCGGGGGATCAGGCCGATCGGGCTGGTCACCCGCGCCAGCTGGGTTTCATTCACCCCGTCGCGCGCCAGGTCATCCAGCCGCGCCATCCGCGCGCGCATCCCGCCCTGCGCGCCGATGTAGAACGCGGGCGTGTCGAGCGCCCAGCGCAGAATCGTGCGTTCCCATTCGTGATCGTGGAACAGCAGCAGGATGGCGGTCCAGGCATCGGCCTGCGCGCCCTGCGGCACCCCGCCCAGGCGCAGCGCGCCAGTGTCTTCCTTGGCAAAGACCTGTGTCGCGATGCCCATCGTGCGGGCCAGCGCCGCCGTCGCGGTCAGCTCCGCGCCCTCGCCCAGCAAGACCAGCGAGAGCGCGGGAATGTAGGGCCGCGCACGCAGCAGGTGCGGCGGCGCATCGCCCGGCACGGGCAGCGGCAGGCTGGCCGGCTGGCGCGCGTCTAGTGCCTGCACTACCTGCGCCAGCGCGGCGCGATCGGGCGCGGGATCGAGCAGGATGTCGAGCCCGCCGCCACAGGGCAGGCGAAAATCGATGATCGGCGAACCCCGGCCATAGCGTTGCAGCGCCGGCACCACGCCCGGCGCCATCTGCGCCAGGTCTCCGACCAGTTGCCGTTCCAGGCAGACATCGGCCAAAGAGCCGGCCACGGATGCATCCGCGCCGGCTCCTTGCTCGACTCCTTGGGTCGCCATCTGCGCGCCCACCCGGCGCGAAAAGCTGCCATCGATCCCCACCACCGTGCACAGCCCGGTGCCCCCAGCATGGGCGGCCCGCAGCGCGGCATGGTCGGTGTGGATCATCGCATCTCCAGGTGGGCTTGGCGTCAGCCGATCAGGTCGGCCGCCGGGGTATAGGCATAGCCCAGGTCGTTGGCCACCGCTTCATAGGTCACCTTGCCAAACGCCACGTTCAGGCCATTGGCGAGGTGCACGTTGCGCGCCAGCGCGGCCTTCCAGCCCAGGTTGGCAATGGCCAGGGCATGGGGCAGGGTCACGTTGTTGAGCGCATAGGTGCTGGTGCGCGCCACGCCGCCCGGCATGTTGGCCACGCAATAGTGCACCACGCCATCGACCACATAGGTCGGCTCGGCATGGGTCGTGGCATGGCTGGTTTCGAAGCAGCCACCCTGGTCGATCGCCACGTCCACCAGCACGGCGCCGGGCTTCATCGTGGACAGCATCTCGCGCGTGACCAGCTTGGGCGCAGCGGCGCCGGGCACCAGCACCGCGCCGATCACCAGGTCAGCCTCGGCCACGGCGGCGGCGATGTTGGCCTTGCCGGCATAGAGCGTCTTGGCACGGCTTTCGAAATGGGTGGCCAGGCGTTCCAGCACTTCGGGGCTGCGATCGATGATCGTGACATCGGCACCCAGGCCTGCCGCCATCTGCGCGGCATTGAAGCCGACCACGCCGCCACCGATCACCGCCACCTTGGCCGGCAGCACGCCGGGCACGCCGCCCAGCAGCACGCCGCGCCCGCCATGGGCCTTTTCCAGGGCGGTGGCGCCGGCCTGGATCGCCATGCGCCCGGCCACCTGGCTCATCGGCTTGAGCAGCGGCAGGCCACCGGTTGCGTCGGTCACGGTTTCATAGGCGATGCACACCGCGCCCGACTTCACCAGGTCTGCGGTCTGTTCGGGATCGGGCGCAAGGTGCAGATAGGTATAGAGGATCTGGCCTTCGCGCAGCATGGCGCGTTCCACCGCCTGCGGTTCCTTGACCTTCACCACCATGTCGGCGCGGGCAAAGACTTCGGCCGCGGTGCCCACGATCTGCGCGCCGGCCGCCACATAGGCTTCGTCGGCAGCGCCAATGCCGGCGCCGGCACCGGTTTCCACCAGTACGGTGTGCCCATGCGCCACCAGTTCATGCGCACTTTCGGGGGTCAGCCCGACGCGATATTCGTGGTTCTTGATTTCCTTGACGGTGCCGACAAGCATGCGTGATCTCCCAAAGCGATCGATTACGATCCCAGTAGGATGATATGGGAAAACGCTGGGCTATTTTTCCCTATTTTTGGCGCGAACTCGCCGGATATCGGGATTTCTTCCCGACCATCCGGCGATCTGCGCAATTTATAGCGCCGGCACCGCGATGCAGGCCAGCTTCACATCGAGATAGTCATCCGCGCCAAGGTGCGAACCTTCGCGACCCAGGCCCGATTCCTTTACACCACCGAACGGCGCCACCTCGGTAGAGATCAGCCCAGTGTTGATGCCCACCATGCCGTATTCCAGCGATTCGGTCAGGCGCCATTGCCGCGCGGCATCGGCGGTATAAGCATAGGCCGCCAGGCCGGCGCGGGTGTCGTTGGCCAAGGCAACGGCTTCCTGCTCGCTCGAAAAGCGGATCAGGCCCGCCAGCGGGCCAAAGGTTTCCTCACGGTTGAGCAGAGCATCGGCCGGCACATCGGCAATCACCGTCGGTTCGAAAAAGCGCGCGCCGATCGCCTCGGCCGGCTTGCCCCCGGTCAGGATCTTGCCGCCCTTGGCCACGGCATCGGCGACATGCGCGGTGATCTTGGCCACGGCGCGATCGTCGATCAGCGGCCCCTGGTCGGTCGGCCCGTCAAGGCCCGGCCCGACACGATAGGCAGCCACGCGCGCGGCCAGCTTTTGCGCAAAGGCATCGTGCACGGCATCATGCACCAGCAGGCGATTGGCGCACACGCAGGTTTGCCCGGTATTGCGGAACTTGGAAGCCAGCGCCCCTTCGACCGCCGCATCGAGATCGGCATCCTCGAACACGATGAACGGCGCATTGCCGCCCAGTTCCAGGCTCACCCGCTTGACCGTGCCGGCGCACTGCGCGGCCAGCAGCTTGCCCACGGCGGTCGATCCGGTGAACGTGAACTTGGCCACGCGCGAATCGCCGGTCAGCACTTCGCCGATTGGCTTGGCGTGCCCGGTGATCACGCTGAGCAGACCATCGGGCAGCCCCGCTTCCTGCGCCAGCGCCGCCAGCGCCAGGGCCGAAAACGGCGTGAGTTCCGAAGGCTTGATCACGATCGGGCAGCCCACGGCCAGCGCCGGGCCGGCCTTACGCGTGATCATCGCCAGCGGAAAATTCCACGGCGTGACCGCGCCGACCACGCCCACCGGCTGGCGGGTGACAACCAGGCGTCGATCGGCCTGGTGCGGGGCGATCACCTCGCCACGCACGCGCCGCGCCTCTTCGCCAAACCATTCCAGGAACGATGCGGCATAGCCCACTTCGCCCTTGGCCTCGGCCAGGGGCTTGCCCTGTTCGGCGGTCATGATCGTGGCCAGATCGTCGGCATGCTCCAGCATCAGCGCGGCCCAGCGCTTGAGCACGGCGCCACGCTCCTTGGCGGTCTTGGCCTTCCACGGCCCGAACGCGGCCTGCGCAGCGTCCACCGCCTCGCGCGTTTCGGCCGCGCCCAGATCGGGCACGTGGCCGATCACCGCGCCGGTGGCGGGATTGTCCACCGCGATGGTCGCCGCCGCGCCGCGCCATTGCCCCGCCACGAACGCCTGTTCGCGCCACAGGCCGGGGCGCTTGAGCGCGGGGCGGGTCACTTCCACAATATCACTCATGCCATCACCTTGCCGGCCACTGTCGCCAGGGCCTGTTCCACCAGATCGAGCCCTTCGTCGATCAGTTCGTCCGAAGCGGTCAACGGTACAAGCACGCGAATGGTTTCGCCCTTGGTGCCGCACGACAGCAGGATCAGCCCGCGTTCCAGCGCAGCAACGGTCACCGCCTTGGCCAGGGCGCCATCGGTTTCCCCGGCGGCATTGGTCACGTCAAAGCCGAACATCGCGCCGAGCCCGCGAATATTGGCCACCGGCAGGCCGGCGGCGGCAAAGCCTTCCACCCGCGTGCGCATGCGCTGGCCAATCGCGGCGGCGCGGGCGCAGAGGCCGTCTTCCTCGATCACTTCCAGCACGGCCAGCGCAGCGGCGCAGCCGATCGGCGATCCGCCATAGGTGCCGCCCAGACCGCCAGGATCGAGCGCATCCATGAGCGGAGCCCGGCCGATCAGCCCGGCGAGCGGAAAACCGCCGGCGAGCGACTTGGCCACGCAGACCAGATCGGGTTCCACCCCGGAATTTTCGATGCCGAACATCTTGCCGGTGCGGGCGAACCCGGCCTGTACTTCATCGGCGATCAGCAGGATGCCGTGCTGGTCAGCAAGGGCGCGCAGCGCCTCCAGGAACGCGGGCGGCGCCACGTGAAAGCCACCTTCGCCCTGCACTGGCTCGACGATGAAGGCCGCCACGCGCTCGGGCTCCACATCGGCGGCAAACAGGTACTGGATCGCCTCCAGCGTGCGCTCCACCGTGTTGCCATTGAGGCCGGTGGGGAACGGCGCATGGAACACCTCGCCCGGCATCGGGCCAAAGCGGCGCTTGTAGGGCGTGGTCTTGCCGGTCATCGCACTGGCGAGCAGCGTGCGGCCATGAAAACCGCCGGTAAAGGCGATCACCGCCGACCGCCCCGTTGCCGCGCGCGCCACTTTTACCGCGTTTTCCGTGGCCTCTGCCCCGGTGGTGAGCAACAGGGTCTTGGCCGGGCCAGAAAATGGGGCGGCAGCGTTCAATTTTTCCGCCAGCGCGACATAGCTTTCATAAGGGCAGACCTGGAACGCGGTGTGGGTAAAGCGTTCCAGTTGCGCCTGCACTGCGGCCATGACCTTGGGGTGCCGGTGCCCGGTATTGAGCACGGCAATGCCACCGGCAAAATCGACGAAGCGGCGCCCTTCCACGTCCCACAATTCAGCATTGTCCGCGCGATCGGCAAACACCGCGGTGGACGATGCCACGCCGCGCGGCACGGCCTGTTCACGGCGGGCAAGAAGAGACGCGTTATCGGCCATGGCGGCACACTCCGGGCAAGAGAAACAGATGCCCATGCTTGTCGCACCATCGGCTTGCGCGCAAAAGCCCACTAATGCTACCCGGATGGTGACCAGAGGTTACCATTGCCATGCCAGATCGTCCACACCTGCCGCCCTTTGCCGCGCTGCGTGCGTTCGAGGCGTTTGGCCGCCATGGTGGGGTGCGCCGCACCGCCGCTGCGCTGGGCGTCAGCCATGCCATCGTCAGCCGCCATCTGCGCGCGTTGGAAGACTGGCTGGGGGTCATGCTGGTCGATCGCCACGGCGGCGGGCTGACCCCGGCGGGGGAAAGCTATCACGCGCTGATTGGCCCGGCGTTCGACCAGCTGTGCACCGCCACCAGCCAGATGCGCGGCGGCGCGGCGGGTGGGCGGCTCGATGTGTGGTCGGTGGCGGGCCTGGCCTATCTCTGGCTCACCCCCAACCTGCCCGGCTTTGGCCGCCGCTACCCCGGCATGGCCCTAGATCTGCGCCCCAGTGACAGCCCGCCCGACCTTGTCCGGCGCGAGGCGCAGGGCGATATCCGCTGGTATCTCGATACGGCACCGGCGCTGGCCACCCCACGCAACCTCACACGCCAGGCGATCGTGCGGCCACGCCTGTTTCCGGTGGCGCGGGCCGATGCGCCCTGGCTGGCCGGCGCCCGCGTCGCCACCCCGCGCGCTCTCCTGGCCCTGCCCCTGCTGCACGAGGATTCCGACGCCGAATGGCGCGCCTGGTTTGCCGCGCAAGGCCTGGAAGAAGCCCAGCCGCCACTGGCCGCCCGGTTGTGGCAGGCGCACATGACTCTGGCTGCGGCCGCCGATGGCCAGGGGGTGGCGATCACCAATGGCTTCCTGGCGGCAGAGCACCTGCGCAGCGGGCGCCTGGTGGAACTGGGCGCGGGCAATCCGGCCTTTTCCCCCTGCGCGCCAGGCGCCTATTACTTCACCGCGCGGGCTGACATGTGGGACGCCCAACCGATCGCCCGCTTCCGCGCCTGGATGGCAGAGGCCGTGGCCGCCTCACCGGTCGATTGGCTGGCCTGACGCGGCAGCCGCGCGCAGCCAATCAGCGAGCGCATGGACATGCGCGTCGCCCCGCCCCTTGGCCCGCACCACCATGGTCAGGTGCGCCGCACCCAGCCAGATGCGGTCACCCACGGGCACCAGCTCGCCACGCGCCACCCATGGCGCGGCATAACCCTGCGCCGCCAGTGCCAGGCCCAGGCCATCGGCCGCCGCGCCCAGCAGGGCGGGCACGGCGGTAAACGTCGGCCCGGCGATGAGCGCGTCGCCGCCCGGCATCGCCAAGCCGAAGTGGGCATACCATGCCGCCCAATCCACCGGCCCTTCATCGTGCAGCAGCGGCACGGTGCCCCGCCCTTCGAGAAACCCAGCCGCCGCCCCGGCCAGCGCCGGCGCGGCATAGACGGCATAGTCCAGCCCCAGCAGCGTTTCACTGGGCAGGCCCGTATCGCCGCCATCGGGCGCGTCGGTCAGGAAGATATCGAGTTCGGTCGTCTCGAAATCCACCGCCAGACCGCGGCTGTCGAGCCACAGGTCCATCCCCGGCAGATCCGCCATCAGGCGCGGCAGGCGCGGCTGTAGCCAGCACCCGGCAAACCCGGCATCGGCATAGACGATCACCGAATTGGCCTTGCGATAAGGCGCCAGCCGGCTCACCCCGCCGCGCAGCACCTTGAGCATGTCGCGCACCGTGCGGTGAAAATCGCGGCCGGCATCGGTCAGGACCACCTGGCGATAGACGCGGCGGAACAGGGCATGACCCAGCGCCTCTTCCAGGTTGCGCACCTGGTGGCTGATCGCCGATTGCGTCAGCCCCAGTTCTTGCGCCGCCGCGGCAAAGCTGCCCAGCCGCGCCGCAGCCTCGAACCCTTCCAGGGACTTGAGCGGGGGAAGCCGGTCACGCGCCATGGCCGATCACGCCAGGTCGACAAGAATCTCGCGCAGCATGCCAAAGATCGTGTCGATCTGCGCGGCGCTGATCATCAAGGGCGGAGACAGCGCGATGATATCGCCGGTCACGCGGATCAGCAGCCCGGCATCGAACGCGCGGTGGAACGCCTCCATCGCCCGCGCGCCCACTGTCCCATCGCGCGGGGCCAGTTCGATCCCGGCCACCAGCCCCAGATTGCGCACGTCGATCACATGCGGGCAATCAGCCAGCGCGTGCGCCGCCGCTTCCCAATGCGCAGCCAGCGCGGCGGCATTCTCGAACAGCCCTTCCTCGCGATAGAGCCCCAGCGTCGCCAGCCCGGCCGCTGCCGCCACGGGATGGCCGGAATAGGTATAGCCGTGATAGAACTCGATGCCCTCGGGGCTGCCGTTGACCACGGTATCGTGCACCTCGCGGCTGGCGATCACTGCCCCCATCGGCACGGTGCCGTTGGTCAGCCCCTTGGCCGTGGTGATGATATCGGGCGTCACGCCAAAGTATTCCGCCGCCGTGGCTTTGCCCAGGCGACCAAAGCCAGTGATTACCTCGTCAAAGATCAGCAGGATGCCGTGCTTGCGGGTGATATCGCGCAGCGCCTGGAGATAGCCCTGCGGCGGCACCAAGACCCCGGTGGAGCCCGCCACCGGCTCCACGATCACCGCCGCGATCGTTTCAGGCCCATGCAGCGCCACCAGTTCTTCCAGCTCCTCGGCTAGGGCACCATTGCCCGGCTGCATGCCCCGGCAAAACCGCACGGCCTGGCCATGGGTGTGCGACAGGTGATCCACCCCCCACACCTGGCTGACAAAGCGGCGCCGGTTGCCGCCGATGCCGCCCACCGAAAGCCCGCCGAAATTGGTGCCATGATAGCCGCGCTGCCGCCCGATCAGGCGAAATCGCGTGTGATCGCCGCGCGCATGGTGATAGGCCAGCGCCATCTTGAGCGCGGTATCGGCGCTTTCCGAACCCGAATTGGTGAAGAACACGCGGTCCATCCCCGCCGGCATGATCCGCGCCACGTCGCTGGCCAGGCGGAACGCCAGGGGATGGCCCAACTGGAACGTCGGCGCGAAATCGAGCGTCTGCGCCGCCCGGGTCACGGCATCGGTAATCGCCGCGCGCCCGTGCCCGGCGTTCACGCACCATAGCCCCGCCGTGGCATCGAGCACCTGGCGTCCATCGGCGGTGGTATAGTGCATGTCGCTCGCCGCCACGAACAGGCGCGGGTTCTGCTTGAAGAACCGGTTGTTGGTGAACGGCATCCAGAAATGATCGAGATCGACGCCATCCATGCTGGCGAAATCGATCGACGCTGGGGTCGCTGCGGGCGGCTGGGTCTGGCTGGCCATGAAAGCTCCTGCAAACGGCGATGCCGTGAATCTTTTTCAGGTTACCTTTCGAAAATGGCGCGCCGGCGCGGGAGGGGGAAAAGCGATCGCCGGTGGTGCATGGGGCGCACCACACATGGGCTCACTCCACCTGCTGGCGCAGGAAGCGGCGCAATTGTGCGATGGCCGGATTGTTGGCGCGATCGGCGCGCGTCACCATGCAATAAGACCCGATCGCCACGGCCTGCGCGCCCGGCACCGCCAGTTCCACCAGCGCGCCACTGGCCAGGTCATCAGCCACCAGATAGCGATTGGCCAGGGCCAGCCCGCGTCCCGCCCGCGCCGCGGCCAGTGCCAGGTGCGCATGCCACAGCAGCGCGCCGGGCAGCGGCTGGCGCCCCAGGTCCAGCCCATTGCCACGCAGCCAGAACCGCCATTGCTCGTGGTGCTCCTCATGCAACAGCGGCGCGGCCAAGAGATCGTCCACCCCGCCGATCCCCACCATCGCCCGTGCCACGCCCGGGCTCGCCACGACCAGCAGCGGCGGCCGTGCCAGCACCAGCGTGTGCAGCCCCGGCCCGCCCGGCTGCGGCAGCCAGCCATCGCCGTAGTAGCGGATATCCACATCGGCTTCGAACTGGATCAGGTTGGCCGGCCGGTCGGTGGGGCGCAGTTCCACCTGGAAACCCGGCCCGGTCTGCTCGAACGCGGCAATCTGGGCAGACAGCCACTGCGTGGCAAAGCCCGGCACGCACCACAGCCGCAGGTCGTGGATCTGGCCCTGGGCCATGATCTCGCGCGTGGCCGACACCACATCGAGCATCGCGGCCGAAACCCGCGCGTGATAGGCCTGCCCAGCCTCGGTCAAGGTCACGCGGCCCCCCTGACGATCGACCAGCATCACCCCCAGCCATTCCTCCAGCGCCTTGAGATGGCGGCTGACCACCGTATGATCGAGCCGCAGCAGCGCAGCAGCGCGGCGCACCCCGCCGACGCGGCCCACCACCTCGAACGCGCGCAGCGCGGCGAACGGCGGGATCGCCTTGCCCGACAGGAAGTCGCCGGAATTCAGGTCTGCGGAAGGCAACGGATCGGGCACAGACATCCTTATTGCTGGTGCGATCGCATGATATCACCAATCGAGCGGTGCACCAGATGCACCGACACCCGGAAATTGACAACATTTCCGGCCTCACATGCAGTTGACGCCCTGACATCCAGCCGCAATTGTGATCGCAGCACTTTGCAACAGGAGACCGTCCGATGCGCGTCCACATCCGCTCTGCGCGGCATTTTGCCCTGGGCCTTGGCCTGGCGCTGGCCCTGCCCGCCACCGCCGCCCTTGCTGATACCGGCGCCGCCAGCATCACCAAGCCGGCCAAACTGGCGAGCAGCGCGGTCACCGCCGCCCTCGCCAGCAGCGCCGCACACCACAGCAACGAAGGCGGCGCGGCCGTATCAGACCTGCCGCAGCTGCATTCGGCCGACAAGAAGTTCATGAGCGGCGCCTATGCCGTTGCCGGCCCGAACCACGGCAGCTTCACCGGCGCAGGCTATCCAGTGAACGAATTCATGGTCTTCCTGTCGGGCGGCGTCACCCTCACCTCGGCCGATGGCACCGTGCTGGAGGTGAAGGCCGGGGATGCAGTGTCGATCCCCAAGGGCTGGCTCGGCCGGTGGGATTCAGCCGGCTACCAAAAGTTCTACGTGGTCTATGACCCGGAAAAGCCGGTGGAATAAGGCAAACGTAAGCCCCCTC
>NZ_LJHO01000017.1:0-54759 GCF_001295765.1 Novosphingobium sp. AAP1 | reverse complement strand
GAACGCACGATAGGCATCTTCGCCCAGGTAGTTGGCGTATTGGCACTTGGCGAGCGCCGCCTCGGGCGGGAAGATCGCGGGGTTGTCGCGATATTCGGCGTCCATCTGCGCCAGCGCAGCGCCATTGGGCGTGGGATAGCGAATGGTGCGCGAGATATCGGCGCCCGCGTCTGCGCTCAGCAGATAGTTGATGAACGCGTGCGCCGCATCGGGATTGGGCGCGCCGGCGGGAATGCACAGCTGGTCGGACTGCAGGATGCTGCCTTCCTTGGGCACCACGAACGCGAGGTCCTTGTCCTCGCGCATCACCTGGGCGATGTCGCCGTTGTATTCGATCACGATGTCGCAATCGCCAGACAGCAGCAGATCCTGGCCATTGTCGTCATGGAACGTGGCGATGTTGCCCTTCTGGCGGATCAGCAGGTCCTGCACCTTGGCGAGCGTCGCCTTGTCGAACGTATTCATATCGGCGCCGAGGTAGATTTCGGTCAGCCGGCACAGGTCTGCCGCGTCAGACAGCACGGCTATGCGGCCCTTGTATTGCGGCGAATCCAGCACCCATTTCCAGCTGTCGGGCACGCCCTGAATCTTTGACTTGCGATAGCCGATGCCCAGCACCAGCCAGGTATAGGGCATGGCATATTTGCGGCCCGGATCGAACGGCGCATCCTGGAACCGCGGCAGGATATTCTTCATGTTGGGAATCTTGGCATGGTCCAGCGGCATCAGCATGTTGGCCTTGGCCATGCGCTGCACGAAATCGTTGGCCGGCACCACCACGTCATAGCCCGGATTGCCGCCGCGCAGCTTGGCAAACAGCTCGTCGTTGTTGGAATAGAGGCTCATGTTCACGCCGATGCCGCTGGCCTGCTCAAAGCCCGACAGCGTGTGCTTGCCGACGTAGGTATCCCAGTTGTAGAAATTGACCATCTGCGAAGGATGCTTCTTGCACCCCGCCAGCCCGGAAAACGTGATGCCGACCGCTGCCGTGCCCAGGCCGGCCAGGAATCCGCGCCGCGAAGGGGTTGCTTGCATGATTGCCCTCATGGTTGGCCCGGTTGGATTTTCGGGCATTGCTTTTACCCACGATATGTGATCACAGGATACAGGTAAAGCCTTTCATCACGGGGAAACGACAATGGCACGCGATGGCTCACCCAAGGGCATGGCCGGCGGACGGCTGACGCGGCGCGCCTTCGTGCAGACCGGTTCGGCCACGGCCGCCGCCGCGCTGGCCACGCCCGCCGTTGCCGCCCCGGCCAAGCCTGCCTCCCCCACCGCCGCCCTGCCCGTGCATCCTGGCGAACCGGGTGGTTACTATCCGCCGCTGCGCACCGGCCTGCGCGGATCGCACGTTGGCTCGTTCGAAGTGGCCCATGCCCTGCGCGATGGCCAGGCGGTGGGCCAGGCGCTGGCCGGCCCGGCGCACGAAAGCTATGACCTGGTGGTGGTTGGCGGCGGGATCAGCGGGCTGTCCGCAGCGCTGTTCTACCGTGATCGCAACCCGGCCGCGCGCATCCTCATCCTCGAAAACCACGATGATTTCGGCGGCCATGCCAAGCGCAATGAATTTCGCGTGCGCGGCCATACCCTGCTGATGAACGGCGGCACCGCCGGCATCGAAAGCCCCACGCCCTACAGCAAGGTGGCCGATGGCCTGCTGCGCCGCCTGGGGATCGACGTGCCCGCGCTGGCCAAGGCCTATGGCGGCGATACCGAGGTGGAGGAAGGCATGTTTGCCGGGCTCAAGCTGGGCCGCGCCGCCTTCTTCGACAAGGAAAGCTTTGGCAGCGATGCGCTGGTGCGCCTGCCCGATGATGTGCCGCTGGCCGATGCCCTGGCCAAGTCGCCGCTTTCGGCCACCGCGCGCGCCCAGATCGCCGCGCTGGAGGCTGGCGCCACCGATCCGCTCGGCGCCATGGCGATGGACCAGCGCAAGGATTACCTCGCCACCATCAGCTATCGCGACTACCTGATGAAGCATGGCGGCCTGGGCGAAGAAGCCATGCTGTTCTACCAGAACCGCCCGCTCGGCTGGTGGTGCGTGGGCGCGGACGGGATCAGCGCGCTCGATGCCTGGGGCACCAGTTTCTTCCCCGGCTTCAAGGGCCTCAAGCTCGATCCCGGCGGCACGATGCGCATGGGCTATACCCCGCGCGGCTTTGCCAGCACCGGCGGCAGCTATGATTTCCATTTCCCCGATGGCAACGCCACGATCGCCCGCCGCCTGGTCGCCCAGTTGATCCCCGGCTTCATGGCGCCGGGCCTCACCGTCGAACAGTCGATCCTCGCTCCCACCGACTATGCCGCGCTCGACCGGCCAGACAACGCGGTGCGCCTTCGCCTCTCCAGCATCGTCGTCCACGCCGTCAACCGCGCCCAGGCCGGGGCCGACGTGGTCTATTCCCACGCCGGCAAGGTGCACAAGGTGGCCGCGCGCCACGTGGTCATGGCCTGCTACAACATGATCATCCCCTACCTCGTGCCCAGCCTGCCCGCCGCGCAGAAGGAAGCCCTGCACGAACTGGTCAAGGAGCCGCTGGTCTATGTCAGCGTCGCGCTCGACAACTGGCGCGCCTTTGCCAAGGCCGGGCTTTCGGGCATCCAGTTTCCCCAGGCCTGGTTCCAGAACGCCGGGCTGGACAAGGCCGTGCCGATCGGCGGCTATGCCGGCCCCAAATCACCCGACGATCCCATCGTCCTGCACATGACCGGCATTCCCCACCAGCCCGGCCTGCCCGAACACGACCAGAGCCGCGCCGGCCGCATGGAACTGCTCGGCACCGACCTCGCCACCTACGAAACCCGCGTCCGCGACCTCCTCACCCGTGCGCTCGGCCCCTATGGCTTTGACGCAGACAAGGATATCGCCGCGATCACGGTCAACCGCTGGCCACACGGCTATGCCCCGGAATACAACGCCTTGTGGGACAAGCACCAGGACGACGACCCGCAAGCCCCCAACAAGATCGCCCGCCAGCGCTTCGGCGCGATCACCATCGCCAACTCCGACAGCGGCCGCGCCGCCTATACCGACAGCGCCATCGACCAAGCCTGGCGCGCGGTGGGGGAATTGCTGGGATAAAGGGCGACGCGCAAAGCCCCCTCCTCTTCAGAGGAGGGGGTTGGGGGTGGTGCGAGGCGTGGCAAGAGGCTTGAAGAAAAAGGGAAAACGCAAGGGCCATCGCCCCTGCACCCCTTTTGTTGGCGAAGTGCTTGCGGAAGGAGTGGGTCTGAGCCAGCAATATTCAGAACAATCAGCACCTTGACCGAGATTGGGACATTCCCGCCGTTCGCACGCAACATATCGGACGGCGGTTTTTGTCAGGAAATCACGTTCAGGGTTAGTTGGTCGGCATTCCAGAAGGACAGGACTCGGGCCGGCACCGGACTGGCAGCCTTAAGTTTGCGGCCACGGGAGCGCAGGCCTCAGCGGCTGACTCTTAATCAGCGGGCCCTTGGTTCGAGCTCAAGTGCATCCACCAAATTATCTATCAAATACAGGTATGTATACAATTTTAGGGTCACTCCTGCCCGCGCTCGGCGTGGTCGTGGAAGAGCAGTGTAAGAGTTGCCATGCAGGCTTTGCTGGTAATCAGCCAGCCTCGGCGTTATGGTCCGCTGGCAGGGAGAGCATCATGAAGTTCATCGTTGTCGTGAGAGAGATTGGGCGCACCAGCCCTGACTACAGCCTTGAATTTGAAGCACCTGTCCTGCCGTCAATCGGTTCGTATTTGTCGATACACCGCCCCGACAAGGTGTATGGGCACACCGAAGACCTCATCGTGCGTCATATCTGGTGGCGGCTTCACCATCCTGAAACCGGCGGCTTCGGTAACGATCCCGCTAAGATGGGCTCGGTCGTCGATATTCAGGTAGAGTGTGACCAAGCGATTGGACCACATTCGCTCGACCGTTGGCGCTCGACCCTGGAAGCGGCTCGGGAGCGCGGGATAGAGGTTGAGGAATTCAATCTGTCGCGTGTTGCCGTCACTGAAGCGGATTTGAGCAAGGGGACTAGCTGATCTGCTACGGGGTCGAGGTATAGGTCAATTTTTGGCAATGCCGGCTGCGCCGCCATCTTTTTAAAGCGCGCGCGAATTTGCTCGATTTTACCGATCGGCGATCGCTCAGCTCTTCGGCCCTTCCAATACCCTGAACCAATCCCGGATCGCCAGCTTCAGACGGTCAACCTCGTCTTCTGCCAGAACTCCGCAGTGGGCGATCGTTCCCCGCAGCATGTTTAGCGCCGCCATCACCCGCGACACCGCCGACTGATTGCTGAGCATCCCTGCAAAATCGGACCAGTTGGCACGGATTATGTCTCCGAGCTGACCAAAGGTCGTGTAGTCAATATCGTCCTCTGAACGGACGGACACGGCTGCCTGTGCCTCCCGCTCGCGATTCTTTCGTACCTCCTCGAGGACGCCGGGTGGCACGCGAGTGTCCCACCATTTCGCACCGTGCGCCGATTCCATCGTCTCTACGATGAGACGGCGAATGTCGTTCTCAAGAAGGTAGAAAATCTCGTAGTAGCGGGACATGTGAGCAGCGTTCTTGCGGTTTGCTAGATCGAACTGCTTGATGAAGGGTTCGAGCTGCTCGTCGTCTGCCTGACTAAGCCCACGGGACTGGGCGGTATCATACTCGGCCAAAGTAGTCCGGAGCCCCGTCTCTATGACGGCGCACTTGAGGACGAACAGTTCGATCGTGTGGTCATTCATTATAATAGATTCGCTTTGAGGCTGCGGAAGATAGCGTTGTAAACTTCCACGTTTGTAGTCTCAGGCAGAACGACGTTGATGTTATATGCGAGTTGCAGACGGCCATTTCCGCCTCCGCTTTGGTCTGCGGGCCGTGGCGCACCATCGTTATGCTGACCACTGTCGCTCTGCTCTTCGCCACCGGCATCTTCGCGGGCTTGCTTTGCGTAATCCTGAAATGCTTGGAACGTGGTGAGGATATAACGGACGATCCCCTCCTTCTTCGGCAGTCCCGTGATTGCTACGATAACGTCTATGAGCGCGGCTTCATCCGCTTTGTGCGCATATTGGTTCCGCCTGAAAACCTCTGCAAACCCGTTACGAAGCGCCTTAAGTGCGGCGGCCGGTTGGCCTGCGTCCGTCTGGAACTGAGCATATAGTTCGGTCGGCGCGCCCGTCTGATTAAGCAAGCCGGTGGCTTTTAGAATGGGAATGATTGGCCGCGCGGCGCCGCCTGTCGCCCCCATCACGGTCCCCAGGAAGTCAGTAGTGAACGTGCCGGGCTTTTCGGAGGTCGGAATCTTCTCCAACACCCTCTTCAGCACCCCGGGGCTGGAGGTGTAAGGAAGCCCGCCAGGTATCTTGCGACGAGCGGTCTTTTCCGAATTGGCGGCTGAAGCCGCTGCCTCTGCGGGCGCTGCCGCACCCTTCTGTTCAGTTGCCAAGTCAAATCCCCCTAGGACGGCGAGTTTGACTCACAATGATGCGGATCGCAAGTATCAGCCAAATCATCGACGCGTCGAGAACTTGACCGCTAAACTTACAACGCCCTTACACGCAGCGGTTGCGAACCAAGGAAACGGAACCATCAGAATCGCTTGCTTACCGCGAGCCCCAATTCGACATTAGATGCCCGTCATAGCAGCACCCCACGCCCGAGGGCGCAGGGTGCTGGCAGCGTCAAGGCAGAAGGAGGATAGCTGGCCCCGATGTTATGGCCGCGTGTCGGTGGCCTGCCACGCGGTTAAGGTACGCGGCGTCTTCCCGTGTGGGGGCGCCCGTCCACCAACGGTGGAGGAGGAACGTGAGCCCTCGATCGAACCAGCCGACCAAACTCGTGACAAGGGTTATTACGGCGACGATGAGGGTGGCTTGGGGCGCTGTGATCTGTAGCATTACGGATGTCGCCGCCCCAGCTCGCGCTTGGCGACCGCGCTGCTGCGCGAAACATGCCACAGATAAGGTAAGGGCGGACCAGCACCTCCCGGCAACTGATCCGCCCCTGGTGCTTTCGCACCGTATCCCGCGATAGGAATCGAACCTACGACCTCCCCCTTGCGAAAGGGGCGCTCTATCCAGCTGAGCTACATGGGCACGCCGGACCTGAATATGGTGCGGCGTATCGCTTGTTCAAGGGCTCTGCGCCAACAAATGTGCCGAGCACCTGCCGCGGGCCGTGGCGGGGTAGCTTGCCTAGATTGTCTCTTTGCACGGGTCGCGCATGCGAACCCGCGCTAAATCAGTGGAGAAGAACGGGCGGCGGCACCGGGGGCACGACCGCCAGCCCATATGCCTTACAAACGCCCCAGGCCTTGGTCGAAAGCGGTCGGCGCTTCAGCGACGACTTCGCCAAGGTAGCCCAACACGACTGCGATCATCGACACTGGGGCTGACGCACGGACACCAGCCTTGATGTTTTTTGGCGATTAGCGAGCGTCGGCGTAGCGGCGGTTCGTCCGCTTCCGGCGTGAGCTGTCGATCCCAGTGCGTCGTCGGAGCGGCGTATATTGGTCGAAAGCAGCCCTCACCGCCCCTTCTTCGTCACACTCGCGGTAAAGTCCGGGTCCTTGTTCGCCACCCAATCCACGAACTTGCGGATCGGCGGGTGGGCGAGCAGCACGTCGACGTCGAGGCCGGCGCGTTGCAGTTCGGAGTTGGTGAAGTTGGCGATCAGGGTCTGCTGGCAGATGCCGTGCATCGGCACCACGTCGCGCCCGCCGCGGCTTTTGGGCACGGGGTGGTGCCACACGATGGTGGTGCCGGTGGGCCGGCCGCACAGCCAGCAGGGAACGGGCGGCGGGGCTTCGTCTTCGGCCGCTTCTGGTTCGTCGTCCGTCCAGCCGCCGCGCTTGGCGTGTTTTCTTGCCATATTAGGGTTCAAACTCGATTGGCATAGGGTCGTGACGGCGCGCATTTTGGCGCCAGGCGAGGAGCAAGGAGGGAGCGATGGCATTCCATCGTGACCGACGCGCGACGCTGCCTGGCGCCAAAAGGCGCCCGCCGCGAAGCGGTCCCCCATGGAAGCCCGCCGAGCAGCGTCGCTTGCTTGCGCGTAGCAGTGCTACGCGTCTGCGCTGCACTCCTTGTCGGCGGGCTTCCATGGGCGATCACGATCCTATGCCAATCGAGTTTGAACCCTAAAGGTTCAGCCGTTCCCAATCCTGCATCAGATCGGCGCAATCGCCGATATCGCCGGCGATGGCATCGTGCAGCCCCTGCGCATCGCCCTTGGCTATCGCCTTGGCCGCGGCCTGGTGGTGATCGACCATCGCCGCCGTGCCATAGCGGCCATAGACCACGCGCATGAACGGGCCGAATTGCATCCACAGGCTTTCGATCATGCGGTTGGCCAGCGGCATCGGCGCGGCGCCATAGATCAGCGAGTGGAAGCGGAAGTTCGATTCCATGTAGGCGTTCACGTCACCCTCGCCCAGCGCGGCGTCGGTCGCCTCGTCGGCGGCGCGAATGTCGCGCAGGCGCTCGGCGCTGATGTGCGGCAGCGCGGCCACGGCGGCCACCGGTTCGAGCAGGGTGCGCAGGCGCATGATCTCGTCAAAGCGCTCCAGCGTCATCTTGGGCACCATCACCGCGCGCTTGGAGCGGATATCCACCGCCCCTTCGGCGGCGATGCGGCTGAGCGCATCGCGCACCGGCATCTGGCTCACGCCCAGTTGCTGCGCCAGACCGCGCGTGGAAATGCCCACGCCCGGCGCGATCTTGCCAGTGATCAGGCGATAGCGCAGGTCTTCATAGACCTGTTCGCGCAGCGACGACGTCGCTTCGCCCTCGTCAGCCTGGGCCACCGCCACCTTGGCCGCGCGGGCCGCCCGCGCGATGGGCGCCTTGGCCGCTGCCACCTTGGCAGCGCCGGTTTTTGCGGCGGATTTGGCCGCGCTCTTGGCCGCTACCTTGGCCGGGCTTTTGGCCGTGCCGGCGCCGTTTTTCATGCCTGTCTGTTCCAAATGAACCTGTCTGCCGTGATCTTGGGCCATGCCCGTTCAATTGGCTACCGTGATGAACCTTTTGCACGCCAAGGCCAAGGCTTTTCGTTTGACGGCCCGATCGGGCAACCGTATCTGTGATCTTAGAATCCATCAGGACCGTTTCATGACCACCGTTCGCAATCACGACATCGCCACCCTGCGCCAGCTAGACGTGGCGCACCATCTGCCCGCGCAATCCAGCTATGCCCTGCAACAGCAGCTGGGCGGCAGCCGTGTGATCACGCATGCCAGGGGATGCACGATCACCGATGGCGAAGGGCACAGCCTGCTCGATGGCATGGCCGGGTTGTGGTGCGTCAACGTGGGCTATGGCCGCGAGGAACTGGCCGAGGTGGCGCGCGCGCAGATGCTGGAGCTGCCGTTCTACAACACCTTCTTCCGCACCGCCACGCCGCCCCCGATCGAGCTGGCCGCACGCCTGGCCGGCCTGCTCGGCGGCAACCTGCAGCATGTGTTCTTCAACAACAGCGGATCGGAATCCAACGATACGGTGTTCCGCCTGGTGCGCACCTATTGGGCGCTCAAGGGGCAGCCGCAGCGCACCGTGTTCATCAGCCGGCGCAATGCCTATCACGGCTCCACCGTCGCCTCTGCCAGCCTGGGGGGCATGGATTTCATGCACGTGCAGGGCGGCATGCCGATCCCCGGCGTGGAACACGTGATGCAGCCCTATCATTTCGGTGAAGGCTTTGGCGAAGATGCCGAAAGCTTTGCCGCGCGCGCGGCGGCCGCGATCGAGGAGCGCATCCTGGCGGTCGGCCCGGAAAACGTTGCGGCCTTCATTGGCGAACCTGTGCAGGGCGCGGGCGGCGTGATCATTCCCCCACCCACCTATTGGCAACGGGTGGAGGCGATCTGCCGCAAGTATGGCATTCTGCTGGTGTCTGACGAGGTAATCTGCGGCTTTGGCCGGCTGGGTGCCTGGTTCGGCTTCCAGCATTTCGGCTTCACCCCCGATATCGTCTCGATGGCCAAGGGGCTGTCCTCGGGCTACCTGCCGATTTCGGCCACCGGGGTCAGCCGCGAGATCGTCGAGACGCTGCGCGCTTCGGGCGAAGAGTTTACCCATGGCTACACCTATTCCGGCCATCCGGTCTGCGCCGCTGTCGCGCTGCGCAATCTCGATATCATCGAGCGCGAAGACCTGGTGGGCCGCACCGCGCGCGACACGGGCCCCTACCTTGCCGCCGCGCTGGCAGAGCGGCTGGCCCCGCACCCGCTGGTGGGTGAGGCGCGCTCGCTCGGCCTGATCGGCGCGGTGGAGATCGTGGCGGAAAAGGGCACCAACCGTCGCCATGGCAAGGGCGGGCAAGCCGCGCCGATCGTACGCGACCATTGCATCGCGCGCGGGCTGATGGTGCGCGCGGTGCGCGATGCCATCGTGATGAGCCCGCCGCTGGTGATCAGCCATGCCGAGATCGACCAGCTGGTGGATACGATCAAGGCCGCGCTCGACGCCGCGCAAGCGGATCTCGCCACGCTCTGAACCGCAGAACGCCGGCTGCGCTTGCGCTCAGCCGGCCATGCCCAGCACGATGGAGCGCAAGGCCTCCGGTGCATCGGCCATGACGAAATGGCCGCCACCCACCTCGTGGTATTCCCAGGCGGGATCGGCGCGCGCTGCATCGGCAAAGCGGGCAAACGGCGTGGGCTGCCACCCGGTGGCGAAGATATAGCTGCGCTGCGGCACCTTGGCCTCTTCCCCAGTCAGTTGCACCGCTTCAACCAGCGTCAGCAGCGGATGCGGTGTCAGGCGCGGATCGGCAAAACCGGGCAGCGGGGCGATGGCGCCAGGGCTGTGCTTCTGCCCATCGATATAGTGGGCATGCTCCCATTCCCCGGTCAGATCCCACAGCGACTGGCCATCGGCTGGCACGAAGGCATCGACATAGACCAGCGCATCGATCCGCGCGCCCAGCCGCGCCGCCACGCCGGTGATGACCATGCCGCCATAGCTGTGCCCAACCAGCACGAAGCGATCGATGCCGGCCCGCGCCACTTCGCTGGCAACGTGGGCGATATGGTCGCGCAGCGAAATGCCGGGATGAAACCGGGCGGCGTCAGCCCCCAGCCCCGGCAGGTCGACCGCCACCACGCGGTGGCCGGCGGCGCGCAGTTCACCCGCCAGCCGATCATAACACCAGGCGCCGCACCAGGCGCCATGCACCAGTACGTAATCGGTCATGATCAGTGCCTTTCAGGCGGGATGGCGGCGGCGATAGTCCTCGATCCATTCCACGGTCTTGGCGAGGCCACCGAACGGATAGAAATGCAGCCGCACGCGGCCATGCTGCGGCCCCAGGCCACTGGCAAAGGCATCGACCAGCTTGTCCGGCCCGGCGCTGCCGAGCAGATTGCCCAGCGAAATGCCGTACTTCTTCATCACGCTGGCCGAGGCACCCACGCCACAGCGGGCGGCAAAGCCCAGCAGGCGCTTGATCCCGGCCGGGCCCGGCACGCCGATCCGCACCGGCGCATCGATGCCACGCGCGCGCAGCTTTTCCAGCCAGACTAGGAAGGAATCGGCATCAAACCCGAACTGGGTGACGATCAGCGGCGCCATGCCGCGCGCGGTGATTTCGGCCACCTTCTTGTCCAGCACGGCCCAGCATTCCGCCTCGGTCATGTTGGGGTGGCCATCGGGGTGGCCGCCGATGCCGATCGCGGTGATCCCGGCGCGTTCGAACGCGCCGGTGGCGATCAGCGCAGAGCTGTCGAAAAACGGCCCCTGCGGCTCTGCCGGGTCACCGGCCACGATGAAGCAGCGGCGCACGCCAGCCTGTTCCACCACGGCCTTCAGATAGGCTTCGAATTCGGGCACATCGATGATCCGCCGCGCCGAAAAATGCGGCATCGGTTCAAAGCCCAGCTCGCGCACGGCCACGGTGGCGGCAATGCGGGCCTGGGCTTCCTCGCCCGGCAGATAGGTGACGGCAACGGGCGTTTCAGGGGGGATCAGAGGCGCCGCCTCGCGCAGGGACGCAATGTCCTTGGCGGTCATTTCCAGCGAATACCCATCGGTAATCCCGGCGGGTTCCTTGTCCCAATTGGGATGAATCTGTGCGTATGCCATCCTCTGATCCCTCGCCCATTCGTGTTGTTATGCTTGGGGTAGTGCCCCTCCCCGCCAAGCGGCAGGGAGAGAGCGGTGACGAGGTCCGGTCGCCATTGTGGCCAGACCGAGCCGAGAATGGTGCTGTTTCGCGAGCCGGAGCGCAGCGTACTTTAGGTACGTGAGCACCGGAAGCGCGAAACAGTGCCGTTCGCAGGCCGGTATGGGCGCAATGGCGGCTGGGCCTCAGCGACCGGTGCGCCAGCCTTCGGCGTAGGCTTCGCGGGCCACGCGGCTGTACGGCACGGGCGATACGATCGCGCGCACTTCCAGCTGCTTGTGCGGTTCAACGGTGGTCTTCTTGGTGCCGCCGTTTTCTTCGCCCCACACCACGCGCACTTCGGTGCCGACCGGGATTTCCGGATCGATCGTGGCGAGGCTCAGCGCCTGCTTTTCGTTGTAGGAATAGCCGGTGAACATCGACAGGCCCACGGTCTTGCCGCCGGCATCGACCACGCGGTCATAGTTCGACGAGGCATAGTTGGCGAGCGGCACGTCGAAGAACTTGTACTGGTCACCATCGGGGTTGAACAGCGAAGCCATGATCTTGGCCATGTCTTCCGGGTGCCACGCCAGCGTGACCTTCTTGCGCTGGTCGGCCGGGTTCAGCGCCTGCAGCGCTTCACGCCCATGGAACTCATGGTCGAACTTCACGAACGAGCCATAGCCCAGTTCCCACGGGTTGAGGTAATAGTCCTCGATGTTGTCCGACACGAACGAACCGCCGATGGAGCCGGTGGCTTCATAGCTGTCGGCACCCAGCCATTCGCGGAAACCCTTGAGCTTTTCGCCGGTGTAGATCGCGGGCAGCGGCGAGGGAATCCAGCCCGATTCCAGCGTGTTCGACGGATAGGCGCGGCTGCCGCACGCGATCAGGCCGAATTCCTTGCCGGCTTCGAGAATGGCGGCGCGGATTTCGTCCTGCTCTTCATAGGGGCCCCAGATTTCCAGGCCCGGCGCGCCCGACATGCCGTGGCGCAGCGTGCGCACGGTCTTGCCGGCGATGTTCATCGTGCTCATGTTGAAGAACTTGAGCTGTTCCAGCGGGCCGCCGTGCAGCTTTTCGATCACGGCCCAGGCATTGGGGCCCTGGATCTGGAAGCGCCATTCCTTGCGCTTGGCCGGCTTGCCCATCAGACGCATCGGCGAGCGGTCGTCCAGCTCGATTTCCACGTCATAGCCACCGGTGGCGGCGTGATAGCGCAGCCAGTTCGAAGCCGGCGCGCGGCCGACATAGGTGAAGCTTTCTTCTTCTTCCCAGAAGATGATGCCGTCGCCGATCACGTGGCCATAGGGGGTGGTGGGCACATACTGCTTGGCCTTGTTCACCGCCCAGCCCTTGGGGCTGTTGATCATGGTGTCGGACAGCAGCTTGAGCGCGTCCTTGCCGCGAATGTAGAGGTTCACCATGTGGTGCGACTGGTCGAACAGCACCGCCGAGTGCTGCCAGGCCCACTGTTCCGAACGCCAGTTGGAAAATTCCGGTGCCACCACCGGATAGACATAGGCACCCAGCTGCGAGTTGCGCAGCATGCCGACGATGTCGCCATTTTGCTGCAGCAGCTGGTCAAGGTTGGTCGCGGCCATGCAATCTTCTCCCGACTAAAAATGCTTGGTTGAAATTTGTATGCAACACATACAATATCAAATCAGATTCGCAATGGCAAAATCGACAGGCCGGCGCGAGACAACGACGGGAGAGACACTGACCATGGCCGCACCGCTGATTCTCACCATTTCCTGCACCGACGTGCCGGGGATCGTTGCCCGCGTATCGGGCACCCTGTTCGAACAGGGCGCCAACGTGCTGGAGGCGCAGCAGTTCGACGACCTTGAATCCGGGCGCTTTTTCATGCGTGTGGTGTTCGATCCGGGCGAAAAGAGCGCGCAAATGCTGCGCGATGCCCTCACCCCGGTGGCGGAGCAATATGGCATGGACTGGAACCTGCGCGACACCGCGCAAAAGCGCCGCGTGGTGATGATGGTGTCCAAGTTCGACCACTGCCTGGGCGATCTGCTCTATCGCGCGCGAATCGGTGAACTGCCGATGGAAGTGGTCGCCATCCTGGGCAACCATCCCAAGGAAGCGCTGTCGATCTCGCTGATCGGCGACATCCCCTATTACCACCTGCCGATCACCAAGGACACCAAGCCGCAGCAGGAAGCGGAAGTGAAGCGCATCGTCACCGAAACCGGCGCCGAGCTGGTCGTGCTGGCCCGCTACATGCAGATCCTCTCGGATGACCTGGCCAGGTTCCTGTCGGGCCGCTGCATCAACATCCACCACTCGTTCCTGCCCAGCTTCAAGGGCGCCAAGCCCTATCACCAGGCCCACGCGCGCGGCGTGAAGATGATCGGCGCGACCGGGCATTATGTGACGGCAGACCTCGACGAAGGCCCGATCATCCATCAGGATGTGGAAACCGTGACTCATGCCGATCGGCCAGATGATCTGGTGCGCAAGGGCCGCGATATCGAACGCCGCGTGCTGGCCGAAGCCGTGCGGCTGCACCTGGAAGACCGCGCGCTGCTCAACGGCAACAAGACGGTCGTGTTCAAAAGCTGACGGGAAAGGAAGCAAGATGCAGGTCAACGCCCTCGATCATGTGAACATCATCACCGACCGTCTGGGCGAAACCTGCGCTTTCTATGTCGCGCTGCTCGGGCTTGAGCAGCGCGACGCGCCCCCGCCCTTGACCCCGAAAAACGCGCAGTGGCTCTATGACAAGGGCGGGCGGGCCGTGCTGCACATCAACAGCACCGATTGCCCGCGCACCTATGACCGCGCGGTGGAGCCGGGCCGGGTGACCGGCGCGATCCACCATGTCGCGCTCAACTGTTCCGGGCATGACACCGTCAGCGCGCGGATCGCGGCCATGGGCCTGGAGGCCAAGACCAACTTCGTCGCGGCGATCGGCCTGCGCCAGATTTTCGTGGCCGATCCCAACAACGTGCTGCTGGAATTGAACTTCTTCGCCGATTAATCCTCCCCGACACGGGGAGGGGGACCAGCCGCAGGCTGGTGGAGGGGCGTTTCTACCTTGAACGCCGCTTCAGTGGCCAATCCCCACCACCACGCTTCGCGCGGTCCCCCTCCCCGATACGGGGAGGATCAGATCGCCGCTTCGAGCGCGTCGGCCAGGGCCTCTGGCATCGACAGGTAGGGGCTGTGGTCCGCCTCCAGCGTGATGACCTGCGCACCGGGCGACATGGCGATCATGCGGCGCTGGCTGTCGATCGGGATCGTGCGATCCTGCGTGCATTCCACATAAGTGCGCGGCTTGCTGCCCCAACGCTCGGGCGTGACGACGATCTTCTGCCGGCGGGGCTCGCTTGGCTCGGCCATCAGGCGGGGCAGCACGGCGGCCACCGCGTCAGGCGGGGAAAGCTGGGCAAACACATCGCCTGCCCCGTCGAGTGGATCGATCACCGTGGCAATGCTGCCATGCAGGGGCTTGATGATCGCCTCGAACGGCGCATTGGGGCCAACGATCTCCTTGAATTCCGCGCGCGACAGGCCAGCGGGCAGCATCATCGCGCAGATATAGGCCAGGCTATCCATCGCCTCGGGATGGCGTTCGGCCGCCGTGCTCACCACCAGGCCGCCACGGCTGTGCCCGCCCAGAACCACCGGCGCGCCACCCAGCCGGGCCTTGAGATCGGCGCAATGCTGCGCGGCAAAATCGCCCCAGTCCTCCAGTGTCACCGCCGCCATTTCCTCGGCGGTGCCCCCCATGCCGGGCAGCGTCGGCGCCACCACGGTATGCCCGCGCGCGGCGAGGATCGCGGCCACGGTGTCAAAGCACCAGCCACCGTGCCACGAACCATGGATCAGAACGAAACCGGCCATTTTCCTGCAATCCTCTTTTAACGCGCGTGCCCGGTCCAGGTGCGCAGGCCGGGCGCGGTGCGATCCTCGCCCGCCAGCGCAGCGGCCACGGCGGGCCGTGCGGTCATGCGATCGCGCCAGGCCACCAGGCGCGGCGCGCGCACGGCGATATCCAGTTCGGGGAACATCCGCTCCACCATCATCCCGCAATGGGCATAAAAGTTGATGTCGGCAAGGGTATAGCTATCCCCGGCGAGCCAGGCGGTTTCGCCCAGTTGGCGTTCCACCTTGTCCACCGCATAAGTGATCTTGTCCAGGGCATGGGCCAGGTCGCTTTCGGAAAAGCCCGATCGCGCCGTGGCCCATTTCTTGCGCTGGTCGGGCAGCGGGATATTTTCCAGCAGCTTTTCGAATTCACCATTCTCGATGTTGCGCGCGATGATCCCGACCATGCGGTGCCAGCCATGCATCGACACGTGGTTCATCACATGCTCGTCAACGAACTTGTTCCAATAGCGCATCCGCGCCGCGCCCACGGGGTCGCGCGGGCGCAGCGGGCCATCGGCCGGCTGGGCATCGGGAAAGGCATCTTCCAGGTATTCGTTGATCACGGTGGTGTGCGTGATGATCGTGCCATCGTGATCGAGCACGGGCACCTGTCCTTCGGGATTGATTGCGGTGAACCACGGCTGGTGCTGTTCGAACTTGTGCAGATCGACATAGCGACTGGTATAGCCCAGACCCTTTTCCTTGAGCGGAATCATCGATTTGAGCGAGTTCGCCACGGGTTCGGCGTGGTAATAGGTCAAGGCCATGGTCGCACTCCGTTACAGCGACAGGGTTCCCAGGATGCCGCCATCCACCGCCCAGCTTTGCGCGGTGACATGGGCTGCGGCATCCGACAGCAGAAAGGCAGCGACCTGCGCCAGTTCATCGGCACTGCCGGTGCGGCCCTGCGGCACGCGGGCGGCCATCGCCGTCGCGGCATCGGGTGGCAGGGCATCGAGCATCGGGGTTTCGATGAAGCCGGGCACCACGCAATTGCAGCGCACGCCGAACGGCGCCAGTTCCAGCGCGACCGCGCGCGACAGGCCCAGCACCGCGTGCTTTGACGCGACATAGCCCGCGTTCATCGCCATGCCGCGCTCGCTCGCCAGGCTGCCGGTCACCAGGATCGCGCCGCGCCGGCGCTGCTTCATCGCTGGAACGACATGGGCAATAGCGTGGAACACCGCCGTGACATTGACCGCCATGACCGCCGCAAACGCCGCGTCGCCATAGTCTTCCACTGCGGCAAACGTGCCGCCGATACCGGCGTTGCAGAACAGGCCGTCGATGGCGCCGCGCGCAGCCACACCCGCGTCCAGCGCCGCCAGCAATTGCGGCTTGTCAGCCACGTCTGCCACTGCCCATCCGGCCGCGCCGCCCAATTCTGCCACCGCCTCTTCCAGCAAGGCGGCGCGCCTGGCAATCAGGGTTACCGTGCCGCCGCCGGCCACCACGCGCTGCGACGTCGCGCGGCCGATCCCGCTGGAAGCCCCGGTGATCACCACATGGCGGCCGGCGAAATCCGTCATGCCCGCCCGCCTGCGATGAACGCGGCCCAGACCTGCGCCTCGGGCCGGTCAGACCCTTCTGGCGTCCATTGCCGGGCCATCAGCGCGCGCGCCTGCCCCTCGCCCATGCCGGCCACCGCGCGGTGCCAGCGATAGAAGAACGCCGCCACCCGCCAATTCATGATGCAATGCACGTGCACCGGGCGCGGCGCTGCATCCAGTGCTGCGCAGAACGCGGCGAAATGCCCGTCATCGGGCGCATCGAACGGCACGGGGATATGGGTATAGCCGATGCCCGCCGTCGCCAGCCGCGCGCCCTCTTCGGGCAGGGCCTCTGGGTGGGTTTCCAGCGCCAGGTTGATCACATGGGCCACGCCCAGCCCGGCTAGCCGCGCCACGTCGCGCGGCTCCAGCCGGCCCGACGTGGTGACATCGGCCCCCAGCCGCTGCCACGCGCGGATGTCGGCCGGATCGGAGGTCATTCCAGGCCCAGCAACCGCACGGCGTTGTCCTTCATGATGCCCGGCAGCACGTCGTCGCGAAAGCCGACCTGGCGCGCGGCGTCGAGCCACTTGTCGGGCCGGATCAGCGGGAAATCGCTGCCGAACAGCATCTTCTTGCGCAGCTGGGTATTGGCATACTGGATGATCTGCGGCTGGAAATACTTGGGACTCCAGCCCGACAGGTCGATGAACACGTTGTCCTTGTGCAGCGCCATCGACAGGCTTTCATCCACCCACGGCCACGAGGGGTGCGCCAGGATGATCTTCATGTCGGGGAAATCCACCGCCACATCATCGACCAGCATCGGCTGCCCGTATTTCAGACGGATGCCCCCGCCGCCGCGCATCCCGGTGCCCATGCCGGAATGCCCGGTGTGGAAGATCGCCGGCAGCTTGTAGTGGTTGATCACCTCGTAGATGGCATAGCCAACCTGCTCGGCCGGATGGATGTTCTGGCAGATATGGTGGAACTTGAAGCCCTTGACGCCATAGTTCTCGATCAGGTCCCGCGCTTCTCGCGCGCCGTACTTGCCCTTGTGCGGATCGATCGAGGCAAAGGGGATGCACACGTCATCGTTCTGCGCGGCAAATTCGGCGATTTCATAGTTCGACACGCGCTTGGCGCCGATGCCGCTCTCGCAGTCCACCGTGAACAGGCAGAACGCAATGTTCTGGTCGCGATAGATCTGCGCGATCTCAGGCATCTTGGGCCGCTCGCGCGGCGCCTTGAAATAGCTCGATGCCGCATCGAAAAACTTGCCCATCACCGGATCTTCGGGATCGTGGCACGAAACTTCGGCATGCACGTGCACGTCGATGGCGGTGATCTTGGACAGGTCTATGGGCATCAATGCAGTCCTTGCGATGTGCGCCTCATCTTTCGTCACCCCGGACTTGATCCGGGGTCCCGCTTGGCACCTAAACCGGCACTGCGGAACGAAGAAGCGGGACCCCGGGTCGAGCCCGGGGTGACGAAGAGAAAAAGGCGCGCTTTAAATCAGCGCCTTACAGCTGAATGATCACGGTCTTGGTTTCGAGATAGGCCTCCACGCCCTGGCGGCCCTGTTCGCGGCCCAGGCCGGATTCCTTGTAGCCGCCGAACGGCAGCGCGGTATCGATCATGGCGTGGCAATTGCCCCAGACGGTGCCCGATTTGATCTTGGCCGCCAGCTTGTGCATCGTCGCCACATCCTTGGTCCAGATGCCGGCGCCCAGGCCAAAGCAGGTGTCGTTGGCCATGCGCGCCACTTCATCCAGGTCTTCAAAGCGCTGCGCCACCACGACCGGGCCAAAGATTTCCTCGCGCACCACGCTCATCTGCGGGTTCACGTTGGCCAGGATCGTGGGGTTGACGTAATAGCCGCCATCGCTGGCCGGCACGTCGCCGCCCATCACCACGCTGGCACCATCGCGCTTGCCCGCTTCGATATAGCCCATCACCCGCTCGTGCTGTTCCTTGCTGACCAGCGGCCCCATGTGCGCCTCGGGATCGAGGCTGGGGCGCGGGCTCCAGAACGGGGCGGTGGCGGCCATGCCTTCGAGAACCTGATCGAACACCGACTTGTGCGCGAACAGGCGCGAGCCCGCCACACAGACCTGGCCCGAATTGAAGAAGATCGCACCCGCCGCGCCCGGCGCTGCCTGCGCCACGTCGACATCGGGCATCACCACCACCGGGCTCTTGCCGCCCAGTTCCAGCGTCACGCGCTTCATGCTGGCAGTGGCATTGCGGTTGATCAGCTTGCCGATCTCGGTCGATCCGGTGAAGGCCACCTTGTCGACATCGGGGTGCTTGACCATGCGATCGCCGGCGGTGTGGCCATTGCCGGTGATGATGTTGATGACGCCGGCGGGGAAGCCGGCCTCCACCACCAGATCAGCGAGCTTGAGCGCGGTGAGCGAGGTCTGCTCGGCCGGCTTCAATACCAGGGTGCAGCCCGCCGCCAGGGCCGGCGCGATCTTGAGCGAGGCCATCAGCAGCGGGAAGTTCCACGGCACGATCTGCGCGCACACGCCCACCGGCTCGCGGACGGTGTAGCTGAACACCTGCCCGCCGGGCATGGTATAGGGCTGCGTGGTTTCGCCCGAAATCTTGCTGGCCCAGCCGGCCATGAAGCGCAACTGGCTGATCGCGCCGGGAATATCGATGGCGCCGGCCATGGTCTTGGGCTTGCCGTTGTCGATCGCTTCGAGTTCGGCAAAGAGATCGGCATTGGCTTCGAGCAGATCCGCCAGGCGGTTCATCGTGCGATCGCGCACCATCGGCGGCAGGCCAGACCAGCGGCCATCATCGAACGCGGCGCGCGCGGCGGCCACGGCGCGGTCCACATCCTTGTCCGATGCATCGACGACATGGCCCACGATCTTGCCGCTCGAGGGGTCTTCCACGTCAATCACGGCATCGTGGCTGCTGTCCACCCATTCGTTGTTGATGAACAGCTGCGGCTTGCGCGCCAGAAAGGCCGACGCTTGCGGGGAATAGGCGCGCTGCTCGCGCGAAATCGTCGTCATCTCGTTCATGGCCGACTCCTCTCCATTATTTGTAATGTATCATAACAGTTTCACCGGGCCAAGCGCGCGTCAATTGCGCGCCGTGCCCTTGCCGATGCGCTGGCCGGTCTTGGCCTCCAGCGCCTTGTCCTGGTTGGCGCGCGCGATCAGGTACTGGCGGATCGCCTCGGCATCGTCGGCGGTCAGCACGCTCTTGAACGAGACCATTCCGGCCTCGTGCAGCGCGCCATCGAGCACGACCATCTTGATGCCCTCGGCCGAACCGATCGCACCCGAATGGCGCAGATCCGGGTTCACCCCACCGGCCACCGCAGCGTCGCCATGGCAGACGTTGCAATAGCGGCCATAGAGCATGCCGCCATGGGCGACCTGCTCGGGCGTGCCGGTCAGCGGCGGCGGATCGAGCGGGCCGGCATTGCTGGGTGGCGGCGGCGGCAATTGCCCCTTGGCGCCCAGCTTGAACACCATCAGGCGGCTGATGTTGCGCGATGCCCCACCCTTGTGCGCGAGAATGCCGGTGGCCACGTCCCACACGCCGCCCCAGCCGACCATCACCGCCACATATTGCTCGCCGCCGATGGCATAGGTCATCGGCGCGGCAACGATGCCGCTCTGCGCGGGGAACGACCACAGCTTCTGGCCCTTGTCGGCGCTATAGGCCACGAACTGCCCCTGGGCATTGCCCTGGAACACGAGGTTGCCGGCAGTCGACAGGATGCCGCCGTTCCACGGCGAAACCTGGTCCACCCGCCAGGCCACCTTGCGATTGGCCACGTCCCACGCGATCAGCGCGCCGGTCGTGCCGGCGAGCGCACCGGCCTGCACCTTGGGATCGGCCGGCATCGCGGTGGTATAGCCATCGATCCCGGTCTGGAAGCCCATGCCGCTGGGCTTCCAGTCCTTGGCCGCGAAATAGGGGAAGCCGGCGACGTTGGCCGGAATATACAAGAGGTTGGTCTTGGGGCTGAAGCTTTGCGGCTGCCACGAATGGGCCCCGCCCGCACCCGGCAGGCCGATGAACGGCTTGCCGGTCTTCTCATAGCGCGCTTCGGGGTTGATCGTCGGCCGGCCGGTCTTTGGATCGATCCCGGTGTTCCAGTTCACTGGCACGAAGGGCGTGGCCGACAGGAACTGCCCGGTCTGCGCATCGAGCACATAGACATGGCCGTTCTTGGGCGCATGCAGCGCGACGTGGCGCGGCTTGCCGTCGATCGTCATGTCGGCCAGCGTGATCTGCGCGTCGGAATCGAAATCCCAGCGATCCTCGGGCGTTTCCTGATAGTGCCAGGCATAGGCGCCGGTATCGGCATTCACCGCCACGATCGACGAGGTGTAGAGCGAATCCCCACTGCGCCCGGCGGGCGCCGGGTTCCACGGCTCGGCATTGCCGGTGCCGAACAGGATCAGGTTGGTCTTGGGATCATAGGTGATCGAATCCCACACCGTGCCGCCACCGCCCAGCGTCCACCAGTCGCCGGTCCAGGTCTTGGCGGCGGCTTCCATCGCCTTGTTCTCGAACCCGTCCTTGGGGTTGCCGGGCACGGTGTTGAACTTCCACACCTGCGCGCCGGTCTGCGCGTCATAAGCCGCGATATAGCCACGCGCGCGGTATTCCCCGCCGCCCGAACCGATGACGATGCGCCCCTTCACCACGCGCGGCGCGCCGGTGATGGCATAGTTCTTGGGATCGGGCACGACGACCTTGTCGAACACGACATGGCCGGTCTTCTGGTCGAGTGCGATCAGCCGCCCATCCAGCGTGCCGACATAGATCTTGTCGCCATAGAGCGCCGCCCCGCGGTTGACCGCGTCGCAGCAGGCCGAAACCAGGGTTTCGCGCGGCACCTTGGGATCGTATTGCCAGATCACCTTGCCGGTGCGCGCGTCATAGGCCTTGACCATCGACCAGGCGGTGGTGGTGTAGAGCACGCCATCGTGCATCAGCGGCGTGGCTTCCTGGCCGCGCGCAGTATCGAGATCGACCGACCAGGCCAGGCCCAGTTGCCCGACGTTGCCGGTGTTGATCTTGTCGAGCGGCGAAAAGCGCTGCTCGCCGTAATCGCGCCCGTAGCTGAGCCATTCATCCTGCGGGGCCGCGGCAATCAGGGCATCGGTCACCCCGCTTGTCGCCGCGCCCGCCGGCGCATCACCCACCGCCTTGCCACACCCTGCCAGCGCCAGCGCCGCCAACGATGCGAGGCCCAACCCAGCCACGAACCCGTTCCGCATCACTCTCTCCATGTCACGTCGTTCTTGCGCCTGATTTTTCAGGTCATTTCACGGTGTTCAGTTCACCATGCGCTGGGCATTGCCCCAGTATTTCGTGCGCAGGGCCTTCTTGTCCATCTTGCCGGCCGCCGTGCGGGGAATGGCGTCGACAAACTCCACCGACTTGGGCGCCTTCACCCCGCCCAGGCGCGCCTTGGCAAAGCTGATGATGTCCGCCTCGCTCACCCCTTGGGCCACGACCACGGCATGCACCTGCTCGCCCCATTTTTCGTGCGGGATGCCAAACACGCAGGCCTCGCGCACCTGGGGCAGTTCGGTCACGGCCGCCTCAACCTCGGCGGTGAACACGTTGAACCCGCCGGAAACCACCATGTCCTTCTTGCGATCGACGATATAGAGGTAGCCATCCTGATCAAGCTTGCCCACGTCGCCGGTGTGGTGCCAGCCGAACTTGCGGATCTCGGCGGTTTCCTCGGGCTTTTCGAAATAGCTGTGCGTCACCAGCGCGCCGCGCGCGCAGATTTCGCCAGCCTCGCCCAAGGCGACCTGCTGGCCATCGTCATCGAGCAGGGCCACCTTGATCGAGCGGGTCGGCTTGCCGCAGGCGGCCAGCTTTTCCGGCGCCTCCCGGGCAAAGCGGGCCACGTCTTCGGGTGGGAACCAGGCCACGATCATCGGGCATTCCACCTGGCCATAGGCCTGGCACATGCACGGGCCGAAGATTTCCACCGCCTGGCGCAGCTTTTCGGGCGAGCAGGGCGAGCCCACCAGGATGAAGATCTTGAGGCTCGAATAATCATGCGCGCCGATCTGCGGCGAGGCCATGAGCTGGTACAGCGCCGTGGGCGGCAGGTACATGTGGGTGACCTTGTGCTCCTCGATCGCAGCGAGCACGGCTTCGGCATCGAAGCCCGGCAGAATCACCTGCGTCGCGCCGAGGCTCAGCGTCGACAGCGCAATCGGCCCGGCGGCGTGGGTGATGGGGGCAGACACCAGCGCCACGGGATCGGCCGTGCGCCCGCCCATGGCATCGGCCGCGGTCTCGATCATCGTGCCCCAGCCCAGGTTGGTGACATTGGCGCCCTTCGATGGGCCGGTGGTGCCGCCAGTGGGAAAGATGCCAACCATGTCGAACAGGTTGCCGAACGCGTCGATCTCGGGCTCGACGAAATCCTGCGCGGTCACGCCGGCGATGAATTCTTCCAGGCTGGGATCATCGCCCATGCGCCGATCGAGGCAGACAAAATGCTGCATCACCGGGCACAGCGCCTTCAGCTGCGCCACTTCATCGGCCTTGCTGGAATGATAGACCAGCCACTTGCAGCGCACATAGTTGATATAGGCAGCATTGGCATCGATGGCATTGCGGGTGTTGACCGGGATCCACTTGCCATTCGCGCGCCACATCGCCAGCAGCACCACCAGGAGCATGCCATCGTTGGGGCCATAGAGGCCCAGCAGATCCTGGTTTTCAAAGCCGTGGCGTTGCAGCGCGGCGGCGATCTGCTCGCTCAATTCCTTGGTTTGGGCAAAGGTCAGCTTCAGGCCGGTTTGCGTATCGACAACTGCCAGCCGCGCGGGATCGCGGTCATGGCCCCGGTCGAAGTAATCAATCGCACGCATGGCTTCTCCTCATCCGCATATCGGCGGAACCGGGAAGCGCCAGGCTGGCGGGCAAAAACCACAGGCGAACACGCGGCTATGGCATCGACTCTCCCGATTCCGGTTACCCCGGTATTTGTTAGTGTTGCATACTAAATGCGGATTACCGGCGGTCAAGCCGCCATCTGCGTGCGTTTCACGTTTGCTGCCTCAAAGGGCAGATCAACTCCGTGCCGCCATGCTCCAGCGGAACAGGTGCCGCTTGCCCGAAAGCGGCGCAGCCACCGTGCGCTCGGCCGTAGGGCGCAAACCCTGCCCGCGCGCGGCACCGCGCAGCATGACCCAGTCGCTCCACCCGGTCAGCCCTTCGACGCGCCCCTGGTCAAGCGTGGCCAGGCGGCGGCGCAGCGCCAGGGGGCCGAGCGCCAGATCGTGACGCGCGGCCAGCGGAAAGCCGGCGGCAAAAGCGCGGCTTTCCGCCACGCGGCTGTCGAACACCACCAGCGCGGGCGGCACCATGGCCTGGGCACCGGCCGGCAGGGCTGCGCCGGCAGCCCCCAGCGCGCCGCTGCGCAGCAGGGTGCGGCGATCGAGCCTCACGCGCATCAGCCCGCCTTCCCCAGGTACTTTGCCACGGCATCGAGTTCGGCATCGGTGATATCGACGCGGGTCTGCGTGGGCATGGCGCCCTTGCCGCCGCGCACCACGGCCTTGACGTAATCGGCGGTCAGATCGGTGCGGTTGGCCAGCAGGCCCTGGTCGGGCGTGCGGCCCATCATCATCTGCTGCTTGGTCACCAGGTTGGTGCCCATACCCCCGGCCAGGTGGCAATAGCCGCAGTGCGCCTCGAACAGCACCTTGCCATTGCCGCCGGCCGCCGTACGATCGCCCGCCGGATAGGCCGGGCGCAGCTGATAGGGCGGCGGCGGCCCCGGCGGCGGCCCCATCGGCGCATGCGGCGCCCCGGCCTGCGCCAGCGCAACCGAGGCGCCCAGAACGATCGCCGCAACGGCGAGAATGGTGCGCGTCATGCCTTGCCTCCCTTGGTCACGCTATCCTGCGGCGCGGAATGGCGCTGCGCGGCATAGGCGGCGGGCCACACGCCCTGCTTGCCCGGCGCGATGATGCCGTTGGGATCGAGCGCGTTCTTCACCCGCTCGTCGAACCGGCGCAGCGCGTGGTTGTTGTAATCGAAGGTGTCCATCACCGGGTCCATCCAGCCCAGGTGCGTGCGGTATTCGCCATAGCCAGCCTTGGCCGTCTCGCTGATCAGCGCGTTGAACAGCGCCTTCATGTTCGAAACCATCGCGGCATCGTCGCGATCGTACATCAGCATGTTGATGTTGTTGGCAAAACGCCCGCCGATGGTGAAGCTGGCATAGAAATCCACGTCGTGATCGGCGATGATCTTGCGGCTGCGCTTGAGCTGCCCCAGCACATGCTCGCTGCTCGCCGGCACCACCGGGGAAAAGCCCATGTGCGCGCCGCGCCCGCCGATCCAGTCAGACATCTGCAGCGGCACGGCCGATGGCACGCCCATGGTGATCTCGTACTGGCCGATGGCGTCGCCCTGGCGCCACCAGTTTTCCTGCGGCGGCGCGGCCAGGTGGCGCTTCATCGCCGCCTTGACGATCTCGGCCTTGGCCTTGATCACGCTTTCCTCGCCATAGAGGCGCAGCGCCACCTGCCAGTAGCCCAGCTTGTACTGCTTGAGCAGCTCGGCCACGCGCCATTCGGGGATGGCGCCCGGCTTGTCCCAGAAATCGTGGCGCTGCCCTTTCAGCACCATCTTGCCCAGCCAGCTGGGGATGAACACGTTCTGCTCGATCAGCCCGGAAATCTTGAGCGGGGCGATGGTATCGACCACCCAGCCGATATCCCCCTCTTCGGGAATGTCGAAGATCAGCTCGAGCGAGGCTTCAGGCGCGGGTTGCAGCCACAGCCCGGCCTTGGTGACCACGCCCAGGTTCGACTGGGTGAACGCCAGGTCATAGGTCGGGCCATAGCTGAACGGAAACAGGTGCCAGGCCGGGTTGCCGGTCATCGCGCCCATGCCGGTGCGCAGCAGGTCGCCATCGGGCAGCACGACTTCCAGCCCGCACAGGTTGCGGGCATGGAGGCCATAGGGGGTATAGCCGATGCCGTGATCGAGCGCGTTGCCGATCACCGAGCCCCAGCCATTGCCCGGCACGCTCATCCACAAGGGGTGGTTGCCGCGCAGGATCGCATCGTGCAGGTCAAAGAACCCCACGCCCGGCTCCACCACGCAGGTGGCCAGCTTGGGATCGATATCGATGATCTTGTTCATGCGCCCCAGATCGAGCACGATCGACCCCGCCATGCGCGGCGCGGCCGTGCCATAGCCCAGGTTCTTGCCGCGCGCGACCGGCCATAGCGGGGTCTTGTGCTCGTTGGCGAGGCGCACGACCGCGCGCACTTCCTCCACATTGGCCGGCGCCACGGCGGCGCTGGCGGCCCATTGCTCGGCATCGCCGGGGGCATAGATATCGGAATAGGCGTCACGGTCGCTTTCGCTGGCCATGACCCAGTCCTTGCCCACCACGCCTTCATAGGCCTTGAGCGCGGCGGCAAAGCCCTGGGGGCTGACGCGGGGCGGCAGGTGCAGTTTCACCGGCAGATCTCTCCCATCATGGTCCCGCAAGGGGGACTCATTTTCTAACAATTGTTATTGTTTTGCCTGCAATCCCGCGGTCGGTCAAGCCGCCATCACATGATTTGTATCGCCAAGCCGCCCAGCCCCGGCTATCATCGCAGGCGGGGACCAGGACTTTGCAGCGAGCCAAGCACCTGGCATGAAGACCAAGCCTTTCGTCACCATCGCTCTCGCCACGGCCGTGCTGGCCGGCACCACTGGCTGCAGCCAGCTGTCGCGGCTGTTCTCGCACGATGCCGATACGCCCGATATCGCCGGCACGCTCGATGCCGAGCCGTCCGGCGCGAGCAGCCAGGCCGGCATCTTCTCGGCGGCGACACCCGATGATCCCACCGCATTTCTCAAGGCCATGTTTGCCGACGATGGCCTTGGCGGGGCGGTTTCCACCGTGGGCGACCTGCGCCACCGCTATTTTTCCGAAGAGATGGCCGGCCTGCTGGCCGATACCACCCGCGGCAACGGCATGTCGCTGGCCGGCAATCCGCTCTGCCTGTGCAACAACCCCACCGATCTGCAGCAGACCATCATGATCACCCATGCCGATGCCCACAAGGCCCTGGCCCACGTCACCGTGACCCGCAGTGGCGTGGCCGATGGCCCCACCGTGCACCTGGTGATCACCATGGCCCGCAAGGAGGAAGGCTGGAAAATCAACGACATCCGCTATCCCGACGAAAACGTCGGGCTGCGCGATATCCTGGCCAAGGCCAACGCCCCGTCGCTTGATGTCAACGCGGCCTATTAGGTGGAATGGCCAATTCGGATGACCAGTTTCGCCCAGTTGTTACCGTTCCGCCTTTTCGCGTCAGAACACATCACTCTTAGCAGGCAGTGGTGCACCTCTCATCAGTGCACGAAGCTCATCCAGATCATTGTCGGATGAGATAATCTCAAATTTTGTAAGCTTAATGAATGCGCGCGGTTCAGTTTGCACATGTCCGATCATGCCGATCTTGTATTCAAAAAAACCTTGCACGCACACCCTAGCATAAAAGTACTTACGACTAGGAGTATTCGACACAGCCTTTGCGAGCCGATCTGCATCGGGCCTTGATGTGACGACGTCGAAAATTTTTCCGTCAATCTTCGTGAATGATCCTTCGCCTAGTTCATTCGCTATAATGCATTGATACCTGAACGATGCTTGGGGGTTGTCGTCGGGCCGCTGGGTGCTTCCTGTTCCGCCACACGAAACCATAAAAGCTGCGGGACAAAGCAATATGATACGAGTCGACAACATTTATCGCGTGCCTCTGCACTGTTTGAAGTCTTTAGTACCGGCTTACGACTAGATCATTGGACCTCGATTGCAATGTTGGCCATCCCTGACAAGGCAGCTACCCAACAATCTAAGTCGTTCCCCTCGCCATTGAACCCGTCCACACGCCCTAATCAACCGCGTTGCGCCGCCCCAGGATGCGCTCGAACGGCAGGCTGACGATGGCCTTGACGATCGTGGTATCGGCATTGGTGCCATAGCCGTGGCCAACCCCCAGGTTGAGCGCCCAGCGCCCGAGGTCCACGTCGGCCACGGCAAAGATCGACTGGTCGCTGCCATGCAGGTTGCCGAAATGGGCGAAGCTGCCCGTGCCGTTATAGCTTTCGATGCCCAGCGAGACCTTCTTCGTCATCGCATAGGCGACGCGGGTGTCGAACTCGACTTCGGGCGAATGGCCGACCGGGCCTGACACCACGAAATCGACATTGGCATTTTCGGCCAGGGTCCACTTGCCCAGCCGCGTGCCGACGATGCCTTTCAGCTCGGCATTCCACGGATTGATGTCGAGCTTGTGATCGACGTGGCCAATCTCGAAATTGGCGCCCCACCACCAGTTCTGTCCGGGGCGGCGCGGGGCGATAAACTTGAGCCGGGTCTTTACCCCGCCGGGATCGAGCCGGCCCTGCCCATCAAGCGTCGCCAGCGGCAGATAGAGCCCCGCTTCCAGATAGGGCGTGATGCCATAGGAGAATTCAGGCGTGACGCGCAGGCGGTGCAGCGCCTGCTGCGCGCCGGCATAGTCATCGGTGGTGGTGCCATCGGCCACATAGTTGATGTGGGTATCGAGGCCGAAATGGCCGGGCTGGTCCATCTCGTCCATGTAGACCTGGATTTCCTCTGGCGCAGCCAGGGCCGGCTGCGTTGCCGACACACCGCCCACCATCGCTGCCAGGGCCACACCCTGCCTCATCACACGCCACGCCATGCCACACGCCCCTCAAAGGAGCGCCGCCGATAGCAAAGCGGCCATCGCGAAGATAATTACAAAATGCCAACGTGCCCCTATGGGCCGCTCACGTCAGCGCGTAATACTTCACATGGTTGCCGTCCGGGCGCCGCTCGCCCACGCCGATGAACACGTGCCGCGTCAGCCAGTCGTGCGGGCCCTTGCTCGTCTCGAACGTGGGCTGGGCGCGCAGATAGTATTCGGCATGGGGAACCGGCGCGCCGCCGGCAAAGGCCCAGGCGCGCAAGCGATCCATCGTGCCGGCCTCGCGCCCCCACAAAAAGCCCTTGTTCTGCATGTAGATCAGCGTGCCATCGTCCACTTCCAAGACATAGCGCGCATCGAACACGGCAGTGTCATCGCTGCGGAAGAACGCATAGTCCCCGCCCGAATTGGGCACCGCCCGGCCTTTCAGGCGCGGCCCTTCGAACACGCCTTCGTCGACATAGACCGCGCTGCGCATGCCGCCGCTGGGCAAGTCGGGGATCATCTGCACCCGCGTGAATTTCAGCGTGCAGGCAAAGGCAAACTCCAGGCGGGGATTGTCGAGCGTGGAAAAGTCCATGAGGAAGCGGCCCGTTCGGTTCAATAGTTGGAAAGGATGGTCAGGCTCGGCCCGTCGAGCGGCTTGCCGGCCTTCTGCTTGGCCAGTTCATCGGCCCGCGTCTTGCCCTGCAGATCGATCAGGTAGGCATGGATCGCATCGGCATCATCAGGGCGCAAGACATCGTCCCAGCGTGGCATGCCGGCCGGCAGCAGCGCGCCTTCCAGCACGATCTGCTTGAACGCCTCGTGCGTGCCGGGCTGCATGCGGCGCAGGTCTGGCGCCATCGAACGGTGGATATTGGCATGGCAGATCGCGCAGTTGGCAAAGAACAGCCCCTGCCCGCGCGCAATCGTGGCCGCCGTCACCCCAGGCGCCTGGGCCGGCGGCGGCGGCGCCACCTCCAGCGGGGGCAGCAGCGGCGGCAGCGGCACCTTGCTGCCATCGAGGCGGAAGACCAGCAGGCGGTTCTGGTTGCCCCGGCTGTAGGCGGCCGAATAGCGCGGGGTAAAGGCCCAGCCGCCCCCGCCCCAGCCGGCCTGCACGGCAATGTACTGTACGCCGCGCACGGCATAGGTGATCGGCGCGGCCATGATCGGGCTGCCGGTCTCGATGCTTTTCAGCACGGCGCCATTGCGCGCATCGCGCACCACCAGCTTGCCCGACAGCGTACCCTGCACGATCAGGCCCGATGCCGTGGCCAGCACGCCGCCGCGGTCCTGCCAGCCTTCGCTGTCCACCGCCCACACCGTCTTGCCGGTAAGCGGATCGATCGCGCGCAACTGGCTCTTGCCGGGATCTGCCTTGGCCTGCGCATAGGCCGGCAGCGCCTTGACCGCCTGCGCCATCGGCGGCGGCAGCGTTTCCGTGGCCGCCACCACATCGGGGGTAAAGATCAGCGCGGCATCGTTGTTGAGCGCGCGGGCGCGATAGGGCTTGGCGCCGGGCGTCATGAAGATCAGGTTGCCGATATCGGCCACCGATCCGTAATAGAGCCCGGTCTGCGGGCTATAGGCCGCCGGAAACCAGTTGCGTGCCCCCACGGTGGAGGGGAACACGATCTTGGGCCCATCGGTATAGTCTGCAGCTTCCCTGTTGAGGATCGGCTTCATCGTGCCCGGCTCAAAGCCCTTGATCCAGTTGGCCCGCGCAATGGCATTGGCGCGCAGCACCTGGCCGGTCTTGCGATCGATCACATAGAGGAAGCCGTTCTTGGGCGCATGCAGGATCACCCCGCGTGTCTGCCCGTCCACCGCCATGTGCGTCAGGATCATCGGCTGGGTAGAGGTGAAATCCCAATTGTCTTCGGGTGTTTCCTGGTAATGCCAGACCATCCGCCCAGTCTTGGGGTCCAGCGCGACGAGCGAGCCGAGATAGAGATTGTCGCCGCCGGCAGGCGAGCGTTTCGAGCGCGCATAAGGGCCGCCATTGCCGGTGCCGACCAGCACGTAACCGGTTTCGGGATCATAGTTGATCGCATCCCACGGCGCGCCGCCGCCGCCCACGTCCCAGCGGCTCTTGGGGTCCCAGGTCTTGAGCGCGGCTTCGAGTTCGGGGGTTTCCTGTGGGCCGAGCGCGGGATCATGCGGCACCACGTGCCAGCGCCAGCGGATCGCCCCGGTCTTGATATCGAGCGCCGTGACATAGCCGCGCACGTCATACTCCGCGCCGCCCATGCCGATGACCACCAGGTCGCCGGCCACTTCGGGCGCGCCGGTGGAGTTGTCGCCGCGCTTGCGGTCCTCGATGAAATCGGTCTTCCACACCACGGCGCCGGTCTTGGCGTCGAGCGCGTACATCCACCCGTCGAGCGCCGCGATGAACACCTTGCCGCCGGATACGGCCAGCCCGCGGTTGACCATGTCGCAACACGCGGTGCGGTTGCGCTGCATGTCCACCTCCGGCTCGAACCGCCAGAGTTCGCGGCCACTTGCCGCGTCATAGGCATAGGCGCGCCCGGCATTGCCGGCGACATAGAGCACCCCGCCCACCATCACCGGGCTGGCTTCCTGCCCGCGCGCGGTGCCCAGGTCTGCTTCCCAGGCCAGGCCCAGCCGCGCCACATTGGCCGGGTTGATGGCGTCGAGCGTGGACCAATGCGTCTTGCCTGGGTCCCCGCCCGGCTCGATCCACTCGTTGCCAGCGCCCTGCGTCAGCGGCGCGGCCGCGGCCAGCGTCAGGCTTGCCGAAGCCAGAATGGCCAGGTTGCGCCAGCGCCCTTCGACAAGCTCAGGGCGAACGGGAACCAAGTGAAGTGAGCCGTTCGGGCTGAGCTTGTCGAAGCCCCCCGCAGTCGCGCGCCCCGCACGGCCCTTCGACAAGCTCAGGGCAAATGGGAACCAGGTAAAGTGAGCCGTTCGGGCTGAGCCTGTCGAAGCCCCCCGCAACCATCCCCAAACCGCGCGCATCACAGCGCATCCCATGGGCTGGGCATGCGATAGGGCACGGTGATGAAATTGGCTTCGATCTGCTCGATCATGCCATGGTCGATCTTGAACAACTCGGAGATGTAGAAGCTGTGGGGCCGGCGTACCGGGCTTTTCACGGTGCGGCCATCGGTCAGCTGATACTCATCGATCCGCCCGGAATGATCGATGAAGCCAAACGCCAGCACCAGCCCGCGCTCTTCGTCCACCAGGGGGAAGCGCCGCGCGCGCAGTTCGTCGTCATAGCGATAGTTGCCCATGCGGAACTGCTCTTCGCAGCCCAGCGCCGATACCGGCACGATCTTGGCGAATTCCGGGTTGCGCGTGGTCTGCACGCCGTTTTCCACCCGCTGGCAATCGGGGTGGAACCGGGTGTGGATCGTACCATCGTTGCGCTGCAGCGTGTCGAAATAGCCGTTGGACAGCCGCACCATTTCGGCCCGATCGACCGGGCTTTCCGGCTCGCGGTGCAGGATCGGCTTGTCCCAATAGCGCGGGTTTTCAAACTTGATGCCGCTGTCTGACTGGCGCACGATCAGCAGCTCGGCCTCCGCTACCTCGCCCGCCTCGTTCAGGGCCAGCCGCACGGTCAGTGCCGATTCCTCGATCGCCTCGATCAGCGTGCCGAAATAACCGACCTGGCGGGTCCGCACATCGGCAAAGCGCAGGCGATAATCGCCGAGCCCCTGCACCGTGCCCCACACGCCATCGTCAGTGGCCAGCATAACATTGTTTTCGGAAAACAGCGCATCGCTCGCCCAGTTGACCTGGGCCGAAGCCCCTTGGCCGAGGGCAGCCAGAAAGGCATCGAGTGCGGCATAGAGGGCCTCGCGGTCCATCGTCTCTCCCTTTTCGCGGCCTTGGGGCAACAAGCCTTTGACGCGGTTATGCAACCGACATATCCTATCAATTGTTAGAATGAAAGGGGGGAGATACCCTCTTGCCGCAGATGCAGCCCGGGAGAAATGCCGATGTCCAGAACGCCCGCCGAACAGGCCCTGCTCGATCGCGTGCTGGCGATGTACCACGATGTGCTGATCGCGATGGATAGCGGTGCGGTCGATCGCTACATCGCGCCCAGCTATGTCCAGCACAGCTCGCTGGCAGAGCCGGGCGTGCCCGCGCTCAAGGCCTTTCTCGATCGCGTCCGCCACGAATCGCCCGATGCGCGGCAGACCATCCACCGCAGCTTCGTCGATGGCGACCACGTCGTGGTGCACACCCACGTGCAGCGCTGGCCGGGCGATCCCGGCTTGGCCGTGGTCGATATCTTCCGGTGCCAGGATGACATGATTATGGAGCACTGGGACGTGATCCAGGACGTGCCGACCGCACCGGTCAATCCCCTGCCGATGTTCTGAAAGGCCCCACGATGCGCTTTGACAACACCTGCGTCGCCATCCTGGGCGGCAATTCCGGTATCGGCCTTGCCGCCGCGCGCCAGTTCGCGGCAGAGGGCGCGCGCCTGGCGCTGACCGGACGCAACCCGCAAACCCTGCACGACGCGGCCGAGGAACTCGGCGCGCTGGCAGTGCGCGCCGACATGGGCGATGTCGCGCAGACCCGCGCTGCCCTGGCCGAGATCGAGCAAGTGCTGGGCGGCATCGACGTGCTGTTCGTCAACGCCGGCGTCGGCGGCTTTGCCATGGTGCCCGAAGTGACCGAGACGTTCTGGGACGATATCCACACCGTCAACCTGCGCGGCGCATTCTTTGCGATCCAGAATGCGCTGCCACTGATGCGCGATGGCGGCGCCATCGTCATCACCGGCTCGATCGGATCGCTGGCCGCCGTGCCGGGCAACGTTGCCTATGCCGCCGCCAAGGCAGGCCTGCGCGCCATGGCGCGGATCGTGGCCAAGGAACTCCTGCCCCGCCGCATCCGCGTCAACCTGATCAGCCCCGGCCCCACCGAGACCGAAATCTTCAAGCGCGATGCCAGCCCCGAACAGATCGCCGGCATGCGGGAGATGCTGTCAGCCGTGGTGCCGATCGGCCGCATGGGCACGGCCGAAGAAGTAGCCAGCGCCGCGCTGTTCCTGGCCAGCCGCGAGGCCAGCTTCATCAACGGCGTCGATCTCTATGTCGATGGGGGATGTCTGGAGTTGGGATGAGATGGAGTTGCCACCATTTTGGAATGTGTGTCGGATAATATCGTCTTGTTACAACCATGGGTTGCCGATACGTCGATGCACACGGACGTTTCGTCATGGGGAGGAATTGGGGTGACTTCAGGATTTTTCAAAGCCGCGGCGCTCGCATTGTGCGTCGCTGCACCGCTCGGCTTGGGCATGCCGGTGGCCGTGGCACAGACGGCGGCCAAGGCCCTGCCGGCCAACACCATGGTCCAACTGACGCCCGAGGCGGAAATCTCGTCCAAGAAGATCAACCTGGGCGACAAGGTCGGCTTTGCCGTGGTCAACGACGTGACGGACGGCGGCCAGGTGGTGATCCCGCGCGGTAGCCATGTTGAAGGTGCGATCACCTTCAAGACCGGCAAGGCGATCGGCGGCAAGTCGGGCAAGTTCGAGGTGACCTTCGAAAAGATCACCGTGGGCGGCAAGACCTATGCCATGAAGGGCACCCACCGCCAGGAGGGCAAGGGCAACACCGTCGCTGCCGTGTTTGGTAGCATGCTGGTCAGCGGGCGTTCGGCCGTGATGCTGCCGGGCGACTTTGCCAATGCCTTTACCAACGAGCCGATCCCGTACTGATCAGGCGCGCCTGATTGCGGGAACAGACGAGGGGCCCGGCCGCGATCCAGTGCGGCCGGGCCTTGCTGTTTTCCGCGCTCAAAGCCCATCGGGCAGGGCATCAAGCAGCATGGTCTTGGTTTCGACGTAGGGCATCAGCCCTTCGGGCCCGCCCTCGCGGCCCACGCCCGATTGCTTGAAGCCGCCGAACGGCAGGCCAAAATCCATGCGCAGGCCGTTCTGGCCAAAGCCGCCGGTGCGGATGCGTCGGCCGATCGTCCAGGCAGCCTGGGCATCGTGCGTCAGCACCGAACCGTTGAGGCCATAGGCACTGGCATTGGCCACCGCCACGGCCTCTTCCTCGTCCTCCACCGGGATCAGCGCCAGCACCGGACCAAAGATCTCTTCCTGGGCAATGGCATCGGCATTGTTCACATTGGCAAACAGCGTCGGCTCGATGAAATAGCCACGGTTGAGATGGCTGGGGCGGCTGCCGCCGGTCACCAGGTCAGCGCTGGCCTTGCCTTGCGCGATATATCCTTCAATCCGCTCCAACTGGCGCTGCATTGCCACCGGGCCCAGCTGGGCGGCGGGGTCATCGCTGTGACCGATCACCACGCCGCGCATTTCCCGGGCGATGGCATCGGCCAGTTCATCATGGCGCGCGCGCGGCACGATCACCCGGCTCAGCATCGCGCAGACCTGCCCGCTCATCATCGTGATCGTGCCGGTCAGCAGCTTGGCCGCATGATCGATCGCGAAATCGTCGCGCACGATCGCGGCAGACTTGCCGCCCAGTTCCAGCGTGCAGCGCGCCACGCGGCCGGCGCAGACCTGGCCGATGCGCTTGCCCGCCACGGTCGATCCGGTGAAGCTCACCTTGTCCACACCAGGATTGCTGACCAGGTGATCGGCTGCCTCGCGGTGGCTGGGCACCAGGTTGACCACGCCGGGCGGCAGGCCCGCCGCCTCGGCCGCCTCGGCAATGAGATAGGCTTCCAGCGGGGTTTCAGGCGATGGCTTCATCACCACGCAGCACCCCGTCAGCAGGGCATAGGCCACCTTGTTGGCCATGATGCCGAACGGGCCGTTCCACGGCGCGATGGCCGCCACCACACCCACCGGTTCCTGCACGATCAGCGCGGCCGCCGCCGCATGACTGGGGCGCTGCTCGATAAAGCGAAAGTCTTGCGCAAAGCCGGCGATACCATCGAGCGCTAACAGCGCGCCCTGGTGCATCGGCCCGGCAAAGCTGGCCAGCCCGCCGATCTGCGCGGTCCAGGCGCGGGCAAGTTCATCGGCGCGCGGGCGCAGATGATCGATCATCGCGCGAAATGCCGCAATGCGCTGCGCCGGGGGCGTGGTCGGCCAGGGGCCATGGTCGAACGCCGCGCGCGCCGCCGCGACGGCCGCATCCATGTCTGTCGCGTCCGCCTCGGCCACGCGGGCCACCACCTGCTCGCTATCAGGCGAAATAATCTCGATCAGGCGACCGCTGTGCGCGGGCACCCATTGCCCGCCGATATAGAGGCGTTCGGGATGGGCGATATGAACGCCGTGGGGAAGCAGCATGGACAATTCCTTTGATCGAACGCGGCAGGCCAAATGGTTCAGGCGGCAAGCGGCGGTGGCAGCGCGCATTCCACCTTCTCGATCTGGCCAGCCCGCGTGGTATAGAAGATGAACTGGCGGATTTCCTGGACCTCGCCCGCGCGGATGGGAAAGAAGCCGGTTGCGCCCTTGGCATCCAGTTCGTCGCGCGTCAGGTCGCGCAGCGCTTCGATCCGCACGATCGCATCCACCGCAGTTGCCGTATCACTGGCGGCAAAGTTATGGATCGAAACGGTTTCCTTCACGCAGGAATGCAGCCAGGCATAGAATGCCTTGAGCTCTTCCCGGGTGGTGATGACAATGCCGAAGAATTCCATGCGCGGCGGATCGACATAGAAATCGGCAACGCCGTCATAGTCCCTGGCATTGAACGCGGCGAGATAGCGTTCATAGCCGGCGCGATCGAGCATCGGTCTCTCCCCTGGCCTGGCCGGATTCGGCCTTTCGCCAACGCTAACAAATGATACGGTCAGGGCAAGCACAATCCGTGCGTTTCATCTACCAAACGAAAAGGGGCAGCCCGCAAAGGCTGCCCCTTTCCCCTCATGACCGGAAAAGCGATCAGAACTTCTTGGCGACGCTCAGCGCCCATTCGCGCGGACGGCCCACATTGCTGTAAACCGTGCCAGCCGAGGCATAGAGCGCCGAGAAGCGGATCGGCAGGTAATAGTACTTGTTGAACACGTTCTGCACTTCGAACGCGACAGTGAGGTCTTCCTTCTCGTTCCGCCACGTCAGGCGCGCGTTGCCCAGGGCAAAGGCCGGGTTGTAGTCCAGCGCGCTGGTGGGCGTGAGGCGGCCGATGTTCTGCTTGCCGGTATAGGCAAGGTCAAACCGCGGGGTGAGCGAGCCATGGCCTTCCACCGGGATGCGGTACTGGATGCCTAGGCTGCCGCGCCAGTGCGGGGTAACGATCGGGTCCTGGAGCTGGATGGACTGGCCCACCGTCGGCCCCAGGCGCTTCCATTCGCCATCGATCCAGCTCAGCGTCGCGTCGATGTCCAGCCCTTCTACCGGGCGTGCGGTCAATTCCGCTTCAGCGCCCCACATCTTGCCGTCGCCAGCATTGCCCACCGCGGCGCACGGGAACGGATCGGTACCGATCGGGAACCCGTCAAGCACCGAACAATCGGCGAGGTTAAGCTGGATATTCTTGTAATCGTTCACAAAGCCCGAAAGGTTGAAGCGCACCTTGCGATCGAACAGGTCAGACTTGATGCCGATTTCATAGGCCGTGAGCGTTTCGGGCGTGAACGTGCCGTTGACCGCCTGGTTCTTGGTGAACGGCCGCGCCGTCACGCCGCCGCCCTTGAAGCCGGTGCTGACCGTGGCATAGGCCAGCAGCTGCGGATTGAAGCGATAGTCAACCGACAGGCGCCAGTCCAGCTTGCTGCCATTGTAGTTGGCGACCGAGCCATTGAGCGCGCCCACGCCGAACGGATCGACCAGCGGGCCGCCAGCCCAGTTCTGGCGCACGAAGGTATAGTCCTTGTGCTCCTTGGTATAGCGCAGGCCACCAGTGACGTTGAGGCCCGGCGCCGGGTGCAGGATCAGCGTGCCGAATGCGGCCTTGCTGTTGGCGTTGACCGGGTCGTTGCCCTGGAATTGCAGGAACAGGAACGGCGCGCCATGGCCGATGTAGCGGATGTCCTGCCGCGTGAAATAGACCGAGGTCTGGTCGTTGTAGAACCCGCCGACCGTCCAGTCCGCCAGATCGCCGATCTTGCCGTTGAGGCGCAGTTCCTGGCTGAAGAAGTGGAAGCGCAAGTCGTTGTAGCCGGCGCCGGCAATGTTCGGATCGGGCGTGAAATCGTCGTCGGTGCCGAACGTCTGCTTGTATTTGCGATAGGCGGTGATCGACACCAGCTTGAGATCGTCGGTCAGGCCCACGGTGAGGTTGCTGGAAACGCCCCAGCCGGAAAACACCGTGTTGCGCGGCATCGAATAGCTTTGCGCCGCCTGGCCGCCGGCCCCCATGTACCAGCTGGCATAGGTGCAGCGCGGGCCGCACATGAAATTGATGCCGTCGGTCTTGGTGGTATCGTCCACCGTCACCACGCCGGCCGCGTTGGAGCGGTTTTCGTAGGTATAGTCGCCGGTGACGACCCAATCGATGCGGTCGTTGGGGTTGTAGCGCAGTGATCCGCGCAGGCCCGAATAGTTCTTTTCGCCCAGCTTGCCGGTGACGCAGTTGGTTGGCACGTTGGCCCCCGCCGTCAGGCCCAGGCTGTTGCCCGGATGCGCGCAGCCATAATCGACCACGTCGACATAGCCATCCTGGCGCTTGTACACGCCCGACACGCGGGCATAGAGCCCGTCGGCCAGCTGGAAGTTGAGGCTGCCACGCAGATCGACGCGGTTGCGCGCGCCATAGACCGCTTCGATCTGGCCGGAATCGCCCGGCTGCGGCTTGACCGAAAACATCTTGATCGCGCCACCGATGGAGTTGCGGCCGGTCAGCGTACCCTGTGGCCCGCGCAGCACTTCCACCCGCTCAAGATCGAGCAGGTCCATCACCGAGCCGGTCAGCGTGGCATAATAGACATCGTCGACATAGATCCCGACGCCCGGTTCATAGGCAGGGTTGAAGTCTGCCTGGCCGATACCGCGAATGTAGGCCGCCATTGACGAGCCATAGGCGCCGCCCATCTGCGTGAGCTGCACGTTGGGCGCCTGCGCGGCGATCTGCGAGATATCGGTCTGGTTGCGCGCGGCGAGCAGCCCGGCGTCGACCGCGGTGATCGACAGCGGCGTATCCTGCAGGCGCTGGTTGCGGAACTGCGCGGTCACCACGATTTCGCGGATGCCCTGGTCATCGCCAGCGGTGGCGGACTGCGCATCACCCTGGGGCGACGCGGCCTGCGGGGCTGGTGCCTGGGCCTGGGGTGCCGGCTCGGCAGCGTGCGCCGCAGCGCCGAGCGCCAATGCCATGGCAGTAGCGCTGCCGGCGGCAAAAAGCCGCACCAAATGCGTGTTGGGAATCATGCTGGCCATAAGCCCCTCTCCTGGATCGGCCCGTTATCGAGCCTCGTTCTGTTTGTTAGTTAGGCATACTAATTAGCAGAGCGCAAGAGGGCGTTTTCAGCCGCCCCCGGATAATAACATCTGATGCAATCCAACAACAAGCCCTATCGCGTGCCGCGCCGGAAAAACCCGCAGAAATCCGGGCCGTTTACCGTGCGGCGCAGCAATTCATGCGGCCCCTTGCCGCGCTTGCCAAGGTTGTCATAGTAAGTGCCATGACCAGCCGCACGCCGCCGCCAGCAGCCCCCGCCGAACCACCCCGCAACGCCATGGATGGCGTGGACGAGGATGCCGCCCTGCTGGTGGACCTGTTGAAACTTGCCACCTTTGTTTCCAATCCCATGCGCACCGGTGTGGCCGAGCCGCTGGACCTGGCGCCCACCGATCTGCGCATCATCCTGGCGCTGGGCGGGGAAGGCGAAATGGCCGGGCACGAGTTGTCAGAGATCATGGGCGTGCCGCCGATGAACGTCAGCCGCGCGCTTGTTGCGCTGCACCAAAAAGGCCTGGTCGAACCGGGCGAAGACCTGCGCAATCGGCGGCGCAAACCCTTCCGCCTGAGCGCGGCCGGCCAGGCCATGTTCGATCGCACCGTGCCGGCCATGGCCCAAGTGAGTCGCCAGCTGTTCGCCGATTTCAACGCGCGCGACCGCGCCGCCTTCCGCCGCGCCTCCGGCCGCCTGCTGGCGCGGATGACGCAGTGGGAAGGCGTTAGCGACGGCTGACACCACGACCGCACTTGCCGCACCGAAGGAAGCGGGACCCCGGATCAAGTCCGGGGTGACGGTAAGTTGATAGATTGGTTCTCTTTTTATCGTCACCCCGGACTTGATCCGGGGTCCCGCTAGTGCATCGCTCAAGGCCACTTTTTCTGCAGCGGGGTGAAATCCCCCACGGCAAAGGCTGCGGCGAGCACCGGGTGGGCAAAGCTCATCGGCACTTCCTGGCGGTGCGGCCAGGTCTCGCGCACTTGCGTTTCGGGCAGGATCACATCAGGCCCGATCGGATTTTCAGGATAGCACATCACTGCCGGCTGCAGGTGGGCCGTGGTCTTGGCCCAGCCGGTTTCATAATCGGCCTGCCACTGCATCATGTAGTCCAGCCGCTTGATCTTCCAGATGCCGTCTTCCTTGACGTAATCGTTTTCGTAGATGCCCGATTCCCAGAACTGCTGCGGCATGCCTTCGGGCTTGGCATCCAAGATCGCATCGTGCCACCCGCCGGCGAGAATACCGCGGAAGCGGCCCTTGGCGGTCTGCCCATCGGGCGCCACGGTGATCACGTCCTGCAACTGGAAATGGTCGAGCAGCAGGCCCTTGACCGGCCCGCGCCGCCCGCCGGTGAACAGGTTCTGGAACCAGGTGCCATAAAGGCGCATGATCCCTTCATAACCGCGGTATTCGCCCGACAGGAACACCACCGCGCCATCGCGGGCAAACAGCCCAGCCACTTCCTCGGGCCGGTTATAGTCGATGTAATAGCCATAGGCCCATTGCAGGCGGCGGATGGCATTGACATCCTCGATCTGTGTCACCCGCGTTTCCAGGGCGGCAAGGCGCTGTTCCAAGTCGCTCACGATAGGCTCTCCCATTCTCTTTGTTAGTATGCAACACTAACGATTATAAAACGGATGGCGAGAGGAAAAACCCATGCAAGCGCAAGACAACGCAGTCGGTCAGGCCGGCGGCCAGGCGGATGGCTGGGCCGGACAAGTGGCGCTCATCACCGGCGCAGGCACCGGCATCGGCCTGGGCGTGGCCCGCGCGTTCAGCGATGCCGGCCTGGCGCTGGCGCTGACTTATCGCAACGAAGCGCAGCGCACCGCCGTGGCCGCGCAATTCGCCGCCGAGGGCCGGCCGGCGCCGCTGTTCCTGCCGCTCGACGTCACCGACCGCGCCCGCTGGGCAGAGGTGGTAGCGCAGACGGTGGCGCATTTCGGCGCGCTGCATGTGCTGGTCAACAATGCCGGCGTGAGCGTGTTTGGCAACACCGACGAAGCCAGCCACGCCGATTACGATTGGATCATGGGCGTCAACTTTGGCGGCGTCGCCAATGGCCTGGTCGCCGCGCTGCCCGCGATCAAGGCGGCCAGCGGCAAGCGCAGCGTGGTCAACATCGCCAGCATGGCCGCCTTCCTGCCCGGCCCGCAGGCGGGGATCTATACCGCCAGCAAGTTTGCCGTGCGCGGCTTGACCGAATCGCTGCGCTATAACCTGGCGCAGCATGGCATCGGCTGCGCTTTGTGCTGCCCCGCGCTGACCCGCACCAATGCCTGGGACAGCGCACTCAAGCGCCCCGATGCATTCGGTCAGAGCGGCTTTGCTCCGGTGAGCGAGGCGGAGCTGCGCCAGTTCGGCACCGCGTTCGACGCCGGCATGGACCCGTATGAAGTGGGGCAAAAGGTCTTTGCCGGCATGGCGCGCGGCGATGGTCTGATCCTGACCCACCCCGAATTCGCCGACGATTTTCGCGAGATCTACGAAGCCAGCATGGCCGCGCTGCCCGATGAAGTGGCGCCGCCCGCCCGGCTCGAAATCGAACGCCTGCGCCGCGCTGCCATGGCCCAGGCCAAGGCCGGCATCGCGGTGGGCCTCGCCGATCTGACCTGAACCAAATACCGATACCGCTTCCCCGCCGGTCTGCGCTAGACCACGCGCGGACGGGGAACAGGTTCTGGAGAGACGCGCCATGTGCGACAGCTTGACCGAAGACGACAACGCCCAGTGGCTGGCGATCAACCGCCGGCAATTCGCCGCCATTGGCGCCGGCGCGGCGACTCTGGCGATCGCGCCGGGCTGCGTGGCAGCAGCGCCTGCCGGCCTTGCCACGGAGTCGCGCCCGGTCACGATCGAAACCGCCGACGGCACCGCCGATGGCTTTTTCGTCTATCCGGCCAAGGGCAAGCACCCGGCCGTGCTGCTCTGGCCCGATATCGCCGGCCTGCGGGAAGCCTATCAGACCATGGCGACGCGCCTCGCTGCGGCGGGCTTTGCGGTGCTGGCGATCAACCACTATTACCGCAACAGCCCGGCGCCGGTGCTGCCCGATTTCGCCGCCTGGCGCACGCCCGAAGGCCAGCAAAAGCTGCAGCCGATGATCCAGGCGCTGACACCGGAAAAGATCCAGGCCGATGCCGGCAGCTATGTCGACTGGCTCGATCGCCAGCCGCAGGTCGATACCGCGCACAAGATCGGCACCCAGGGCTATTGCATGGGCGGCCCCTACACCGTGTTTGCCGCCTATGCCCGGCCCGCCCGCATTGGCGCGGCGGTGTCGTGCCACGGCGCCAACCTGGTCAACGATACGGCGCAAAGCCCGCACAAGCTGCTCGGCCAGACGCAGGCCTCGTTCATCTTCGCGATTGCGCAAAACGACGATGCCCGTGCGCCCGGTGACAAGACGGCCCTCAAAGATGCCGCCGCCGCGGCAGACCGCCCGGCCGACGTGGCAGTCTACCCCGCCCAGCACGGCTGGTGCACGATCGACGCGCCGGTCTATGACAAGGTCCAGGCTGAAAAGGTCTGGAGCAAGCTGCTCGCGCTCTACGCCAAGGCGCTGTGATCTAGGTCCAAGCCCCTCCACCACCCGCTGCGCGGGCGGTCCCCCTCCCCGTCGGTGACGGGGAGGATCGCCAAGGTCCTCCCGGTCACCGACGGGGAGGGGGACCAGCCGCAGGCTGGTGGAGGGGCCCCGCCCCCTACTTCCCCGCCGCCGCGCGCAGCATGGCCACGTTGGCTTCCACCATCTCGCGCGTCGATCGCGCGGGGCGGCCGGTCAGGCGCTCCACGTCGTCGGTGCAGATTTCCAGGAATCCCTCGCGGATGGCGCGGCCGAACGTGACCATGTCGTCGCTGTTCCACGGCACGCCGGCCACGGTCTGATCGTCCACCGGGCGGCGCGGAATGCCCAGGCTGTCAAACAGCGCATACTGCGCTTCGTCACTCAGGTCGTGGTAGGCCACCGGACAGCCGGTCACATCGGCCATCATGGCAGCCACCTCGGCAAAGGTTTCGAGGTGTGGCCCGGTGATGTTGTAGATGCGGTTTTCGTGGCCCGGGGTGGTGAGCACGGCCACCGCGCTGGCAATGCAATCGTCGCGCCAGACCATCGCCTCGCGCCCATTGCCGGCATTGGCATACCAGGTGCCGCTCTGCATCACCTGTGGCCCGGCCATCAGCAGCATCGCGTCGGCATAATGCGCGTCGCGCAGGAAAGTGAAGGCGCAACCCGAGGCGCGGATCAGGCGCTCGGTCTCGATATGGTCGTGCCGCACTTCGGCCGGGTTGGCCGGATCATCGATGCCGATGAAACTGGTATAGACGATGTGGCGGATACCAGCGGCCACGGCCGCATCGATCGCCGCCTGGTGCTGCACCACCCGCGCGCCCACGCGTGTGCCCGAAATCAGCAGCAGCACATCGCCGCCGGCCATGGCCGCGGGCAGCGTGGCGGGATGATCGAAATCGCCCTGCCGCACCACGCAGCCCTGCGCCGCGCGCGCAGCCAGCTTGTCGGGCTTGCGCGTGATCAGGATCAGGTCTGCGGCGCGGCCCATCGCCACCAGGGCATCGGCCACGCCGCGGCCGTAGTTGCCCGATGCGCCGGTGATGACGATCCGCGTCATGCCGCCCCGCCTGTGCGCACGGCATCGAGCTGTGCCTGGGGCACCCACCAGCCATGCACCTGCGGGCGCAGGCGGGTGGGGATCTGCACCGTCACCACCGGCCCTGCCCCCAGGTTGCCGGCATCGATCACCCAGGCAAAATGCTCGAACGCGTCCTCGCCGATCTGGTGGTCCACCATCATCACCAGCCAGCCATCGTGGCCCGGTGTGGCGCTGGGCACGTGCACCGGCTCGTTATAGCACCAGCCCGGCTCCATCGGCAGGGCCTGGGTGATCTGCGGGCTGGCGGTGTCCATCCCGTCCAGCCGCACCAGCATGTCGAACATGCCCAGCACCGGCCCGCCCATCACCGGCGGCCCGCGCCGATCGGGGTTCATCGTCAGCATCCACCCCGTCTTGTAAAGACGGCCCTGGCTCTTGGCCGGAATGATCGGGAAATCGCCCGGCGGGCCGATCACCGTTTCCGTGACCGGGCCAGCCGGCCCACGCGGATCGACCGTCCAGCGGGTGAGGCCGCCGGTAATCTCCCAGGGTTGCAGGAACAGGCCGGCCGGCTCGCGAATAAAGGCAAAGGCATTGCTGCTCGACAGGCACTGGTCGAAATGCAGCAGCCCCTCGGCATCCTCCCAGGCGTTCATCATGTGATAGCAATAGACCCCCTTGGGCCCCTGGAACCACTTGATGTCCTTCACATCGCCATCGCGCGGCATCACCCCCAGCCACGATTCCAGGCCCTGCTCGTGGTGCCAGTGTTCGCCGCCGGCCTTCATCCGCTCCAGCTCGGCCGTGGTCGGATAGACCGGGAACAGCGCCCAGTTCCGCGAAATGGTGAAGTCATGCATCATCGCGCAATAGGGCGCATCGAACCACTGTTCCGACTTGAGCGCGCCATCGGCCCCCACGCGGGCATAGGCCACCTTGGTAGAGGCCAGGCCATCGGCCTCGTAACCATAGAAATAGAGGTCGCCGCTATCAGGATCGATGCGCACGTGCGCGGTCATCGTTTCGGACTTGAGCAGGCCATCGAAATCGAACGAACCCAGCGTATCGAGCGTGTGCGGATCGATGCGATAGGGCCGCCCGTCTTCCTTGGTCATCAACAGCCGCCCGGCGTGCCACACCGGGGTGGTGTTGGCCACGGTGCGATCCACCCCGGCCATATCGGGATCGTCGGTAAAGGGATTGCGATAGCGGCCAAAGCGCGCACGGCCCGCCGCCTTTTCCGCCTGGTGACGCGCGGTTTCGACAAAGCGGATGGCATAATCGGCCGTGCCATCGGCGTTGAACCGCACGCGGCTGATCATGCCATCGCCCGACAGGGTGTGATCGTCGGCAAACTTGGGCGCAAAGGCCGGATCGGGCACGGCGCGGAAAAAGGCGCCGCGCACCTCGGGGGGCAAGGTGCCTTCGACGGGCAGCCCTTCGAGCGCCAGTTCAGTGCCCACGGGCGCGTTCAGCCCGATGAAATAGGGGGTTGGCGGAAAGTCGCCCATGGCATCCTCACGTTATCAATTGTTAGCATTGTTCTACCACGCGACGCCCGGTTTTCAAGAGCATTCGGCCAAACAAAAGGCCTCCTTCCCGGATGGGAAGGAGGCCCAGCATGCGCCGTCAGGCCGGCACATTTCGGTAACGCTTGATCAGAAGTTGCGTTTCACCGTCACCGCCCAGGTGCGCGGCAGCCCCGGCGCACCGGCGCTGGTGCCGATCGGGCCGAAATTGGCCGTCATCGACGTGAAGTAATACTTGTTGGTCAGGTTGCGCACTTCGGCGCTGACCGACCAGGTATCGGCATCGCTTTTCCAGGTCACGCGGGCGTTGGCCAGGAAATAGTCGTCGATCCGGTTGGTTGCCGTCTGGAATGCCAGCGGGCTGGGCGTGGCGGCAGGGATCGGCGCGGTATCGACATTGGTGGGATCGACATAGATGTGCGACTGGTAGCTGCCGTCCAGGCGCACGGTGACCAGGCCCTTGAGCACGTCGGGAATGTCATAGGACAGCCCGGCGTTCCATTTCCATTCCGGCGTATAGGGCGGCACCATGCTGGCCGTCACGCCAGTGTTGGCAGTATCGACCGTGGTATACTTGAACTTGAGCCACGAGATCGACCCATCGATCGAGAGATGATCGATCGGGCGGATGGTCGTTTCCACCTCGATCCCCTTCACATGGGCCGAACCCACATTCTTGGGCTGGAGGCAGGGCGTGGTGGGGAACCCGGCGGTGTTCGGGCAATTCAGCACCGTCAGAATGATGTTCTTGTAATCGTTGAAGAACGCCGAAACGTTGAAGCGCAGGCGGCGATCGAACAGGTCCGATTTGAAGCCAACTTCATAGGCCGTGATCGTCTCGGGCCGGAAATCCTCCACCTGGCTGGGATAGAACGGACGCGGGTTGACGCCGCCCGAACGATAGCCGGTGGAAACCTGGGCATAGGTCATCAACTGGGGCGAGACGCGATAGTCGGCCGCCACGCGCCAATCGAGGCGCGAGGCATCGAAGGTCTTGTACAGCCCGTTGAGCGCAGCGAGCGCGCAGTTGGGCGGCTGGTTCACGCCAAACGGATAGCCGGTGCACGGCTGGATAGTGGAGCCATCGGGATTGTGGCGGACATAGCCATATTCCTTGTGGTCCCACGATTCGCGCAGGCCCCCGGTCAGCGTGAACGCTTCGAACGGCTTCCAGCTGGCATTGGCAAAGACCGCCTTGTTGGTGGCCGGCGTGGGATCGGGGCCGTGCAGGAAATCGATGCCGGCATAGTTCAGGTCGATGCGGCCGGTGAACATGCCCTTGGCGTGGAAATAGAACCCGCCCAGCACGAAATCGAGCGTGTTGTTGAGCGCCTTGCCGGTCAGGCGCAGTTCCTGGCTCCACTGCGAATTGCTCTGCGCCTGGTTGAGCATCGAGGGCACGACCGGCGCGCTTTCGGCAAACGACCAGTCGGAATCATAGTGGCGATAGGCAGTGATCGATTTCAGCGCCAGGCTGGGCCCAAGCGTCCAGTCGATCGTGCCGGCAAAGCCATAGTTATCAAGGTTGGAATGGCGGTTGAGCGCCAGGGGCTTGTACGGCACCTGGTGATCCGGCCGCGCCGCATCATAGAACGTGGCATAGCTGACATAGCGCTTGTCATAGCCGCTGAGCGTGTCGCAGCTGTTGCGACCGTTGGGCACGAACCGGCAATCGAGCGGGATCGGCGCGCCATTGGTGCCATAGAGCCACGCGCGGTTGGGGTCCTTGGTGACCGGCGATCCGGCGAACTGGGCGATGTTGTTGCCATAGATCAGCACCGAAGCGCCCGGCTCGTCACGCTCGCGCGTATAGTCGGCCGACACGTTGACCTCGACATTGGCGTCGGGCGTCCAGCGCAGCGCCACCTTGCCGGCGGCAAAGCTGGTGCCGCCCAGCGTGCCAACCTGGGGGTTGGCGCCGGTGGCCATCGTCGGCACATTGGTGCCCGGATGGGTCAGCGCATAGTCGAGGATCTTGACATAGCCATCGCGGTTCTTGCTCACGCCCGACACGCGCATGGCCAAGTTGTCGGTCAGCTTGAGATCGAAATGTCCACGCAGATCAACGCGATGATAGCTGCCATAGGTCGCTTCGAACGAACCGGAATTGTCGCCCTTGGGCTTGACGCCATAGAGCTTGATCGACCCGCCCAGCGAGTTGCGCCCGGCCAGCGTGCCCTGCGGCCCGCGCAGCACTTCGACGCGGTCGAGGTCCATCAGATCGAGCAGCGAGCCGGTCAGCGTGGGCAGATAGACATCGTCCACGTACATGCCCACGCCCGGTTCGAGGGCGAAGTTGGGGTCAGACTGCCCGACGCCGCGGATGAAGGCGATGATGCCGGGGCCAAGATACTGATTTTGCGGGGCCAGCGTCACGTTGGGGGTTTGCGCCGCCACTTCGGAAATGTTGGTCTGCCCGCGCGCGGCCAGCATGGCGCCGTTGACGGCGGTGATGGCCAGCGGCGTATCCTGCAACTTTTGGTTGCGGAACTGCGCCGTCACGACGATTTCAGGCGTGGTATTGCCGGCCGTTTCGGCGGGTTTTTGCGGGGTTTCGGGCGCTGACTGGGCCAGCGCGGGGGTGGCGACGAGCGACAGCAAAGCGGCTGCCGAGCACAGCAGATCGCAGCGTGAAAACGCCATTTCGGTATCCTCCCAAGGATAGCAGCCGGATGGTTCCGGTCTGAAATCTTAGGTATCACATATGCGAAACGTTCAGCAATGCGAAATAACAGTAGGACGATTATAATTCATAACTGTTGCACAAGTGCCTCGCCTCACACCTCCCAGAAGGCAGTGGCGCGCATTTCGATGCTGACGCGCGGCGGCGCATCGGCGGGGCAGCCGGGCAGATCGAAGGCCACGTGCGGCACATGGGTGGCACGGCGCGGATCGCTGTCGAAAGTCTTGAACACGATCGCTTCATCGGCCGTCAGGTTGGAAAACCAGTTCCAGCGATGCGCGGGATTTGCCGCGATCACATAGCTTTCGAACGACCATTCCGGCGCGCCGCCGGGCGGATCGAAGATGGCATCGGCGACGATGCAGTCTGCCGGGGACAGGCTGCGCGCATCGCACAGCGCCAGCGGCACGTCCTGCGGCGGGGCGGAGAGCGCGCGCCACACGTTGTATTGCGCCACGCGGGCATGCGGGCGCCCGGCCGCCAGGCGCTGCGTCATCGACAGGGCCGTGGCGGGCGACACGTCGATATGGGCAAAGCGTGCGGGCATAGAATTGTCGAGGCTGCCGGCCCGGCCCGAGCGTTCGGAAAAGCGCAAGAGCCCAGCGCCGGTCACCTCCACGCGGGTGGCCCCGGTCAAGTCCTTGATCAGCGTGGCGATTTCGGGAACGTGGATGGCCTTGACCTGCGCGGCATCGGCAAAGTCGGTCACCGCGCTGCGATCGCGCACCAGTTCAAAGCCTTCAACGTCGAGGCTGGTGCCGCGCCCGCGCGCGTCGCGGATGGGCATGGCCAGCGGCGCGATCTCCACCTCGTCGCGATCGTGGGCGTTGGCGTAATAGCGCGGACGCGCCAGGCCGCGCCCGGAATAGGCGATTACCGCTTCCATCCTTGCATCCTTTCCCAGGCCCGGCGCCATGATTGCGCCGTGGCCCCACCAAAAAAGGCCCGCCACGATGGGCGGGCCTGATCCTGTGGCTTAACCGGCAGCCAGCTGCTTTTCCAGTTCGCCCAATACCCGATAGCAATCGAGCACCTTGCCCACCGAGCTGTTGGGTTCGCGCCCTTCGCGGATCGCGGCGACGAATTCGCGGTCCTGCAACTCGATGCCGTTCATCGACACATCGACATGGCTGACATCGATCGGCTCTTCCTTGCCGTTCACCAGATCATCGTAGCGCGCGATATAGGTGGCGGTATCACCGATATAGCGGAAGAACGTGCCGAGCGGGCCATCGTTGTTGAACGAGAGCGAGAGCGTGCAGATCGCGCCGCTTTCGCTCTTGAGCTGGATCGACATATCCATGGCGATGCCCAGTTCCGGGTGGATCGGCCCTTCGACGGCATTGGCCTTGACGATCTTGCCGGCCTGGTAGGCGAACAGGTCCACCGTGTGGGCCGCGTGGTGCCACAGCAGGTGGTCGGTCCACGAGCGCGCTTCGCCCTTGGCGTTGATGTTCTTGCGACGGAAGAAATAGGTCTGCACGTCCATCTGCTGGACGTTGAATTCGCCGGCCTTGATCTTGTTGTGCACGTACTGGTGCGAAGGGTTGAAGCGGCGGGTGTGGCCGACCATGCAGACCAGCCCGGTTTCCTTCTGCTTGGCCACCACCGCTTCGGCATCGGCCCAGCTATCGGCCAGGGGGATTTCCACCTGGACGTGCTTGCCCGCGTTCATGCAGGCGATCGCCTGCTCGGCATGCATCTGCGTGGGCGTGCACAGGATCACCGCATCGACATCGGGCAGTGCCAGCGCTTCTTCCAGTTCGGTGCCGGAATGGCGCGCGCCATACTTGGCCGCCACGGCCGCAGCCTGATCGGCGCGGCGGCTGATCACCGAAACGATTTCGACGCCATCGATATTCTTGAGGCCGTCGAGGTGCTTTTCGCCAAAGGCGCCGGCACCGACCAGGGCAATACGCATGGGGGTAACTCCTGTTAAGCGCCCCGCGTGGGCAGGGGCTCTGCAATCTCCCCTCCCGCTGGCGGGAGGGTGTGGGGGAGGGATTGTTGCCCCTCCTGGAAACGTGGCTTGGGGGAGCGCACTGGAACATGCCCTCCCCCGGCCCCTCCCGCGCGCGGGAGGGGAGATGGACGTGTGCCTTTGCTTTAGGCCGGCACGGTTTCTTCTTCGACCGGTTCGAGCACGAGGTGCCCGATCGCGGTGTTGGAGCAGGGAATGTGGTAATGCTTGTGCAGCAGGCGGGTCTTGTCACCCAGCGCGCCGCGCATGATCAGCCACATGACCATCTCGATCCCTTCCGAGCCGGTTTCGCGCAGGTATTCGATGTGCGGAATCCAGCGCGCGGCGTCGGTATCGCCCACCAGCAGGTCCATGAACCTGTTGTCCCACTCGCGGTTGAGCAGGCCGGCGCGCTTGCCCTGAAGCTGGTGGCTCATGCCGCCGGTGCCCCAGATCTGCACGTTGAGGTCTTCGGGGAAGCTTTCCACTGCGCGCTTGATCGCCTCGCCCAGCGCCCAGCAGCGGTTGCCCGATGGCACCGGATAGGTCACGACATTGACGGCCAGCGGGATGACCTTGGCCGGCCAGGCCTGGGGCTGGCCGAACATCATCGAGAGCGGCACGGTGAGGCCGTGGTCCACGTCCATCTCGTTGATGATCGTCATGTCGAATTCATCGAGGATCAGGCTCTGCGCGATGTGCCAGGCTAGATCGGGATGCCCTTCCACTTCGGGCACCTGGCGCGGGCCCCAGCCTTCATCGGCTGGCTTGTAGCGCTCGCCACAGCCGATCGCGAACGTGGGCACGATCTTCATGTCAAAGGCCGAAGCATGGTCGTTGTAGACCAGGATGATCACATCCGGCTTCTGTTCCTTTTCCCACTGCCGGGTCCATTCATAGCCGGCAAAGATCGGGCCGAAATAATCGTCACCCGTCTTGCCCTGGTCCACCGCCACGCCCAGCAGGGGCACGTGGCTGGAACCGACGCCTGCGGTAATCCGCGCCATGGTCAGTTGTCCTTCCCGGTTTCCTGGGCCCGCGCGGCGGCGGCCAGGTTTTCCTTGATCGAGCGATTGCCTTCGGGCGAGCGGCCGCCTTCCAGCATCATCTGGCGGTATTCCGGCCAGGTCATGTCGGTCATCGTCGAAACCGCCTCGGCAAAGGGCAGGCCATCGGACGAGAACAGCTTGGAGAGGAAATAGACGTTGCCGCCCATATCCAGCAGCGTGTTGTAATCACGCGCCAGCAGCGCCTGCTTGCCTTCCTCGCTGATCTGCCATTCATCGAGATAGGCGCGCTCATCAGCCTTGAACCGCGCGCGGTTTTCGGCCTTCATCAGGCTCATCGCGAACTGGTTGATATGATAGCCCTTGCGCGCCCGCGCGGCGGTATAGACGCGGGTGCCGGGGATATCGTCAAATTCGGCCAGATAGGCATGAATGTCGCGCGGCTTGGCGTCCGGCGCGCCCTTGGTGGTCGTCACAGGCCTCTCTCCTTCAGCTTCTCGTCAAGGCGCGGGAACACGCGGCGGGCATTGCCTTCGAAGATCGCATGGCGCTGCGCGTCGGAAATGTTCAGCGCGTCGACATAGCGCTTGGTATCGTCGAAATAGTGGCCGGTCTGGGGATCGATGCCGCGTACGGCGCCGACCATTTCCGAACCGAACAGGATGTTCTTGGTCTCGATCACCTCGGCCAGCAGGTTCACGCCGGGCTGGTGATAGACGCAGGTGTCGAAGAACACGTTGTTCATCAGGTGCCCGTCGAGTGCCGGCTTCTTGAGCATGTCGGCCAGGCCGCGATAGCGCCCCCAGTGATAGGGCACCGCGCCGCCGCCATGCGGAATGATGAAGCGCAGCGTGGGGAAACGGCTGAACAGATCGCCTTCCAGCAGCTGCATGAACGCGATGGTATCGGCCGCGATATAATAGGCGCCGGTGGCGTGCATCGCCGGGTTGCAGCTGCCCGAGACGTGGATCATCGCCGGCACATCGAGTTCCACCATCTTTTCATAGAAGGGGAACCAGAATTCGTCCGTCAGCGGCGGATGCTTGAAATGCCCGCCGCCCGGATCGGGATTGAGATTGCAGCCGATGAAGCCCAGCTGCGTCACGCAGCGCTCCAACTCGGCGATCGAGCTGGTCATGTCTGCCTCGGGCGACTGGGGCAGCATGCACACGCCGGCAAAGGTTTCCGGATAGAGCGCCACGACCCGCGCGATCAGGTTGTTGCAGGCCTGGGCCCAGGGCACGGCCACGCTCTGATCGCCCACGTGCGGGGCCATGGCGCTGGCGCGGGGCGAGAAGATCGTCATGTCCGCACCGCGTTCCTTGATCAGGCGCAGCTGGTTGGCCTCGATCGTCTCGCGGATGTCGTCATCGGAAATGTCGGGATAGGGCGGCGCGGGCTCGCCCGCCTTGAACGCGGCCTTCTGCGCCTCGCGCCAGGCGTCGTGCGCCTTGGGCAGCACGGTATAGTGGCCGTGGCAATCGATGATCATGGTCATTCCGCCGGTTCCTTGGTGTTGGCTGCCATAGGCGTTGTGCTTTCAAACGGGATGGTGTGGCCGGCCTGGCTGCGCTGGCGCGCGACGGTGCCGGTGGTCATCAGGGGTTCGACGCCAAGGCCGATCAGGGTCTTGGCGGATTCCTCCATCTCGGCCGCGCGACGCAGGCCGTGGGTGGTCATCCGCTCGATATTGTAGGCGGCGCGGGTGAACCAGCTGTCACCCTTCTCGCTGGCGTCGAGCGAGGACAGCACCTCCTCGACCACGCCGGCGCGGGTGGCGGCCAGCATCATCTCGGCGGTCAAGGCTTCCACGCCCTTGACCATGATCGAGCGGATCATCTTGATCGCGCTGGCGCGGCCCACGTCATCGCCCACCACGCGCACATTGGTAAAGCCAGCCTCTTGCAGCGCGACGGCAGCATCGTGCGCAGCCGGGCCGGAGACCAGCAGCGGCACCTTGAGCCGCGCGGGATTGACCGGGGCCAACACCGCCACATCGACATAGCGCGCCCCGGCCGCTTCCACCGCCCGGGCGGCAGCGCGCTTGGTATCGGGAGCGACCGAGTTCATGTCGCAAAACAGCGCGCCGGGGGCGAGCATGGCGGCATGTTCCTGCGCGACGGGCAGCGCGCTATCGGCCGTCACCAGGCTGAGCACCAGGCCGGCGCCGCCCAGGGCGCTGTCGGCGGTGGCGGCGGCCATCACCCCGGCTTCTTCCATGGCGGCGTGGCGGGCGGGATCGATGTCAAACGCGCTGGCCTGGGATTCCCAGCCAGCGGCCTTGGCAAAGGTCGATCCGGCTTCGCCGAACCCGATCAGGGCAAGTGTTCTCTCCATGGCGCACCTGTTGCGGCCCTTATGCAACGCATACAAATGCAAAGAGCGCGGTGGCCATAAATTTATGCGAAACCTTTCTTCGCCACTTCGCGCAGCAGGGCGACGAACGCGGCCTGCGGCGCGGTGGGCCGCCACAGCGCGCGGTGCGTCATCCCGATCGTGCGGCGCACCGGCACCGGGGTGGGCCGCGCCGCCAGCAGGCCCACGTCCAGCTCTACCGCCAATTGCGCCGGGCTGAGCAGGGTGAGCGCATCAGACCCCACCAGCAATTGCCGCACGGTGAGCACCGAGCCACATTCGATGCCGACATGGGGCGGCGGCGCGCCGGTGGCGGCCTGCATCATCGCCTCCCAATAATGGCGCAGCGGGGTATCGCCGCCAGGCAATATCCACGGATAGTGCTGCAGGGCGGCCGGATCGAGCGGGTGGGCCGGATCGGCGAGCGGATGGCCGGCACGCATGACCAGCGCGGGACGATCCTCGAACACGGCCTCCTGCTCTAGATCATCAAGCGCGGTGGTTTCGCGCAGGGCGCCGAGCATGAAGTCGATTTCGCCATCGCGCAGCGGCCCGACCAGTTCGGCATGGCTGCCTTCGACCACGGCTACATCGACACCGGGATAGGCGGCGGCAAAGCGCAGCAGTGTTTCGGGCAGCCAGCGCGCGCGCGACAGCGGCATGGCGCCGATCACCACGCGGCCGGCCGCCTTACCCTGCCACGCCGCCACTTCGGCCAGGCCGCTGCGCAATTCGGCCATGGCCAGGCCAAAGCCGCGCGCGCGACGGGCACCGGCCGGCGTAAGCAGCACGGTGCGGCCGCGCCGGTCGATCAGCCGCTGGCCCAGCGCCACCCCGAGATCAGCCACGGCGCGGTGCAACGAGGCGGCAGAAAGCCCGGTATCCTGTGCCGCCCCGGCATAGGACCCGGCGCGCGCCAGGGCCAGGAAAGCGCGCACCTGCGTGCCTGTCACGCGGGGGGAGCCGATCTGCTCGATCGCCGCCTCGGCCCGGGGCGCCAGCAGCAGCGCCGGCTCGGTCGCGGTCATGCCTCCGGCGCCGCGTTCGAACAGCAGGCAGCCCAGGTCTGCCTCGAGCCGGGCGATCGCCTGGGTCAGCGCGGGCTGCGTCAGGTTTACCGCACGCGCGGCGCGGGTCACGCTGCCATGGCGCACGGTGGCGGCAAAGGCGGCGAAGTGGCGAATGTTGAGCGCGGGGTCGGGACGGGCCATCCATCCAGACTTAGCATTTCCTTATGGCACATGCCAAACATTGCATTTGGCGCTGCCCGCCCCCGGTTCCAAATGCAGGCCATCCGTGCCGAACCGGCCAGCCATCATAGGGAGACAAGCGCCATGTCGGGTATCGTCGTGCAGAACATCGAACGGGCAGATCCCGCCGTGATCGACGGCCTGGCCGCCTGCGGCGTGGCCACCGTGCACGAAGCGCAGGGCCGCACCGGCCTGCTCGCCAGCTATATGCGCCCGATCTATCGCGGCGCGCGCATCGCCGGATCGGCCGTGACGATCAGCGCCCCTCCGGGCGACAACTGGATGGTCCATGTCGCGATCGAACAGCTGCAAGCGGGCGATATCCTGCTGCTGGCCCCGACCTCACCCTGCGAAGACGGCTATTTCGGTGACCTGCTCGCCACCTCGGCCCAGGCGCGCGGCTGCCGCGGCCTGGTCATCGATGCCGGGGTGCGCGATGTGCGCGATCTGACCGAGATGCAGTTCCCGGTGTGGTCCAAGGCGATCTACGCGCAAGGGACGGTCAAGAACACGCTGGGCAGCGTCAACGTGCCGGTGGTCTGCGCCAATTGCGCGGTGAACCCGGGCGACGTGATCGTGGCCGACGACGATGGCGTCGTGGTGGTGCCCCGCGCCAAGGCCGCCGAGGTGCTGAAAGCCGCGCAGGCGCGCGAAGCCAACGAAGGCGAAAAGCGCGAGAAGCTGGCCAACGGCGTGCTCGGCCTCGACATGTACAAGATGCGCGAGCGGCTGGAGAAGGAAGGCTTGAAGTACGTTTGAGGCTTTAACGCAACTAGCCCCCTCCTCTTCAGAGGAGGGGGTTGGGGGTGGTGCGGGGCCTGACGCCAGATTTCCACCACCCCCC
>NZ_LJHO01000016.1:0-63154 GCF_001295765.1 Novosphingobium sp. AAP1 | reverse complement strand
CCGCGTCGGTGAAGCGGCATATATGGACGGGCAGCGCAGGCGTCAACGAGCATTTTTCCACATTCCATCCACAGCCACCAAAAACCCAGTATTTCCAGGACTTATTGGCATTACATTTTTGTGATCAGCGCCTTTTCGGCGGTGTTCGCGCGACTCACTGCAGCGGTTTGCGCGACAGAATCAGGCCCTTTTGAGTCGCGATGCCAGCGCGCGGCCCGTGCCGATCAGCAGCGACGTGGCCGAACGCATGCGCGAAGGTGGGTGTTGCGCCAACCCCGCCGGGCACAGCGCCACCACGTCTGCCCGCGACAGCGTGCCCGAACGCACGCAGGCATCGCCCAGCCGCCACCACAGACGGGCGTATTCTGCCAGAATCAAAGCCAGATCGGCCGCATCGGGCCGCCGCGTCGCCATGAAATGCCCATGAACCACCGCGACCAGCCGGCCCACCTCGGCCAGGGTATCGCGACGGGGCACCGGCACGCCGCCGGTGAAATGGTGCAGGACCAGATGCGCCGCCCGTGGCGCATCGGCGCCGAACAAGTCTGTATAAGGCTGGGCCAGAACGGCCGCCGCGCTCTGTTCCATCCGCGCGGTATAGCGCTGCGAGGCACCACCGGGATGGATGCGATAGGTCGCCAACGGCTTGTCGATTCGGGCGAGCGCCCCGAACCGGGCGAGCCGGTGATAGAGATCGAAGTCTTCGGCATAGAGCCGATCGACCTGCTCAAACACGTCAAGCCGGCGGGCGGCTTCGGCCCGGAACATCACCGACGACCAGACCAGCGGATTGCCCAGTTGTAACCGCCAATCGATCAACGCCGGCGAGGTATGAAATGGTGCACGCGGCCCCGAGATCGCGCCAGACTTGAGGATATCGACCGCGGAGGCCACGAGCACGACATGCGGGTTGGCCTCGAGAAACGCGTGCTGCACGGCAAACCGGGCCGGATGACACAAGTCGTCTTGATCCAGCCCGACGATGAACCGGCCACGCGCCGCCGCAAACGCCAGGTTGCGCGCCACTACCGGGCCGCCATTGCGCGGGGCCGCAATCACCCGCACGCGCGGATCCTCCACCTCGCGCAGGCGGGCCAGAGTATCATCGGTGGAACAATCGTCGACCACCACCAGTTCGAAATCGGGCAGGGTCTGGGCCAGGACACTGGCAATCGTGTCCCCGATCAGGGCGCCACCGTTATAGGCGGCCATCACCACGCTGATCAGGGGTGTATCTGTCATGCCACGGCCTGGCGGGGTGCGGCGCTGGTGGCCGGCAGGACCGCATCGACGATCATCTGCCCCACATCATTCTGCCACAGCCACAGCCCATTGGCGTTGCCACGAAAACTCGGCTCTCCGCCCAAAGGACCCCATGGCACGAAGCCGGCGGCAAGGCCGATGCCGAAGGCGCCGGGCACGATCTGCCCGGCGGCATCGCGCAGGCGGCAGTGACGATCGACCATCGGGCCAGGCTGCGGGCCATCGCAGGCGAGCATGATCGGCGCGCCTGCCGCATCGAACAAGGGCAAGGCGCGCGGCCGATAGCCGGTTGCCCCGATCACCACGTCGGCTGCGTCAAGCGCCGCGCGCGCCGCGGCCGGATCGTGCTGGTCCAGTTGCAACAGCGTCAGGCGCGGTTCCGGCGCGCGTCCGCCCACGGCCAGCATGCGCAGCACAAGTTCGCGCGCTTCCAGCCGGAACCCGGCGAGGCGATAGACGAAGCCGCTGACCGGGCAGATGTCCGCCTCGGTAAAATCGGTGAAGCCTTCGGCCAATGCCGCTTCGCGCGAGGGGTAGAACGGCCGCAACGGGCGACGATGCAAAAGAGTGATGCCCCCGGCGCCGAGCGACAGCGCAGGATCGGCCTTGAGCAGCAGGACCGCCGCCGCCAGCGCGCTGGTCGATCCACCAACGATGGCAATGCGCGGGGCGCTGTGCGGATTGCTCCGCGCCGCAAGCCGCTGGCGCAGCGCATCCATTCCTCCCAGCCGCAGGAAGGCGTCCGACAGCACGAGGCGCTTCCCGGCAATGTCGCCCAGCGTGCCCCCGGCCAGTGGCGCCGCATGCACGGCCTGCGGGCATTGATAGCCGCCGGTGGCCAGCACGATATGGCGCGAGAGCAGGTCACGCGTCTGCCCCGCGCCATCCCGCACCGTCGTGCGCCAGCGGCCGTCGCTTTCGCGCTGGGCACGCAGCGCGGCATGCCCGGTCAGCACGCTGGCGCCATGGGCGAGAGCCACATCGCACAACCGGTCTCCCGTCACTGCGAGCAGGTCTCCCGCCTCGACCAGCGGTGCGCCCAAGGCGCCGATGTGCCCGGCCATGGTCATGCCCGCCGGATGATCGATCAGCGCGGCAAGCTCGGGATGGGCATTGTCCTTGACCGCGCTGAGAAAGGTTTCGGCCGTGCTGTCGGAGCGGATGGCATACTGGCCCAGTTCGCCCCGCCCCAATGCCGGCCCCTGCTCCACCACGGCCAATCCTTCGGCCAGGGCGCCGAGGCGGTTCTGCTTGCTGGCGGCGGTCAGCATCGCTGTGCCGGCCGGGCCGCCACCGATCAGCACGGTTTCGAACGTCGCGCATGGCGGCATCGTCTGCTTATCCCCCTTTGGCCGCCCGTCAGCGCCCGGCGTGACCGCCGCGATGGCGGCCACGAGCTGTTCGATCACCGTATCGACATCGGCAAGGCTCATCCCATCGGTGATCGGCAGGGAAAGCACGCGCGCGGCAAGGTCATCGCTCACCGGCACAGGTTCGATCAGGGCATGGTCGCGAAACCACGGCTGCATGCCCAGGTGCGGGCTGAAATAGTGGCCGGCGCCCACGCCACGCTGGGCCAAGGCGGCAATCAGGGCTGGACGGTGTACCGCCAGGTGCGCCGGCAACAGCAATGACCAGAACTGGAACGCCTGCCGCCCCGCCGCCATCGGCGCCTGGGCGGCAAAGCCCGGCCCCAGCCGATCCAGGGCCGCGTGATAGGCATCGGCGAGCGCGGCACGATGGCTGCAGACGGCATCGAGTTCCGCCAGCTTGGCCATGGCGAGAACCCCGCCCACTTCCGACAGCTTGGCATTAAGGCCGGGCAGTTCCGCCGCGCGGGCAGCCCCGAAACCGAAGTTGCTCATCCGCCGCAACGCCGCGATCAGATCAGCATTGCCGCTGTGGATCAGCCCGCCTTCTCCCGTGGCAAAGGTCTTGGTGGCATGCATCGAATAGACCACGGCAAATAGCGCGCCCGCGCCGAAATTTTGGCCCCCGGCATCGCAACTGCCGAGCGAGGCAGCCGCATCGATGACCACGGCCACGCCATGGCGCCGGGCCAGCCAGGCATAGCGATCAAGATCGAGGCTGCGCCCGAATGCCGCATAAGGCACGATCACCGCCACGCGGGCGCCATGGCGCGCGAGCAGGCGCTCTTCCGCCTGGGGATCAGAGGCCCAGGTCTGCGGATCGACATCGTGGATCAGCGGCGTCAGGCCGGCCCATTCCACCGCCTGGGCCGTGGCGGCAAAGGTAAAGGCCGGCACCAGTGCCAGAGCGCCAGGACGAAGACGCGGCCCGGCAGCATGCCGAAGGGCCAGGATCAGGCCCAGCGTGGCATTGCCGACGGCCAGGCAATCCCCCTTCCCGCCAAACAGCTGTGCCACCGCCGCTGCTTCGAACGCCCGCACCGCTGGCCCGCCGTTGCTGAAAATGCCACGCTGCTCGATCGCCGCAAGCTCGTCGGCCAAGGCGCTGAAACGCGGGGGATTGGGGGCAATAAGTGGAATCGAGGGCATCGCAGGGCATCCCTGGCAGCAGGAAACACGCGCCTGTTTGCCTTGCCATCCCTAACATGCCGTTAGCAATGACTTTGATCGCCATGTCCAATGCCGAGACGGATTCATTGCGAAATACTAACGCGTCGCTGCGCCAACTTTGCCATGCGCGCTATTTTGGGGATTTGGTCGATGGCGAATGCAACCGCTGATCGGCTTCTACCAGTTGCGACAGCACCGCCTTGGCCATCAGATCGTTGCCGGGTGTCGCCCGATTGTCAGCGCCTGCGGTGATCACGGCCACCCGCAACCGATACTTGGCTTCACCCACCACCGCGAACAACTCCCGGTCGGCAACGATCTCGACCAGCGCACCCGGCCGGTCTGCATGGACGCCGGCATGATCGGCGACGGGCGCCGGTTCGAGCTGGGCAGCGCCGCGACGCATGCCTGGGAAGAGGCCGTGATTTGCCGGTGCAACAACCGGCACGCGCATGCTAAACGACCAGCGTGAGCCTGTTGAACTGCGAAATACTCGACCTGCGATCGCTGGTCGCTGTTGCCGAGTGCCGCAACTTCGTTCGCGCAGCGCACCAGCTCAATCTGTCGCAGCCCGCGCTCAGCCGCCGGGTGCAAAAGCTGGAAGCGCTGGTGGGAGAGGCGCTGTTCGAGCGCAGCACCCGTAGCGTTCGCCTGACCCCGGCCGGCCAGCAGATCATGCCACTGGTCCGCCGCCTGCTCGACGAAATCGACACCTCGCTCCTTGGCAAGATGGCGCTGGGCGAGCGGCAGGACGGGCGGATCGTGCTGGCCAGCATACCCAGCGCAACGGTTCGCTTTCTGCCAAGCTTGCTCGAGCAGTTCGGGCGGGATTATCGCAATGTGCGGGTAAGGGTGCTGGACCTTTCCGCGACGGAGTGCGCCGAGGCGGTTCGCACCGGCGCGGCCGAATTTGGCCTTGCGCTACCGGTCTCGAGCGACGCCGACCTGGTGTTCGAACCGCTTTACGACGATCACTATGGACTGGTCTGCCGCAAGGATGATCCGCTGGCAGCAATCGACAAGCCGCGCTGGGAAGACCTGGTGGGACTGCGGTTGGTGACGGTCCATACGGGAAGCGGAAACCGCACGACGTTGGACGCGGGCCTGGCACCGCTCAATCTCGATCTGCGGTGGTTCTACGAAGTTACCCGGCTCACCTCGGCCCTGGCGCTGGTCGATGCCGGGCTGGGCGCGTCCATCCTGCCACGGCTGGCGTGCGAAGGGCCAGAGGCGCGCGATCTCGTCTGGAAGCCGCTGCAGGGCGCGACAATCTTCCGCACCATCGGCGTTTTGCGTCGTCCTGCCGTCGCATTGTCTCCTGCCGCGCATCGGCTGCTCGGCCTGCTCTGCGACGCCTGGCGGGAGCGCGGTCGGAACGACACCATTCCCGATTGAAGGCAGCGTGGCGGCTGGGACCAGCCGAAAGCGCATGATTTATGCGCTTAACGCATAAAGAGTGCCGATCGTTGCATTTGATGAAGCGGCCATATTCTGACTTCCTGTTGCTGCCGTGAAGCTGCGGCCCCCTTGTCAACGGTGGCGGCTTTAGCGGGTCGAGCAAGCAGTGAGAGGATATATGAACGCGCCAACTATCGCCCATGCGCGTGCGCGCCAGACCCCGAACAAGCTGCGCCGCATGCTGGGAAGGTTGCTGCTGCCCATGGCGGCGCTGGCCGGATGCAGTGCCAACACGCCTGCCAGCACGCCCGCACCACACGGGCCGCACACGGAACTGCGGGTGTTGACCTCGGGCGGCTTCACCTCCGCCTTCGCGCGTCTGTCGCAGCAGTACGAGCGGGAAACCGGCGTCCACATCGTCATCGCACACGGCCCCTCGATGGGCGAGACCCCGCAAGCGATCCCACACCGCCTGGAACGCCACGAACCTGCTGACGTCGTCATCCTGGCCAGGTCTGCGCTCGACACGCTGACTGCCGACGGTTCCATCATGCCCGGTACGCAAACGGATCTCGTGCTGTCCAAGATCGCCGTCGCGGTAAAGGCTGGCGCGCCCGCCCCCGACATCAGTACCGCCGCAGCGGTCCGCTCGGCGCTGCTCGCCGCCAGGTCCCTGGCATGGTCCGACAGCGCTTCGGGGGTCTATATCCAGACGACGATGCTCGACAAGCTGGGCATCGCCGATCAGGTCCGCCGCAAGGGCCGGATGATCCCGGCAACGCCCGTCGGCCAGATTGTCGCCAGTGGCGAGGCAGAGCTGGGCTTCCAGCAACTGAGCGAGTTGAAGCCGGTCAAGGGTATCCGCATCGTCGGCCTGCTGCCTGCCGACCTGCAAAAGGTCACGGCCTTTTCCGCCGGTGTCGTCGCCTATTCGCCCCATCCTGCCGACGCGAAGGCGCTCATTGCCTACCTCGCCTCTCCCAAGGCCAGTGCCATCATCCGCGAGAGCGGACTCGAGCCTGCACCGCAGAAGGTTCAGCCATGACCCAAGCTTCCGCCGCAAATCCGCCGCCAGCGACACCGGCAGCGCCACGGGCCAGCACGCGTTCGGCCTTCACGTCGATCTTCATCGTTTCCAGCGGCAACTTCCTGGAAATGTTCGACTTCATGGTGTTCGGCTATTACGCCACCTATATCGCCAAGGCGTTCTTCCCGACCGGCAGCGCATTTGCCTCGCTCATGCTGACGCTGATGACGTTTGGCGCGGGCTTCCTCATGCGTCCCGTCGGCGCGCTGGTCCTGGGCGCCTACATCGACAATCACGGCCGCCGCAAAGGTCTCTTGCTGACACTGGGCCTCATGGCATCGGGCACGCTGGCCATCGCCATCACGCCCACCTATGCGCAGATCGGCCTGGCCGCACCGATCATCATCCTGGTCGGTCGCCTGGTGCAGGGCCTCTCGGCCGGTGTCGAGGTAGGCGGCGTATCGGTCTATCTCAACGAGATCGCACCACCGCACCGCCGGGGCTTCTTCTGCGCGTGGCAGTCGGCAAGCCAGCAAGCCGCCGTGGTCTTCGCGGCACTGATCGGCCTGCTCGTCTCAACCTCGCTCGATGCCGCAACGATGCAGGCGTGGGGCTGGCGTGTGCCGTTCGTCATCGGCTGCATCATGGTCCCGTTCCTGTTCGTCATCCGTCGTCACATGGAAGAGACCGAGGCGTTCCTCAACCGCAAGGAGCACCCACAGCTCAACCAGATCGTAGGCATCGTCGCTGCGAACTGGGGCCTGGTGCTCAAGGGCACGTTGATGGCGGTGATGACCACCGTGTTCTTCTACATGATCACGGCCTACACGCCGACCTTCGGCAGCAAGGAACTCGCGCTGTCCTCGGGTGAAAGCCTGTTCGTCACCGCGTGTGTCGGGCTTGCCAACTTCACGCTGCTGCCGGTCATGGGGGCGCTGTCCGACAAGGTCGGGCGCAAGCCGCTGCTGATCACGGCCACCGTGCTGGGCGGATTGCTGGCCTACCCGCTGATGAGCTGGCTGGTCGCAGCGCCCAGCTTTGGCAGACTGCTGGCAGTGGAACTGCTGCTGGCGGCCATCTATGCCACCTACAACGGCGCGTTCATCGTCTTCCTGACCGAGATCATTCCGGCGCACGTCCGCACCGTGGGCTTCAGCCTGGCCTACAGCCTGGCGACGGCGATCTTCGGTGGCTTTACCCCGGCTATCAGCACCGCGTTGATCGGCGCCACCGGTGACAAGGCAGTCCCGGGAGCATGGTGCGCCGCGGCCGCCCTGCTCTCGCTGCTCGCGCTTGTGATCGGCGGCAAGCACGCGGCCCGCGCCAAGGACTGACCCCTGCCCTTCTCTTCAACACAATGCGGGCCGTCGTCTGGAACATGACCCGCACGGTTCTCTCGTCAGGATAAGGGATTGAACGCAAACACGGATAGGGCGATCGAACGGTCCGCAGGGCTGTGGCAGCGCATCGCGGCGCGTCCTCGCACGTTCAGGAGCACGGCGCTGGTCGTCGCTTCGGCCATGTTCATGCAGCAACTGGACAGTACCGTGCTGACCGTGGCGCTGCCCACCATGGCCCGCGATCTGGGCGTGGCGGCGCCAACGCTGAGCCTTGCGCTGACCAGCTATCTGATCGCGCTGGCCCTGTTCATTCCGGCCAGCGGCACACTTGCCGATCGATTCGGATCGCGCATCGTGTTCTGCCTGTCCATTGCCATCTTCCTCGTTGGATCGGTGGCCTGCGCGCTGGCCTTCAACCTGCCATCGCTTGTCGCGGCACGGTTCCTGCAGGGCATCGGCGGGGCGATGATGGTGCCGGTCGGCAGGCTGGTGGTCTTGCGCAGCGTCGACAAGAGCGAGATCGTCCAGGCGCTGTCGTGGCTGGTCATGCCGGCCCTCGTTGGCCCGATTCTCGGGCCTCCGCTCGGCGGCATGATCGTAACCTGGTTCGATTGGCGCTGGATCTTCTACATCAATATCCCGATCGGCATTGCCGGTATCGTCTTTGCCATCATGCTGGTGCCCAACATCCACGGATTGCAGGCGCAGTTCGATTGGGCCGGCTTCTTCCTGTCCGGGGCGGCACTCGCTTGCATCCTGTTCGGGCTGGAGCTCGCCAGCCGCAGCGGCACGGGGACCGTGGCCCTCGCCCTGCTGCTTCTCGGCAGCCTGCTTGCCGCAGCCTACCTGCTCCATGCGCGCCACACCCAGAACCCGATCCTCGACCCTGCGCTGCTGCGCACCACCAACTTCCGTCTGTCGGTCATTGCAGGATCGCTGGCGCGCATCACCCAGGGCGCGCAGCCGTTCCTCCTGCCGCTGTTGTTCCAGCTTGGCTTCGGCTTTTCCGCGGCGCTGACCGGGGCGCTGACCGTCTCGGTCGCCATCGGCGGGCTGGCGATGAAGACGCTGGCCCCGCGCATCCTGCGGCGCTGGGGCTTTCGTCGCAGCCTGATCGTGTCCGGATTGGCGGGGACGGCGGGCTATGCGTTATGCGGCGCATTTCGACCGGAATGGCCCTTGCCGCTGATCGCCCTGATCCTGCTCGTCGCCGGATTCTTCACCTCGTTCCAGTTCACCGCCTACAACGCCATCGCCTATGCCGATATCGACGAAGCACGCATGAGTTCGGCGACCAGCTTCTATGCCACGTTCCAGCAATTGAGCATGTCCCTCGGCATCTGCCTCGCCGCAGCGACGCTGGAACTGGCCCCGCGGATGGCCGGCCGCGGGGTGCTGACGCTCGGTGATTTTTCCCTGGCCTTCCTCCTGGTGTCCTTCATCTCGGGCAGCGCCATCATCTGGAACCGCAGGTTTGCGGCAGAGGCAGGCAAGGCTCTCACCAAACCCGCTGCGGCTCCGTGACGCTTCCGGCGAGAAGTGCCCCGGCTCCCATGATCGGACGGCGCTCGTCGCTTTCCCATCGATCATGCGGTCGACATTGCCGTGGCTTGGCGACGGAATCCTGCTAACCGCATCGCCATGTCAAACATGCACAGGCTTGCCGGTACCGTCGAGGTTGACGGGCTTCGCTACGATTGGGAACTGCGACGCGAGCCGCAATGGAGCGAATTTGATGGCTGGCGGGGTATGGCCGTTGCCTTGCTCCAGCAAGATGCCCCGCGTGGCGCGATCCTCGAATTTCCCACTCCCAAGCGCCTGCTGAAAGGCTTGCCGCCCAGCCGGCTGCAAATCAGCGACGCCCTGGTGTCACGCGGCATTCGCGCCGCCCTGCTCGCCGGGTGGGAGCCGATGTCGCGCGGCAAGACCATGGTGTTCGTCGTCGATGCAGACGGGAACTAACAAGCGTGGAGAGCACGATGAGCGTTTCGGCAAAACCCTGGCAAAGCGACGTGGTCTGCACATGGTTGGAACGCCGCATCGACGCCGCACGACTGGATCAGATCGCGGCGGACCGGCGGGGATATGAAGGCCAGGACGATTATGACAAGGCAGCCGCCGAGGAATGGGTCTGCCGCGCCGTAAAGGCAGCCGCGCGCCAGGGCGACCAAGCCGCCTTCGCCGCCCGCCTCAAGCACTTGCTGGGGCAGGACGACTATCAGACCACGGGCATATATGACGACCGGCGCTTTGAAAGATATGTCCGCGCCAACCTCAGGAAACTGGCCAAGATGGCCAAGACCAACGTCGGGTTCGAGAACACCTTGCGCTATCAATAAGCAGCGCTGGCGCCGCAGCCGCATCACCCAGCCTCGCGCGCGCCCGACCACGCCCAATCGCGAGGTCTATCGCCGAGGTCGCCTGCGGCAGCTGAGACCGAAATCGGCACTGTATGGGATGAAACCCAGCTGCGATGGAGGCCCGAGCCGGAATCGAACCGGCGTAAACGGATTTGCAGTCCGGTGCGTCACCACTCCGCCATCGGGCCTCTCGTCGCGCGGCGCCGGGTGGGGCCGCGGGTGGGAGACGGGCGGTTAGCCGAGAGTGGCGCGCATCGCAACGGGATTCTTTGCACGACCGGGGATTATCCCCGGCCATGCACGCGCATCAGGATCAGGCGTCCTGTTCGCCCGACGGATCATCCGCAGGGTTGCTCGTGGCGGCGCGGCCCTTGAAGCCTTGGGCGATCACGTACCATTCCGAGGAGTCCTTGCGGCTGGCCGGCGGCTTGGCGTGCTTCACCGTGGTGAAATTGCGCTTGAGGATAGTGAGCAGGTCGCCGTCGGTGCCGCCGGCAAAGACCTTGGCGACGAAGGCGCCGCCCGGGGCCAGGGTGTTGATGGCGAAATCCACTGCCGTCTCCACCAGGCCCATGGTGCGCAGGTGGTCGGTCTGCTTGTGGCCCACGGTGTTGGCGGCCATGTCCGACAGCACGAGATCGGGCGGGCCGTCGAGCGCGCCTTCCAGCGCGGCAGGGGCTTCATCGGCCATGAAGTCCATCTCGAATATGGTCACGCCATCGATCGGCTCGGTCGGCAAAAGGTCGATCCCGACCACGCGCGCGGCCGGTGCCTTCTTGCGCACCACCTGGCTCCAGCCGCCCGGTGCGATGCCGAGGTCGACCACGCGCTGCCGCCCCTTGAGCAGGGCAAAGCGCTCGTCCAGCTCGATCAGCTTGAACGCCGCGCGGCTGCGCCAGCCTTCTGCGCGGGCCTGCTTGACGTAGGGATCGTTGATCTGGCGCGAGAGCCAGCGCGCCGAAGACGCCGTGCGCTTCTTGGCGGTTTTCAGGCGTTCGTGCGGATCCTTGCCGGAACGGCTCATGGGGTTGCTCCACTATTGAGTTGGCGCAGCGCCTCGCGGCTGCGCACGGCATCGCCGCCAGTGGCCATGAGGGAGCGCAGGATGCCTTCGCGGATGCCGCGATCGGCAATGCCCAGCCGATCGGCCGGCCAGATATCGAAAATGGTTTCGAGGATGGCGCAGCCCGCCACCACCAGGTCAGACCGCTCGCGCCCGATGCACGGCACGGCGATCCGCTCGGCCGGCGAGAGATGCGCCAGGCGCTGGCTGATGCCGCGCATCGCCGTGGTCGGCACGATCAGCCCATCGACCGCGCGCCGATCATATTGCGGCAGACCCAGGTGGAGGCTGGCCAGCGTGGTCACCGTGCCGCTGGTGCCGAGCAGGCGAATCGCCCCTTCGGCCAAAGCGTGTGCGCGGGTGGGCGCGATACGCTCGATGAACGGGGCAAAGCCATCGGCGACGCGTGCGCGCATGTCGGCATAGGCGGCGGCGCGCGCGGCCGGGCTATCGGCGATCGGCCCCACCCCTTCGGTGAGCGAGACCACGCCCCACGGCACGCTTTGCCAATCGAGGATACGCGGCACCGGATCGGCCGGATCGACCAGCACCATCTCGGTCGATCCGCCGCCGATGTCAAAGATCATGGCCGGCCCATCGCCATGTTCGAGCAGGATATGGCAGCCGAGCACGGCCAGCCGCGCCTCTTCCTGCGCGGTGATGATGTTGAGGCGGATACCGGTTTCGCGGTGCACCCGCTCGATGAATTCGGCGCCGTTGCTGGCGCGGCGGCAGGCTTCGGTGGCGACCGAGCGGGCCAGGTGGACATTGCGCTTGCGCAGCTTTTCCGCGCAGACATGCAACGCGGCCAGCGCGCGGTCCATTGCCGCGTCGGACAGGCGGCCAGACTGGGCCAGCCCTTCGCCCAGGCGCACAACGCGGCTGAAGGCATCGATCACCACGAAATGCCCACCGGCCGGCCGTGCGATCAGCAGGCGGCAATTGTTGGTGCCAAGATCGATCGCGGCATAGGCCTGGCGATGAAACGGCACCGGCTTGTGCCAGGCGCGCGCCCCGCCCTGGCCCACGGCCTCGTCAGCGGCAAACAGCGCTTCGGGCAGCACCTCTCGCCCGGCGGTGACAGCCGATGGCGCCGCCACAGGATCTGGCTGTGCCATGCCGGATTGCGGCACTGCTGCAGCGCCGGGAGCGGGGGATGCGGCAAGGGGCGTGGCAACGGCGGCCGGCGCCGGCCTGCCCCGGCGCGCCCCAGTGCGGCCCCGGCCTCTCGCGCGGCCGTTGCCCTTGGCCTTGCCCTTTGTCGGTGCGGCGCCTTGCGCTGCGCTATGGCCGGCCGGCGTGGCGGCGGGCGGCTGTCCGGCGGCATCGGGCGCGGGTGCGGCCTTGCGCGGCCCTCGCTGCCTGTTCCTTCCGCCGGATCGCGGCCCTCGTCCCCTGGCCGGCGGAGTGGATTCCGCCATGATACAAATTCGCTTATGTTTTCCCGCCGGCATCGGTGCCGGTCGGGTACTTGCCTGTCACCGTAGCGTCATGGCGCCCGCGCGGCAAGGTTCGCCCCCGGCAAGCGCCCCGGCGAGGCCACGCCAGCCCTGGCGCCGGCGCGATCAACCGGCGCGATCGCACCCTGATGCAGAGGCGAAAAAACGGGTTGACGCTCTGAAACGGCCCGACTAGAGGGGCGCCTCCCGATGCCCCGTCGTCTAAAGGTAAGACTACGGACTCTGACTCCGTCAATCGAGGTTCGAATCCTCGCGGGGCATCCAATTTCCTGAAATCGCAGAATATTCTTTTCGGCTTGGCATGATTGCCGGCTGCCTTGGTGCGCCCGCGCGCCATTGGCCTGCGCCACGCCCGCTGCGGTGGTGGCAGGCGCCCACGTGCCGCGCGGGGATCACCGTCCGAGCGGTATGATTCTTTTCATGTTTTTGCAGGCATAATCCTGGTTTGCGAAGGAATTCGACCGACTGGGGGAGAATGCTGTTGCGCGCGTCGCGTCCATTTCGCTGGTTCGCCGGAATCGGGGATGATCCCGCGCTGGCCGTGTCGCAGGCGGTGAACCTGCAACGCCAGGTGCCGCTGCTCTATGGCCTGCTGCTGATCAATTCGCTGGCCGTGGCGATCACCCACCGCCACCAGGCACCGGCGGTCCTGACGATCAGCGTGCCCGCCGTGCTGTTTGCCATCACCTTCTTCCGCATGATCCACTGGCTGCGCCAGGCCCGCAAGGGCGTGCCCACTGCGGAACAGGCGCGGCGGCAGTTGCGCGCGATCACCGCCGTATCCGGCCCGGTGGCGCTTGCCTATGTCGGCTGGTCCCTGGCGCTGGCGCCCTATGGCGGCCCGTTCGAGCAGGCGCACGTGGGGCTCTATATCTCCACCACGGTGATCGGCTGCATCTTCTGCCTGATCGTGCTGCCCCAGGCCGCGCTGCTGGTGGCGCTCACCGTGCTGCCGGCGTTCATCATCATGTGCCTGGCGCGCCAGCAGCTGATCTTCGTGACGATCGGGATCAACGTGGCGCTGGTCCTGGCCGTGCTGCTGCGCGTGCTGTTCAACAGCTTTGCCCATTTCGAAGGCCAGGTCCGCGCCGGCACGCTGCTGACGGCACAGCACGCCGAACTGCAGCGGCTGAACGAGGAAAACCGCCGCCTCGCCCTTACCGACGCGCTCACCGGCCTGGCCAACCGCCGCCGCTTCCATGCCGATCTCGAAGCCTGGACCACCACCCACGCCGGCATGCCGTTTGCCGTGGGTGTGCTCGATCTCGATCGCTTCAAGCCGATCAACGATACCTATGGCCATCACGTGGGCGATCGCCTGCTGGCAGAAATCGGCGCGCGCCTGCGCCATGCCGCCGGCCCATCGGCCCAGGTCTATCGCCTGGGTGGTGACGAATTCGGGCTGATCGACCCGGACGTATCCGGCTTTACGCGCACCTGCGAGCGCTTGCTGCAGCAGATTCGCGCGCCATTGCAGGTGGGGGAAATCGTGCTCCATGTCGGCGCATCGCTCGGCGTGGCGCATTGCCCGCAGGCCGGCACCGGGGCAGACGACCTGTTCGATCGCGCCGACTATGCGCTGTATCATGCCAAGCATGTCGAAGGTGGTGGCGTCTGCGTGTTCAGCGCCGCGCTGGAAACCGCCGTGCGGGCCGATCGCGCGATCGAAGTGGCGCTGCAGGGCAGCACGCTGGAAGACGAACTGACGATCGTGTTCCAGCCGATCATCGAACTGGCAAGCGGCCGGCTGAGCGCGGTGGAAGTTCTGGTGCGCTGGACCAGCCCCGTGCTGGGCGAGGTTTCCGCCGCCGATTTCATTGCCGTGGCGGAACGCTCCACCGCGATCCACAGCATTACCCGCGCAGTGATCCGCAAGGGCCTCAAGGCGGCGCTGCACCTGCCCGACGATGTCGCGGTATCGTTCAATATCTCGGCCTGCGACCTGACCTCGGCCACCACGCTCGCCTTCATCCGCCGCGAGATCGAGCGGACCGGGATCGATCCGGGCCGCATCTGGCTGGAAGTGACCGAAACCGCAGTCATGGCCAATGCCGAAACCGCGGCCCAGGCCTTGCAGGCCTTTCGCGACATCGGCGTCCACGTGGCACTCGATGATTTCGGCACCGGCTATTCCAGCCTCGGCTATGTCCAGCGCCTGCCGCTCGACAAGGTCAAGATCGATCGCAGCTTCGTCGCCGGGCTCGACGGGACCGATGGCGATACCATCGCGCGCGCCGTGATCACCTTCTGCCACACCATTGGGCTGAGTTGCGTGGCCGAGGGCGTGGAAACGCCCAGCCAGTGGCGCATGCTGCAGGAGGCCGGCTGCAAGCACGCGCAGGGCTATCTGTTCAGCAAGCCGCTGACGCTCGATGCGCTGCTTGCGCTTTGCACGGAATGGGAACGGCAGCGCCCCTGGGGCGCACGCCAACGCCAGCGCGGCGCAGCCTGAGCGGCAGCACCGTCGCCGGTTGCTCAGCAATAATGCGGGGAAGTCTGCTTCAGAACGGCAGCGCGCGGCCGGCGCAGATCAGCGCGGCGGCGCAGGCAAGAACCGGCACGCTGGCCAGCACGTGCCCGGCGCGGCCCGGCAGCGCGGCGATTCCCCGGCCGTGCAGCATGCGGCTGGCCAGGGGCCCAACGTGGCGCATGGGGGCGGAAAGGGGCAGGATGCGGTCCATGCCCTGTCATGGCGCCAAAGGAATTAACGCGCCGTAAAGAGGGCAGGCTTCCCCGCCCTCCAACCGAAGGCACCTATCCGCGCTTAACCCTCTTGCGGTTGCAGCCATTCCCACAGGGCGGCCAGGCATTCGCGGGCCAGCAGCTTGCTGCGTTCCGCGCTCCAGCCATAGACCGGATCGGGCAGATCGGCATTGTCCTTGAACGGCATTTCCAGCGTCATCGCCACGCAGCCAAAGCGCTGCGCCACCTGGTTGGTGGACATCGCCAGGTTGCCCTGACCCGGCCGAGCTTCGGGATAGCCACGGCGCACCTGGAAATCGGGGCTGCGCCGATCGAGAATCGCGCGATAGCGCCGGTATCCGTCGAGCTGCGCGGGCGTGAGGCCGGGAATGCCTTCAAAACCGGCCAGGAACACCGCCGGGATCGCCTCGTCACCATGCACGTCCATGGCAAAGTCCACCCCGGTGGCGTCCATCGCGTTGCGAATCGCCAGGACTTCCGGCGCGCGCTCGGCGGTCGGTTCGTGCCATTCGCGGTTGAGGTTTACGCCGATGGCATTGGTGCGCAGGTGTCCGCGCGCGCTGCCATCGGGGTTGCAATTGGGCACGATGTGGAACGTGCAGGCCTGGCGCAGCGCGCGGCCATGCGGGTCGGCCGGATCGGTGAGCATTTCCAGCGCCCCTTCCATCCACCATTCCGCCATGGTTTCGCCCGGATGCTGCCGGGCATAGAGCCACACCTGGCGTGGACCGGTGCCCAGCGTCAGGCAATCGATCGCCCGCCCGTCGAGCGACAGGCCCAGCACCTGGTGCGACACGCCCGGACTGGCGGCAGCCTCGCTCACTAGGTCGTTGTGGCGTTCCAGTGAATAGGGCGCGAAATAGGCGAACCACACCTGGTCGCCCACCGGGCGATGGCGGATATGCAGAGTGCCGCCATCGCGACCACGGTCGAAATCGGATGCCGCGCGCGTCCATTCCTGGCGGTCTTCGGACACGCAGGCGGAATAGCCGGGCCAGCCATCGGGATAGGCCGAGGTGTTGAGCCCGGTAATCGCCAGGTCCAGCTCGCGCCCGGCCACGCCGCTGACGCGGAAATAAAACCACTGAGCAAATTCGGACTGGTTGTCGCGGCGGATGGCCAGTGTGGCGCGGGCGCCATCGACGGCCAGCACCTCGATATTGCCGGCATCGAACGCGGCGTTGACTAGAATCGGGGCGGAGGCTGAATTTTCTTGCGTCATTTGACCGAGATAGTGTCACCCGACTTGCCGGGAAAGCCCACAAACAGCGCATGGGCCATGCGCGGCGCCAAAACATCGGCCGATGCAGCGGCAGAGCCGGTCTTTTCGGCGTTTTCGGCGCGCCCTTCCCATAGCGGCTGGCCACTGACGCGATCGCGCAGCACCACGCGCAGGAACGTGGCATCGACGCGGCGCGGGCCGCCGCCGATGTTGAACCCCAGCCCCAGGCCAACCCCGCTGTGCCATCCGCCGGTAGAGCCACCCAGCCCCAGGCTGACCGGGCCATTGCCGCCGCCACGCACCTGCGCCTCGCGCGAAACCTGCACTTCGGCCACGATATCGGCAGCGCCGGGCGTTGCCGCACCAAAGCCCAGGCCCGCCACTTCGCGTTGCACGGCCATCAGCCAGGGCTGGTCAGCGAGGCTTTGCGGATCGGCCGTCGGCCCACCGCCAACCGATACCACGGTCACGGCATCATGGCCTTGGCGGGCGGTAATCTCGGGCGTGGTAAAGCGGGTGACCTGCACAGGCGCTGCCAGGGCAGGCAGCGGTGCGGCCATCAGCATCACAAAAGCCAGCCTACGCATACCCTTTGCATCCTTCCTCAGGCGCCCGCTCGGTGCGGATCGTTCCGCTTGAGAGATAGGCATGGCACCAGGCCTGCTCAAGGGCGGCCGGGGCAGATCATGGCGCAGTTCAGGGGGTGCCTTGGGCCGGGGCAGCGCCAGCCGGCGCCAGGCCCGCCGAGCCATTACCGGGCGCGGCGGCATCGGCCACCACCACCTGGCCTTCGGGGAAGCGGGCAAACAGCGCCTTGGCCAGGCGTGCCGCCATCTTGCCGTCGTCCAGCCCGCCCTCACCTTCGCGCGCCATCCCTTCGGCATGGCCCTCCCACAGCACGCGGCCGCTGGCCTTGTCGCGGATGCGCACGTCCATGCGCGTAGCCACGATCGCCTTGGCCGGCTTGGTAAAGTCGAGAGCCACGCCCAGCGACACGGCGGAGCCGTAGTTGCTCACCGTCGTGCTCATCGCGCCGCTGACCGGGGAATGCTTCTGCTCTTCGGGCACCACCACCTGGTGGCTGACCGCCACTTGCGCAATCTGCCCGGCATCGCTCACCGTCTGGGTGTCATAGCCATGGCCCACCAGCGAATCGACCACGGCGGCCTCGTAGACCGGCAGCTTGTCGGGCGTCGGCTCGTCGGCGCCCTGTTCCAGCGCGTCGGCCGGGGCATCGACGCCAGCCACCACGATCCTGCCCTTGCCCAGCAGCGCCAGCGCATCGGCACTGCGATAGGATGTCACGTCGATGCGGCTCGACGGTTCGGCCGCCGTGGTTCCCCGGCGCGGGCCGTCAAAGCCGCCATACCCGCCCCAACCGGGGCCATAGCCACCACCCCAGCCGCCCCAGCCTTGCGCTTGCGCAGGGGCCGGCGCCACGGCGAGCAGGATCGGCGCCAGCGTGGCGGTGGCAGACAACGGCAAGAGCGCGCGCGAAAGGCGGAGCATGGCAGGAAATCCCATCGACAGGGCCGCAGCTGTGCCGAAAAACGGCTGTCGCGCGGCTGAACCATATGATTTAACGCATCGGCGCGCGAAACCCTCCATGCCCGGACCGGTTTATCCCCACAACCGCGATCTGCCATGCCACGGTTGACTTTCCACAGGGGGGCCACTAACGGCGCACCTTCAGTTTCGCGCCCGGGTCGGATTCGGGCAAAGGGAATAGCCATGAAGATTCGCAACAGCCTGAAGTCGCTCAAGGACCGTCACCGGGACAACCGCGTGATTCGCCGCCGTGGCCGGACCTACGTGATCAACAAGACCCAGCGTCGTTTCAAGGCGCGCCAGGGCTAATCGCCAGGCGTGCGTGAACGTTGTGCCGCTCGCCGGCACAGCGGAACGCTGATGCCAGCCCGCTTCCCGGCCCGGTAACCGCCTTGCTTGCGGCCCCGGTCCGGGAAGCGGGCTGGTTTCGTTTGTGCCCGCCGCCCGCCTGTGCCCCTGTCTGTCTGCCCCCTCCCCACGGATAACCGCGCGATGCCGCATGCCCCGAATCAGTCTGTCATCAGCCGGCCGACCATCGTGGTATGGGACGTGGGCCGCGTGCTGGTGGAGTGGGATCTGGCCTTGCTCTATCGCGATGCCATTCCCGATCCGGCCGAACGCGCCCGATTCGTGGCCGAGGTGGTGAGCGAGGAATGGCACGGGCAGCACGATGCCGGCGTGCCCTGGTCCACCATGGTGGCGGCGCGCAGTGCCGAATTTCCCCAGCATGCCACGCTGATCGCCCGCTATGCCAGTCACTGGCTGGACAGCATCCCCGGCCCCGTGGCCGGCACGCACGGTCTGGTGCGCCGCCTGGCCGCGCGCGGCGTGCCGCAATATGCGATCACCAATTTCGGCGTGGACGCCTGGGCGCAGTTCCGCCCGACTTTCCCCATCCTCGATCACTGCCGCGATATCGTGGTGTCGGGGGCGGAACGGCTGATCAAGCCCGATCCGGCAATTTTCGAGCTGGCCGCACGCCGATTCGGCCAGGCCCCCGAAACCATGCTGTTCATCGACGACAATGCCGCCAACATTGCGACGGCCCGCGCGCTGGGCTGGCACACGCACCATTTCGCGCGAGGCGCCGCTGCCCTGGAAGCCGATCTGCTGGCCCACGGCCTGCTCTAGGCCGTACCTGCAAATCCTTGCCGTATAGACCTTCGTCACCCCGGACATGATCCGGGGTCCCGCTTTCTTTGCGCCAAGCACATACGGTTAACGTAAAAAGCGGGCCCCCGGCTTGAAGGCCGGGGTGACGCTGGAAAGGCGAAACGACCCAAACCTGCCACGCGGCGGTTTGGCCAGCCGAGGCCTTGCCCTTACCCGTCGAGCTCCACCGGCGGGGTGGCCGCCTTGGCGCGCTGGATCAACAGCTTGTCGATCTTGCGCCCATCCATGTCGACCACTTCAAAGCGCCAGCCTTGCTCAGCAAAATGCTCGCCCTCGGTGGGCAGCTTGCGCAGCACGGACAGGGCAAAGCCAGCAGCCGTGGCATAATCGCGGTCTTCGGGCAGATCGATGCCCAGCCGATCGGCCATGGCATCGGCCGGCAAGGCGCCGGCGATCAGCAGCGAGCCATCCTCGCGCTCCACGATCATCGGCGCATCGCCTTCATCGCCATGGGCCACGAAATTGCCAGCAATCGCGGCCAGCAAGTCGGCCGGGGTGACGATCCCCTCGAGATGGCCATATTCATCATGGACCAGGGCCATGGCCACTTCGGCCTGCTGGATCACCCGCAGCGCGTCCATGGTATCGAGCCGATCGGGCACGATCGCCGGCTTTTTCATCAGGCTGGCCAGCGCCGGCTCCACCCCGCGCAGCCGCGCTGCCAGGATGTCGCGCACCTTGACCACGCCGACAATGCGATCGACCGAACCATCGGCCACCAGCAGCAGCGAATGCGGGCTGTCTTCGATGGCCTCGTCCAGGTTGGCCGGCTGCGCGTCCTGCTCGATCCAGTGCAGTTCGATGCGCGGCGTCATCACCTCGCGCACCGGGCGGTCGGCCAGGCGCATCACGCTGGCCATCAGCGCGCGCTCCTCCTCCTCGATCACGCCAGAGCGGGTGGCTTCGGCGAAGATCATCTGCAGTTCTTCGGCCGTCACTTCCTGTTCGCCGCCCTTGGCCAGGCCCAACAGGCGCAGGATCAGGCCCGACGAGCGGTTGAGCGTCCAGACGAACGGCGCCGTCACGCGCGACATCACCACCATCGGCCGCGCCGCGACCACGGCGATCTGCTCTGCCGCGTTCAGTGCCAGTTGCTTGGGCACCAGTTCGCCCACCACCAGGCTGAGATAGGTGGTCACCGCAATGACCAGGGCAAAGCCGGCCTCGGCAGCATAGGCCGCCGGCACGCCCAGCGCGGCCAGCCGCTCTCCTACCGGGCCACCCAGGCTCGATCCGGAATAGGCACCGGCGACGATGCCCACCAGGGTGATCCCGATCTGCACGGTCGACAAAAATTTTCCGGGATCGGCAGCCAGTTCCAACGCCACTTTCGCGCCGCCACTGCCGCCTTCGGCCAGAACCTTGAGGCGGGCTGGCCGTGCCGAGACAATGGCCAGTTCCGACATGGAAAACAGGCCGTTGAGCACGACAAGGCCCAGGATCACGAGGGCGTCTGGCCACGGAAAAGAGGTCACGAGACGGCCCCTAGCAGATTTGCGCCGCGCCGCGAAGTCCCTCCGGTGTGGCTGCGGTTGCTGCCAGCATTCGGGAACCATTCAGGCGGCGCTGGTGTATTGGGCTTGTCCGAATTACCGATCATGTCGGGAGGCCTGGCGGGCACAATTGCCGGGCCGAGGATGAAAGAAGGGGTATTTGTCATGAAATTCAGTCGGGTGCTTGTCTCCAGCATGTGCGCCGTGTCGCTGGTCAGCCTGTCGGCCTGCGTCACCGATCCCAACACCGGCCAGCAGAAGGTGTCGCGCACCGCGATCGGCGCCGGCGCGGGCGCCCTGGGTGGCCTGCTGCTCGGCGGCCTGATCGGTGGTGGCACCGGCCGCATCGTTGGCGCGGGCATCGGCGGCATCGCCGGCGCGGCCGTGGGTTACACCATGGACAAGCAGATCAAGCAGCTGCGCGAACAGACCGCCGGCTCGGGCGTCGACGTGACGCCGACCGACAATGGCCAGGCGATCCTCGTCAACCTCCCCAACGGCGTGACGTTCGACACCGACAGCACGATGATCAAGCCCGCGTTCCGCGACACGCTCGACCGCGTCGCCCAGTCGCTGGTGCAGTATCCCAACTCGCTGATCGACGTCTATGGCCACACCGATTCGACCGGGTCGGATGCCTACAACATGACCCTGTCGCAGAACCGTGCGCAGGCCGTGGCTGATTACCTGTCGTCGCGTGGCGTGGCCCCGGCCCGTATCCGCGCACAGGGCTTTGGCAAGACCCGCCCGATCGCCTCCAACGCCACCGAGGAAGGCCGCGCCGCCAACCGCCGCGTGGAAATCAAGATTGTGCCGGTGACGCAGGACGACGTGGCCCGCGCCCGCGGCCAGTAAGCCGCAACGGCCTTGGCCCTTGCAAAGGGGGCGCCATCCAGACCGGATGGCGCCCCTTTTCGTTTGCCCCTCATGCCGGTTGACGCAGCGCACCATCGGCTGGCATTCCCCGCGCCAACAAGGAGATACCGCAATGTCCACCGCTTCGCACCGCTTCCGCACGCTGGCCGGCAAAGCCATGAACCCGATCGGGCTGGGCTGCATGTCGCTGAGCTGGGCCTATGGCGAGCGGCCGACCGACGCCGACGGTATTGCCTTGCTGCACCGCGCGATCGACGTGGGCTATGATCACTTCGATACCGCGCGCCTCTATGGGCAGGGGCATAACGAAACGCTGGTGGGCCAGGCGCTCAAGGGCAAGCGCGACAAGGTGTTCCTTGCCAGCAAGATGGGCATCTTCGCCAGCGGCGAAAAGCGCGGGGTCGATTGCCACCCGAACACGATCCGCGCCGAGCTGGAAAAGTCGCTGACCCTGCTGCAGACCGATCACATCGATCTCTATTACATGCACCGCCGCGATTTCACCGTGCCGATCGAGGATTCGGTGGGCGCGATGGCCGACCTGATCAAGGAAGGGAAGATCGGCGCGATCGGCCTTTCTGAAATGTCGGCCGATACGCTGCGCCGCGCGGCCGCCGTCCATCCCATTGCCGCGATGCAGACCGAATATTCGCCGTGGACGCGTCAGGCCGAAATTGCCGTGCTCGACGCCTGCCGCGAGGTGGGCACCACGTTCGTGGCGTTTTCCCCGGTTGCGCGCGGCGTGCTGGCCAATGGCGTGCGCGATCCGCAGGCCCTGGAAGACGGCGACATCCGCAAGGCCATGCCGCGCTTTGTCGGCGAGAACTGGGTGCATAACCTGGCGCTGGTCGATGCCTTCAACGCCATCGCCGCGCGTGAGGGCGTCACCCCGGCGCAGCTCTCGCTGGCCTGGGTGCTGGGCAAGGGCGATCACATCGTGGCGATTCCCGGCACCGGCAAGATCGCCCACCTCGAGGAAAACATCGCGCGCTGGGACTGGCAGATCCCCGTCGCCGTCACGGCCGAGATCGACGCGCTGATCAACCAGCAGACCGTCGCCGGCCACCGCTATGCCCAAACGATCCGCGCCACGATCGACACCGAGGATTTTGCCGAGGCCTGACCCCGGCCTAGCCGCGCAGGGCCTTGGACGTGGCGGGAGAAACCAGCGCACGGGCGGCTTCGTGGATCGCCGGTGCGCTGACCAGCACGCCGAATGCGCGCGGATCGGGCTTGTTGAACAAGAGGTCCGCGCCATGCGCGTCGGTCACCAGGGCGCCGGCTTCCTGCGCGATTAGCGCGGCAGCGGCAATGTCCCACTCATAGCCCCAGCGCCAGGTTGCCAGCAGATCCGCCTCGGCCGCCGCGACCATGGCCATGCGCAGCGCGATCGAGTTGGGCTTGTCGACCATGACCAGGTCCACCTCGGTCGGCGGCCGCAGGTCCATCGGCATGCGTGCGCCGCTCAGCGCCATGCGCTGGCTGGCAACCAGCGGCACGCCATTGCGCGTGGCGCCCTGCCCGGCCATCGCCAGCCACACCTCGTCACGCGCCGGCGCGGCGAGGATGGCCGCGATCGGGCGCCCCGCCGCAACCAGCGCGACAGAGACTGCCCAGCCCGGCCGGCCGCGCACGAAATCGCGGGTGCCATCCACCGGATCGACCACCCAGCATAGCCCCCGCTCCAGCCGGGCAGGATCATCGGCAGATTCTTCCGACAGCCATCCAGCCTCGGGCAGCAGGGCGCCAAGCTGGTCGTGCAGAAAGGAATCGACCGCCAGATCGGCCTCGCATACCGGATCGTTGTGCCCCTTGTCCCATATCCTGGGGGCATGGCCGTGGCCCGGCCAGAGAGCCAGCGCCTTGGCGGCGGCTTCCTCGACGATGGTTGCAAGGGTGACGGGATCGATCATGCCTGGCCCAGCCTTGGGCGCACGATTCCCGATTGGCAAGAGGGGGCAAGAACGCTGCCCGGCGCCACTGCCAGCTAGCGATTCCGACAGTGCGCAGATTAATCGCGCAATGAAGGTCTTTGCAACTGCGAAAACCTGTGCTTATGGCAGCGCGGAAAACACGGCGCTACGCCCTCCCTTCACTCATACGTAAGCGGGGATCCTGCATGAACGTCCACGAATATCAGGCCAAGGAACTGCTCGCCAAGTTCGGCGTCGGCATTCCTGCCGGCATCGCCGCCCTCACGGTCGAAGAAGCGGTGGCTGCGGCCAAGCAGCTGCCCGGGCCGCTCTATGTCGTCAAGGCGCAGATCCACGCCGGCGGCCGCGGCAAGGGCAAGTTCAAGGAACTGCCGGCCGACGCCAAGGGCGGCGTGCGCCTCGCTAAGAGCATCGAGGAAGTCGAAAGCTTCGCTCAGGAAATGCTCGGCAACACCCTCGTCACCGTGCAGACCGGTGAAGCGGGCAAGCAAGTCAACCGCCTCTACGTGACCGATGGCGTTGATATCGCTAAGGAATACTACCTTTCGCTGGTGGTTGACCGTGCCACTGGCCGCGTTGCCTTGATCGTCTCGACCGAAGGCGGGATGGACATCGAAGAAGTCGCCCACGCGACTCCGGAAAAGATCACCACGATCACCATCGATCCGGCCCAGGGCTTCATGCCCCACCACGGCCGCGCCGTTGGCTTTGCGCTGAACCTGTCGGGTGACCTCAACAAGCAGGCCGCCAAGATCGCGCAGCAGCTCTACACCGCGTTCGTCGCGCTCGATTGCGACATGCTCGAAATCAATCCCTTGGTGGAAACCAAGGACGGCAAGCTGCTCGTCCTCGACACCAAGATGAGCTTCGACTCGAACGCGCTCTATCGTCACCCCGACGTTGTTGCGCTGCGGGACGAAACCGAGGAAGACCCCGCCGAAATCGAAGCCAGCAAGTATGACCTGGCCTACATCAAGCTCGATGGCGACATCGGCTGCATGGTCAACGGCGCGGGCCTGGCCATGGCGACGATGGACATCATCAAGCTCAACGGCATGTTCCCGGCCAACTTCCTCGACGTGGGCGGTGGCGCCAACAAGGAAAAGGTGACGGCCGCGTTCAAGCTGATCCTGTCGGACCCGGCGGTGAAGGGCATTCTCGTCAACATCTTCGGCGGCATCATGAAGTGCGACATCATCGCCGAAGGCATCGTTGCCGCGGCCAAGGAAGTGAACCTGCAGGTTCCGCTCGTCGTGCGCCTCGAAGGCACCAACGTGCAAGCGGGCAAGGACATCCTCGCCAACTCCGGTCTCCCCATCGTTCCGGCCAACGACCTTGGTGATGCTGCCAAGAAGATCGTCGCCGAAGTGCAGAAGGTCGCCTGATCCATGAGCATTCTGGTCAACAAGAACACCAAGGTCATCACCCAGGGCATGACCGGTGCCACCGGCACGTTCCACACGGAACAGGCCCTGGCCTATGGCACGCAGATGGTCGGCGGCGTGACGCCCGGCAAGGGCGGCACCACCCACATCGGGCTGCCCAACTTCAACACCGTCGCCGAAGCCAAGCACGCCACCGGCGCGACCGCATCGTGCATCTACGTGCCGCCGCCATTCGCTGCCGATTCGATCCTGGAAGCGATCGACGCGGAAATGGAACTGATCGTGGCGATCACCGAAGGCATCCCGGTGCTCGACATGGTGCGCGTCAAGCGCGCGCTCGCCGGCAGCAAGTCGCGCCTGATCGGCCCGAACTGCCCCGGCGTGCTCACGCCAAACGAATGCAAGATCGGCATCATGCCCGGTTCGATCTTCAAGAAGGGCTCGGTCGGCGTGGTCTCGCGCTCGGGCACGCTCACCTATGAAGCCGTGTTCCAGACCTCGAACATCGGCCTGGGGCAGACCACGGCCGTCGGCATCGGCGGTGACCCGGTCAACGGCACCAACTTCATCGACGTGCTGGAACTGTTCCTGGCCGACGACGAAACCAAGTCGATCATCATGATCGGTGAAATCGGTGGCGACGCGGAAGAACAGGCCGCGCAGTTCCTGATCGACGAAGCCAAGCGTGGCCGCAAGAAGCCGATGGCCGGCTTCATCGCCGGTCGCTCGGCTCCTCCGGGTCGCCGCATGGGCCACGCCGGGGCGATCGTCTCGGGCGGCAAGGGCGATGCGGAAAGCAAGATCGCCGCGATGGAAGCCGCGGGCATCCGCGTCTCCCCCTCGCCGAGCCTGCTGGGCGAGACCCTGGCCGAAGTGCTCAAGGGCTGATCAGCCAAACCGCTGACAAAAAAGGGCCGGAAGGGATACCTTCCGGCCTTTTTTGTTGGATTCGGCGCTTGCCGGCTCATGTTGCGCTGGCCGCCTTTCGACAGGCTCAGGGCGAACGGGAGGGCAAGACAATCGGGAAATTCCGTTCGGGCTGAGCTTGTCGAAGCCCCCACCCAGGGAGCGCAATCCCGCTAATCGGCCCGCATCGCCAGCCCGCCGAGGCTTTCCGCCTCCATCACCAGTTCGTCGTCGGCCTCGCCCTGGGCCACGCTTTCGCGCCCAATCATCACCAGCACCGGCACGGCCAGCGGCGTCACCCGGTCGAGTTCCACATGCACCAGTTCTGCCGCTGAACGGTCGAGCAGGTCAGCCAGGCGGCCCACGTCGGTCATGCGCGCGCGCGCATCGGCCCAGGCGGCCTCGATCAGCACGTGGTCGGGTTCGTATTTGCGCAGCACGTCATAGATCAGGTCGGTAGAGAAGGTTACCTGCTTGCCGCTCTTGCGCTTGCCGGGATGCTGCCGCTCCACCAGGCCGGAAATCACCGCCACTTCGCGGAACGCCCGGCGCAAGAGGTGCGAATTCTGCACCCAGTCGACGAATTCGTCGGTGAGGATGTCGGGCGACAGCAGCGGCGCGGGATCGGTGATCGGGCGCAGGCTCCACACCGCCAGGGCATAGTCGTTGGCCACAAAGCCCAGCGGCGCCAGGCCCAGTTCCTCCATGCGCCGGGTGATCAGCATGCCCAGCGACTGGTTCGCGTTCCACCCCTCGAACGTGTAGAACACGCTATAGGCACGGCCGCGATAGGGAAAGCTTTCGACCAGCAGTTCGCCCGGCGCGGGCAGGCGGCTGCGCCAGTCCTGCATTTCCAGCCATTCGCGCACGTCGTCGGGAAACCGCGCCCAGGTGCCGCGGTTGGCCAGCATCGCCTGCACACGGGTGGACAGATGCGTGGTCAGCGGCATGCGCGCGCCGCCATAGCTGGGGATCTGCCCGGCCTTTTTCGCCGCGCGCACCACCAGTTCCAGATCGCGCACACCTTCCACTTCCAGGTCGAGCCCGGCAAAGCGGAACGTATCGCCCGGGCTCAGCTGCGCGCCGAAATGCTCTTCCACTTTGCCCAGCGAGCGCCCGTTGCGAAAGCGCACCTCGAGCATTTCGGAATCGACGATGATCCCGGCATTGAGGCGATGCCGCGCCGCCTGTTCCGGGTGCGTCAGCCGCCAGGTACCGGCCTTGTCGCGCACGATGCGGGCAAAGCGATCATAGGCACGCAGCGAATAGCCGCCGGTCGCCACGAAATCGAGCACCCGGGCAAACACCGCCTCGTCCACCCAGGCATAGGGTAGGCAAGCGCGCACCTCCTGCAGCAGCGCGGCTTCCTCGAACGGGCCGGCACAAGCGCAGCCCATCACATGCTGGGCCAAAACATCAAGCCCGCCGGGGCGGAAATCCTCGCCATCGCGCTGGCCCTCGTGCACGGCATCGCGCGCGGCCATCGCCTCCAGGTATTCAAAGCGGTTGCCCGGCACCAGCACCGCGCGGCTCGGCTGGTCCAGCCGGTGGTTGGCACGACCGATGCGCTGCAGCAGGCGCGAGGAACCCTTGGGCGCGCCCATCTGCACGACCAGGTCGATATCGCCCCAGTCCACCCCCAGATCGAGGCTGGCGGTGCAGACCAGCGCGCGCAGCTCGCCGCGCGCCATTGCCCCTTCGACCTTGCGCCGCGCCTCGGCCGACAGCGAGCCGTGGTGGATGCCGATCGGCAGGTTGCCCTCGTTGGCATCCCACAGCAGCTGAAAGATATATTCGGCCAGAAAGCGCGTGTTGGTGAACACCAGCGTGACGCGGTTGGCGCGGATCATCTCGATCAGTTGCGGCACCGCCCAGGCGGCGGCATGGCCGCCCCACGGCACGCGCTCTTCCTGCGGCAGCAGGATTTCCACCTCGGGCGGGGCGCCGGTTTCGCCCTCGACCAGAGAAACAGTGTCAATCTCGCCCCAGGGGGCCAGCCAGCCGCGAAAGCTTTCGGGCTCGGCCACGGTGGCCGACAGCGCTGCGCGTTGCAGATCGGGGCTGATCGCCTGCAACCGCCCCAAGGCCAGCGCCAGCAGATCGCCGCGCTTGCCCGTGGCAAAGGCATGGATCTCGTCGATCACCACGCGTTTCAGCCCGCTGAAGATTTCAGACGCCTCGGGATAGCTCAGCAGCAGCGACAGCGATTCGGGCGTGGTCAGCAAGACCTGCGGTGGCTTAGCCCGCTGCCGCGCCTTGCGATCGGACGGGGTATCGCCGCTGCGCGTTTCCACCCGCAGGTTGAGGCCCATTTCGGCAATCGGCGTCAGCAGGTTGCGCTGCACATCGTGCGCCAGGGCTTTCAGCGGCGAGATATAGAGCGTGTGCAGGCCTTGCGGGGGCGGCGCATCGCCCAGGCGCGAGGGGCAGAACGCCGCCAGCGTGGGCATGAACCCGGCCAGCGTCTTGCCCGCGCCGGTATCGGCCACCAGCAGCGCATGCTGCCCGGCATCAGCCGCCGCGAGCATGTCGACCTGGTGCCGACGCACCCGCCAGCCACGCCCGGCAAACCAGTTTTCGATTTCGGGCGGGATCATGGCCATTGTCATAAGATAGGAAGCCTGCCCCGCCGCTGCGAGAGGCCCGCTCAGGTGCCCCCTCTCAAGTGCCTTGCAGGATCGCCACGCGATCGGCGCCCTTCCACGCCAAAGCAGCCTTGATCAGCGCCATGCGCACGGTGCACTGGTCGGCGGATGTGCCCTGGTTATGGAAAGCGGCGCGCACCCGCGCTTCGGGGAGACCGGCGATGGCGATAACCCGCGCCACCATCGGGCCGGGGATCGCATAGCTTTTTTCCGCCGCAGACGGCACCAGGTTGATCGCGTCTGCTTCCAGCATGGCGCGCGCCAGCTTTTGCTGTCGTGCCAGCGGCGCGTCTGCCAGCGACACGCCTTGTGGCAAGTCGCCGCCACCCGCCACGCTCACACAGGCGTCCGCCCCTTTCTCCCGCGCTGCCGCCATCACATCCAGCCGCCAGCGGGCAAATTCGTCCAACCGTGGTGGAACGGCGCGCTGCAGCGCATTCAAGAAGGCTCCGGTCAGAATGTGTTGGCCTTTGCCAGCCAATACAGCGGGATCGTCGGTCGTCCGCCGGTCCATGCTCAGCGATTCGGCGAGGCTGGGATTGTGCCGTTTGAGATCGGAAAACGACAGGCCTGGCCCAAACAGAATCGTGATCGCCTTGCCCAGCACCGGATCGCTAACCGGATCGACACTGGCTGTAGATTCATAGGGGGGCGCCTGGCCGGACGGTGCTTCATGGTAATCGGCAATGGCGATCACCAAACGCACCAGCCCGATCAGCACGATCGCGATCCAGCCAAAGTTCCTGCCGATACCGCCGCCGCTGCTGCCCTGCGGCTCCCAGGCGGCGACGAGGACAGGATTGAAGTGCTGTTCAAGCTCGGGGAAATTGCTGCGTACGCCATCGATCAACTGGCGCACCTGGCGCCGCGACACGAACAGGCCCTTGCGCGTGCCAGTGCGCGTCAGTTCGGCCCAGGCTTTGTGTAATGGGTGGCCCTTGTGCTGCACCTTGCGGGCAAAGCGCAGGCCGCGCAGCCGCGCGTTGAGAAAGGCGATCACCGGCCGCTCGTTCAGCGTGCCGCGTTCCCGTTCCCAGCCAAGCGCCTGCGCCGCCGGTTCGAGCAGCGGGGCAGAGCGCGGCCAGGATTGCGCGAGCAGGTCAGCCAGCCAGGTTTCGATCTCTTCCGATCGTTCCACCTGGGCCATGTGCGCCTCGCCCAGCAGGGTTTGCAGATGCGCAAGCGCCGCCGCTTCCTCCACCCCGTCAAGCGGCGCCTCGCTGCCACCCTCGGGCATCAGCGCGACGAACAACGCGTCTTGCGGCGGGTGGGCCGTGCGCACCAGCGGCTGGCTGCCCAGGCGCGAGATCAGGAACGCCACAGCCGGCGAATCGCCCGTGGTCGCCGGCCGATCGGCCCAGCCGAACGCCTGCGCGGCGCGGTCGAGCAGCGGCGCCGCGCGCGGCCAACTGCGCGCCAGGGTTTCGGCGAGCCATTCCTCGGTGCGGGACCACAGGTCCACCCCGCCGGCATCGGCCTGGGCGATCAGCCGATCGAGCAGGGCCAGGGCGGCCGCGCGATCGTCTGCGGTCAGGCCAAACTCCGTCCCCGGCCCGGCGAGCAGCAGGTCATGCAAGGCATGATCGGCGCGCGTTTGGGGTTGTTGGCGCCCAAGGCTTACCCCCGGCGCATCGGCTGCCCCGGCCAGAACGATCGGTGCCAAGGTGGGTCTCTGCACCACGAACTGATCATCGGCCGGACCGCGCGCCGGCGCAAACGGCAAGGCCGGCACCAGCGCATCGTGGCCATGGTCGTGCCCGGCACGTACGGTGCCTGCGTCGGCATGCCCGTCCAGCCGGGGTGCGGCGTGGGGCCAGGTGCCCGGCGGGGTATCGTCAGCCGCCTCTGCCGCTGTTGCGCGCTCGTCTTCCCCCGCCACGGGCAGCGCGGTGGGATCGCCGGGCGCATCGGGCGCACTGACCTGCGCCGCCTGGCTGCGCGCCCAGGCCAAAGCCGTATCGCGCGCCTGGCGTAGCGCGGCAAAGCCGGCAACATCGGCGTCCACGTCCATCGCCCGCAGCGCATCGGCATAGGCGCGGCGGATCGCGCCCTGATCGGGGGTTGGCGCGATGCCCAGGCGGCCCCAGGCGCCGTCAATCACAGTGGCATCTCCGCGTCCAGGCTGTCGAGCCGGGCAGCAAGGTCGGCATGGGCCTGGGCAATGGTGCGATGGTCCTGGCTTTCCAGCGCAGACTGGAATGCGATGATCCACTGGCCGATCACCGTGCGCACATCGCCCAGGTGATCCTCCCACATGCGCTCTGCCCGGGCGAGCAGGGCCTGGTTGCCGGCGTCCTCGCGCGGGTGAACCTTCAGCGCGGCCAGGGCACGCCGGCGGCGGTCGAGTTCCGCATCGTCCTTGCGGTCCTCCTCGTCCACGAACACCACGTTGCGGCTTTCCCCGGTAAGGGGGATCGACACGTCCACCTCCAGCAGGCCCGAACTGTCATAGCTGAAGCGCACGTCCACCTGCACGTCGCCCGCCGGGCGCGGCGGCACGGCTATATCCACCGCGCCCAGCCGGACATTGCCCGAAACCTCACGCGCCTCGCCTTGATAGATGCCGAATTCCACCCGCCGCTGGTTGTCGCCCATCGTCTGGAAATAATGCACCCGGCTGACCGGCACGGGGGTATTGCGCTCGATGATCGGGGTGAACAGACCGCTGACAATGCCGCCACGGCCATCGCGCTCGCTGCGGTCCACGCCCAGGGTGAACGGGCAGACATCGGTGATGCGCACTTCGTCCAGCCCGCCATCGCGCGCGATCAACCCGCCCTGGATCGCCGCACCCAGCGCGACGGCATGATCGGGATGCACGGTGGAATTGGGAAAGCGGCCGAACAGCCGCGTGATCGCCTTGCGCACCACCGGCATGCGCGTGGCCCCGCCCACCAGCACCACTTCGGAAAGGCTGGCCGTGTCGATCTGGCTGTCGCGCAGCGCGCGCACCACCGGATCGCGCAGCCGGCGCAGCAAGGGTTCGGCCGCCGTTTCCAGATCGGCCGCGCTTACGCGGGTCGCCAGGCGTTGCTCGGCCACGGTCAGCGCCAATTCCGCCTCGCCCGTGTCAGACAGCGCGCGGCGCGTGCGCTCTGCCGCCTGGAGCAGCAGGGCGCGGGCGTGTTCGGGATTCAGCCGGTCGAGCAGGCCATCGGGATCGAGCCGCGCCCGCACCGCACCGGCCAGCGCCGCGTTGAAATCGTCTCCGCCCAGGCGGTTGTCCCCGGCAGAGGCGCGCACCTCGACGATGCCGGCAAACATCTCCACGATCGAGACGTCGAACGTGCCCCCGCCCAGGTCGAACACCAGGAACGGCTCATGCTCGCCCCGGCTGGCAAGGCCAAACGCCAATGCGGCGGCCGTCGGCTCGTTGATCAGGCGGCGCACCGATAGGCCGGCCAGTTCACCGGCGCGTCGCGTCGCCTTGCGCTGCTTGTCGTTGAAATAGGCCGGCACGGTGATCACCGCCTCGGTCGGCACGGTGCCGGTCTGCGCGGCCACATCATCGCGCAGGCTGGCGAGGACCAGGGCCGAAAGCTCTTCGGCACTGAACGTGTTGCGTCCCAGCTTGAGCTTGTGGTCGGTGCCCATGTAGCGCTTGAAGCTGACCTGGGTGACGCCGTCCTTGGCAGCCATCCGCTCCAGCGCGGCCTGGCCCACCAGCGTGGTGCCATCGGGCAAGACGGACACCGCCGATGGCGTCAGCATCTGCCCCAGGGCATTGGGCACCAATTGCGCCGCCTCTCCATCCCACAGCGCCACGGCCGAATTGGTAGTGCCAAGGTCAATCCCGATGATCATGCGCGCGTGCCCGTTGCCATGGTGCGATCATGGCCGGGCGAGGGCGACGATGGCAAGATGATACCCGCTCCAATCACGTGCAGATCAATCTGGCTTGCACCTGCGATGCTTCAATAAACGGAACGGGTCCGTTTCAATGCGGCACTTGTTCCGTGCGGGCCAGGCCTGACAGCGCCAGTTGCGTGTCGATCTGCTGCATCAGGCGGGTCAGCCCTGCCTCGCTCTCGCTTTCTGCCCGCGCCACCAGCACGGCCTGGGTATGCGAGGCGCGCAGCAGCCACCAGCCATCGGGCGTGGTCACGCGCACGCCATCGATCGCCACCATATCGGCGCCTTGCGCCTCAAGCCGCGCCTTCACCTCGTCCACTGCGGCAAACTTGCGCGCTTCATCCACGGCAAAGCGCAGTTCGGGCGTGGCGATGGTATCGGGCATCGCGCCGCGCAGGTCGTTGATCGACTGGCCCAACCGCGCTGCAGCCGCGATCAGGCGGATCGCGGCATAGATGCCATCGTCAAAGCCATACCAGTCATCGGCCAGGAACACATGGCCGCTCATTTCGCCCGCCAGCAAGGCACCGCTTTCGCGCAGGCGGGTCTTCATGTGCGAGTGGCCCGATTTCCACATCTGCGCCTGCCCGCCCAGCGCCCGCACCCGGTCGAACAGGGCCCGCCCGGTCTTGATATCACCCAGCACCAGCGCGCCGGGACGGCGGGCGAGCAGGTCTTGCGCCAGGATCATCACGATCTGATCGGCCCAGATCACCCGGCCCAGCCCATCGACCGCGCCGATGCGATCGGCGTCGCCATCGAACGCCACGCCAAAATCGCAGCCGTCCCGCACAACTGCCTGGCGCAGATCGGCGAGGTTTTCCTCCACCGTGGGATCGGGATGATGGTTGGGAAAGGTGCCATCCACCTCCGCAAAAAGCAGCCGGTGCTGCCCCGGCAGGCGCGCCACCAGGCGTTCCAGCACCGGGCCGGCCGCGCCATTGCCCGCGTCCCACGCCATGCTCAGCCCGGCCAGGCCGGCGCGGTCGATCCCATCCAGCCCCTTGAGCAGGCGATCGACATAGGCATCGAGCACGGTGACGCTGCGCACCGGGCCGGTGCCGCTGTCCCAATCGCCGGCCTGCGCCTGGCGCCCCAGATCCTGGATCGCCTCCCCGAAAAAGGGCTGGCCATCGCGCACCAGCTTGAAACCGTTGTGATGGGCGGGGTTGTGGCTGCCGGTGATCTGGATGCCCGCAGCCACGCCGGGCAGCGTCAGCGCCGCAAAATAGAGCATCGGCGTGGGGCCAAGGCCGATCCGCACCACATCGGCGCCGCTCGCGCTCAGGCCTTCGACCAAGGCGTGTTCCAGGATCGGCGAGCTGACCCGGCCATCCATGCCCACAACCACCGCGCCGCCGCCCGCGCGCACCACCTGCGTGCCAAAGCAGCGCCCGATGGCACGGGCATCGTCGGCGCCCAGGCTTTCGCCGAACACGCCGCGCACATCGTATTCACGCAGGATCGTGGGATCAAAGCAATGGTTCATGGCCTGCTCCCCGGCCGTGTGGCAGTGCTGCCGTGCGGTGGCTCAGCGCCGATCGACCAGCCGGGCGAGCAGCAGGTCGCGCGCGGCGTTGGCTTCGTGCACCGCTTCGTTGCTGCCGCCGCGATCGGGGTGGACCATGGCAAGGAGGCGGCGATGTGCCTCGATGATCTGTTCGCGCCTGGCATCGGTCCCCACGCCCAGGAGATTGCGCGCCCGGGTTTCAGCAATCGAACGCGTGTCGCGCTGGCCCAGTTCCCATGGCCAGCGCTGGGTCAGCGCCTTGACCGCCACGCAGATCAGCGCCGCCAGCAGCAGCAGCTTGGTCACGCGACGTCCACCATCGGGGTCGCCTGGCCAGAAGCTGTGCGGTGGTTGGCCGGTGGCAGGTTGAGCCCGGCCACAAGGGTGCGCAGTTCCTGGCGCGCAACCAGGTGGCTGGTGCCCAGTTCGCCCAGGTGCCCCTTGTCGAGCAGCGTGAGGCCGCTGGGAAACAGCTCGCGATAGATCACGCGTTCCGACAGGCCATTGGAAATGCGGAAGCCCACGCGCTTGGACAGCTCGTTGAGTGCCTGGTCGATGCGCTTCTGGTTGCGCGCTTCCACATGCTGGGTGCGGTTGCGCACCACCACCCAGTCCATCTCGCGCCGGGCATCGCGGATCGTGGCCATGGCGCGCTTCTTGCGTGCTTCCCAGATCAGCTCGGCATAGAACGACAGGCGCCGCACGCGAAAGGTTTCGGCGTCGACCTGGCCGATCAAGTCAAAGTCGACGAAGCTGTCGTTGAGCGGGGTCACCAGGGTATCGGCGCTGGTGGCCACGTGGCGGGCCAGTGGATCATCGCGGCCCGGCGTGTCGAAGATCAGGAAATCATGATCCTGCGACAGATCGGCCACCAGCGCGTCCAGCGCCTCGGGCGTGGTATCGTTGAACACCACGTGGGTGGCGTTGGGCAGCGGGATCTGGCGGCGGCGCGCGGTCTCGTCGCGGTTCTGGAGATAGCGGTGGAGCGTTGCCTGGCGATTGTCGAGGTCGATCGCGGCGACCCGCGCCCCCTGATAGGCCAGGGCCACGGCCACGTGGACGGCGGTGGTCGATTTGCCGGTGCCGCCCTTTTCGTTGGCGAAAACGATGCGATGGGGACCTGTCGACACGCGGGCTCTCTCTCGATCTGGGGCGGTTAACCGAACGCTTGAACACCCGGTCCACCACGGCTAGGGGAAACCCCGCCGCGCGGCCGGTTGTTGCCCCGGCTTAAAGGAGAGGCACCCGGCGTGCAAACCATCTATCGCCTGGACGACCTGCGCGCGGCCGTCGCTGCATCCAAAACAGGGGAAAAAACCCTGGCCCTGGTGCCAACCATGGGCGCGCTGCACGAAGGGCACCTCACGCTGGTGCGCCGGGCGCGCGATCTCGCCGATGCCGTGGCGGTGTCGATCTTCGTCAATCCGCGCCAATTCGCCCCCGGCGAAGATTTCGACGCCTATCCCCGCCGCCTGGAAAGCGATGCCGCGCTGCTGGAGGCCGAAGGGGTGGATATCCTCTGGGCCCCCACGCCCACCGAAGTCTATCCCCAGGGCTTTGCCACGACCGTTTCGGTGGCCGGCCTTGACGAGCCGCTGTGTGGCGCGGCCCGGCCCGGCCATTTCGATGGCGTGGCCACGGTGGTGTGCAAGCTGTTCAACCAGGTGCAGCCCGAATTCGCGCTGTTCGGGGAAAAGGACTGGCAGCAGCTGGCGATCATCCGCCGCATGGCGCGCGATCTTGACCTGGCCTTGCCGCGTGCCGACGCGATCATCGGCGTGCCCACCGTGCGCGAGGCCGATGGCCTGGCACTGAGCAGCCGCAACCAGTACCTCACGCCCGCCGAACGCAGCCAGGCCGCCGCACTGCCCCGCGCGATCGAGACTGCGATCGCCAGCCTGCGTGCCGGGGGCGATGCCGATGCCGCCCTGGAAACCCTGCGCACCACGCTGCTGCGCGGCGGGTTTGCCCGTGTCGACTATGCCGAACTGCGCGACGCTGAAACGCTGGACCTGCTCGATGCGCTGGGCAGCCGCCCGGCCCGCGTGCTGGTGGCCGCGCACCTGGGCAAGGCCCGCCTGATCGACAACTGGCCGGCCAACTGATGCGCGGCTGGCGCCCTGCCCTGGCCGTGGTGCTGCTGGGCTTGGCGCCGGTCGCCCATGGCCAAACCAGCGACGGCCTGGAGTCTATCCTCGCCAGCCTGCCCGCAGGGGCCCGCATCGGCCTGATCGCAATCGACGAAACCGGGGCGGTGATAGCCGCGCGCAATGCCGACGCGCGCATGGTGCCAGCCTCTACCACCAAGCTGTTCACCACCGCGGCGGCCCTGGCGCTGCTGCCCGCCACCGATCAGCCCGATACCACCGGCGGCGCGAGTGTTTCCCTGGAAGGCCGCCCCGACCGGCCCGACGTGGTCTTGCGCGGGCACGGCGATGCGCGCCTGTCTTCTGCGCCCGATTGCGCGGTCGATTGCCTGGCCACCCTGGCCGATGCCGTGGCCGCGCACACCCATCAGGTCGGCGCGGTGATCGGTGATGATCGCGCCATGGCGGACGAACGCTGGCCCTCAGGCATGAGCTGGGACAACATGGCCACGCCCTCGGGCACGGCGATTTCCGCGCTCACGCTGGATGACAATATCGCGGTAGCCGCGATCGACGCGGCAGCCGCTGGCACAGCCGACAGCCCCGCCCGGATCGCCCCGCCGGCCGGCCTCACCATCAGCGGCACCGTGCGCATCGGCACCGGCGATCAGCCTGCCCTCACCCGCCACACCCTGCCGGGGTCAGACGCCTGGCGCATCGATGGCGTGGTTCCCGCCGGCAAGACCTGGCGCATACCCCTGGCCCTGGCCGATCCGGCGGCGCGGGCAGCATGGGTGCTGCGCGGGATGCTGGTGGCACGCGGCGTGACGGTGCGCGGCAGTACCCTGGCCCGCCATCGCGATGGCCCCGTGCCGGCCGAGCCGCCTGTGCTGGCGCGGCTGGTGCCCCCGCCCTTGCGCGAGGATGTGGCGCTGACTTTGCGGCAAAGCCAGAACCTCCATGCCGAACTGCTGCTGCGGCGCCTTGCCGCCCCTGGCACGGTGGCCGATGGCATCACCGCGCGCATGGCGGCGTTGCAAGCGGCCGGCCTGCCGCCGGGCAGTGTCAGCCTCTATGATGGCTCGGGCATGTCGACCTACAACCGCGTTACCCCGCGCGCACTGGCGCTGCTGCTGCGCTGGGGGCAGGCGCAGCCGTGGGGTTCAGACTGGATCGCGGGCTTTCCCGTCGCCGGGCAGACCGGTACGCTCAAGGCGCGGCTCAAGGGCACTCCGCTGGAGGGCAAGCTACGCGCCAAGACCGGCACCTTGCTGGGCACGCAGGCCCTCGCCGGCTTCCTGCCGACCGCCGCTGGCCACACACTGACCTTTGCCGTGCTGGTCAACGATCTGCCCGATGGAACCAGCGCGACACCGGTGGTCGATGCCTTGCTGCTGGCCCTTGCCGCGCAGCATTGAGCCTGGCCGCGCCGGCACTATAACCGGGTGCCATGGCCAGCCTTACTATCAATGCCCAGCCACTCGACATTCGCCTGCCCGACGACACGCCGCTGTTGTGGGCGCTGCGTGATGCCGCCAATCTCACCGGCACGAAATACGGCTGTGGCACCGGGGAATGTGGCGCCTGCACGGTCATGGTCGATGGTCAGGCAATGCCCAGTTGCACGCTGTCGCTGGGCGAGGCCGAGGGCCGCAGCGTGACCACGATCGAAGGGCTCTCACCCGATCGTAACCATCCGGTGCAGCAGGCCTTTGCCGCCGAACAGGCGATCCAGTGCGGTTTCTGCACACCCGGCCTGGTCATGGCCGCCGCCGCCCTACTGGCGCACAATGCCGATCCGGCCGAGGCCGACATTGCCGCCGCGCTGCCCCATGTCTGCCGCTGCGGCGTACAGCCCCGCCTGGTCCGCGCGGTGCAGCGCGCCGGGCGCATCCTGCGCGGCCAGGAACCCCCGATCCGTCTGCCAGCGCCGCGCACGGCGACCACCGGCGGCTACTGACCCTTTCCGCATTAAGGAGAACGACCATGCATGCCACGATCTGGCACAATCCCGCCTGCGGCACTTCGCGCAATACGCTGGCCCTGCTTCACGAGGCCGGCGCGCAGGTGACGGTGATCGAATATCTCAAGACCCCGCCGAGCGCGGAGAAGCTGACGCAGCTCTATCGCGATGCCGGCGTCACCCCGCAACAGGGCCTGCGCCTCAAGGGCACCGATGCGGCCGAGCGCGGCCTGCCGCAGGCCGATGACGCCACCGTGCTGGCCGCCATGGTGGCAGAGCCCAAGCTGATCGAGCGCCCGCTGGTGGAAACCGACAAGGGCGTGCGCCTGTGCCGGCCCAAGGAGAAAGTGTTCGAAATCCTCTGACCGGCGAAACAAGGTCGCCGTGCCTGGGGCGCAGGCAAAGAAAAAGGGGCGGATCACTCCGCCCCTTGATCGGGTTTCCGGCGTGGCAGCCGGAGGAAACGGGCCGGTTAGGGCTTACTGCGCCGCCTTGCCGAAGGTGGCGTAGTTTTCGTTCCCGACGAAGCCGAACTTGGTCACCTTAGATTCGGTGATGTCCTTCAGCAGCCGGTTGGCCGTTTCATAGCTGGCATAGGCTTCCGGCTGGAACTGCAGTTCCGGTTCCGGATTCATCGCCTTGGTCGCCTGCAGCAGCGAGATCAGGTTGCCTTCGGTAATGGTCGAGCCATTCCAGAGGATCTGACCGGTCTGAGTCAGGATCAGCTTGTTCTTCACCGGGTCAACGTGAGGCATGTTCGTAGGCGGGGTCGCCTGCGGCAGGTTCACGTTGACCGAGTGCGTGGCCACGGGGATGGTAATGATGAACATGATGAGGAGCACGAGCATGACGTCGATCAACGGCGTCGTGTTCATTTCCATCATCGGCGCGCCATCGTCCTTGCCGCCGCTCATTGCCATGGGTTTTACTCCTGTTCGCCGTGCGTGCCCCGAAGGACACGCCCCGGACGGTGTCCGTCAGGCGTTAGCCGTTGGGATCGACCGGGGTGGAGATGAAGCCGACCTTGGGATAGCCCGCAGCCTGCACGTTGTAGATCGCACCGGCGACACACTTCCACGGAACATTGACGTCGCCACGGATGTGCACTTCGGGGATCTTTTCCGGGTCCATGTTGGCCGCGCCGCCTTCACGCTTCACGATCGCGTCGAGACGATCGAAAGCCTGCTTGTACAGCTCGGTGTTGTCCACCGGAGTCACGTTGTTGAAATAGACGCGGCATTCGCCGTTGCGAGAAGAGCCCTGATAGCCCGGTTCGCGCGGGCTACGGCCATTCGCGTCGGTCGCCACAACAGCGAGAAGCAGGTTTTCCACCTTGTCCTGGGTTTCTTCCGAGGCAAGGACGGGAACCTTGAGCTTTTCGATGGTCTGGATCGCGACCGGCACCGCGATGAGGAAGATGATCAGCAGCACCAGCATCACGTCCACGAGCGGCGTGGTGTTGATGTCCGACATCGGGCGTTCTTCTCCGCCAGCGCCGCCTACAGACATTGCCATTGGTTACATCCTATCCGATTGAAGCCGCGGGAGGGGCCAGGGTGTGGGCTTGAAAGGGCCGCCCTGGCCATGACCCGCGTTCTGCGGACAAGGCCGGCGACAGGATTGCTGCCGGCCTTGGGGTGACAGCTTACTTCTTGACCGGAGCAGCAACCGGGGCAGCCGGCTTGGCGGCCGGAGCCGGACCAACGGCGGGCTTCACGGCGCCCTTCGAGGTGATGTTGGCAAGAACGTCGGTCGAGAAGCCCTGGAGCAGCTCGGCGATCTTCTTGTTGCGCGACTGCAGCCAGTTGTAGGCAAGCACGGCCGGCACGGCGACGAGCAGACCCAGCGCGGTCATGATCAGAGCTTCACCGACCGGACCCGCGACCTTGTCGATCGAGGCCGAACCGGCGAGGCCGATGGCGATCAGAGCGCGGTAGATGCCGACCACGGTACCGAACAGACCGATGAACGGCGCGGTGGCGCCCACGGTGGCGAGGAAGGGCAGGCCGCCAGCGAGGCGAGCGTTGATCGAAGCTTCCGAGCGAGCGAGCGAACCGTGCAGCCAGTCATGGGCTTCCAGGGAGTCGGTCATCTTGGCGTGCTGGTCTTCAGCGGCGATGCCGTCGTCGACGAGCTGGCGCCATGCGCTGTTCTTGTCCAGCTTGGCAGCGCCTTCGCGCAGGGTGGGGGCGCGCCAGAAGTTGGCGAGCGCCTTGTACTGGCCAAGGATCTTCGCCTGTTCGAAGTACTTGGTGAACAGGATGAAGAACGAGCCGAACGACATGATGCCCAGGATGGTCACCGTGGCGTACGAAATGAAACCGCCAGCCTGCAGGGCTTCAACGAAGCCGAACTTGTTCTGCGGCGCGGCATTGGCCGCAGCAGCGGCAAGCGTCTGGATAAACATTCGGGTCTTCCTCTCAAGAATTCGATAGCAAGTGCAAAAGGCTGCGCATGGACGATGGCATATCCGAAGGGGTGATGGAGATCATCAATCCTTCGGGATCTGCCAACGCACCGAACTGCTGTACGTGCTGCCGACCGGCTGGCCGTTCTGGGTGCCGGGCTTGAAGCGCGCACGGCGCATCAGGTTCTGGCACGTTGCAGCGTCCAACTCTTGGTTGCCCGAAGAGCGCGTAACCGAGCAGTTGGTTGGCCGGCCGCTGGCGTCATATTCCAGACGGAAGCCGGTCGTCCCTTCGGCGCCTTCACGCAGTGCGCGCGAGGGGTAGTCGTTCGACGTCACCCAGTCACCCGGGTTGCCACGCGGCGTGCCGGGAACCGGCGGCGGCGGCGGCGGCGGGGCCGGGGGAGCCGGCGGAGCCGGAGGCAGCACGACCGGAGTCGGCGGCGGTGCGACCGGCGGCGGCGTCGTCACAGCCTGAATCGGCGGAGGAGCCAGATTCAGGTTGATCGGCGGCGGCGGCGCAACGATCGGTGGCGGCGGTTGATCAGGCTGCTTCGGGGGCGGCGGTGGCGGCTCCTTCGGCTTTTCCTCTTCGATCTTGACCGCGGTGGTCACGTCCTTGATCTTCTTGAACGCCGAGTAGGCAAGGCCGGTGACCAGCGCATACCCCACGACGACATGAAGAACAGCAACGATGATGAGCGCGGTGATCTTGTTACCGCTCATCTGTTGGTCAGCGTATGCCATTCAGCTCCATTACTCCTGAACGTCCTAGCCAAGCCCGACACATCGCCCACAGGACAACGCCAATCGCGCCCGAAAAGGACCGACGCCCGGAATCACCGTTCCGGCCGACGAGACAATCCAGCGATTTCATTCCACCCTGCCGAACAACCCGGACCGCCGACATCGGACGCAGAGGGCCCGGCGGCGGCATGGTTCGGACTTGGTTTTTTGTTTGCCCGAACGATCGGGAGCTTTAACGCCGAACCTATAAGGGCGCAAATGCTTTATCGGTTAAGCCATGATTCAGCGATGCGTCCCGCAATCGCAAGGAAATCTTAGCAATTTTGCGGCGCTGCGCCGCACGGAAGGAGGAATATGCCCAAATCCGCGCATCCGATGCGAAATTTTGTCGCTGGCATGCTGGTGTTTGCAAGCATTTCGGCGCCCCTGCACGCACAATCGGCGCCGCCCATGATTCGCACTCTTGACGCTCCGGCGCTGACCTACGCCGATCTTGTCGACCTTGCCCTGCCCGCGCACATCGTGGCCAAGGCAGAAATCACCGCGGTTTCCAAGATCAATCCGGCGCTGTCTGCCGATGTCGCGCCGGGCAAGGTGCGCCTCTATATAGAGGCGCGCACCACCGCCCTGCTGGTCGGCCCCGACATTGCCGATACGCTTAGCTTCCTGGCCGACGTACCGCTCGATGCGCGGGGCAAGGTGCCCAAGCTGCGCAAGATGCCGGTGCTGCTGCTGGCCGATCCGGTCAACGGCCGCCCGGGCGAGCTCAAGCTGGTGTCGCCCGATGCGATGCTGCCCTGGACGCCCGAGCTGGAAGCGCGGCTGCGCCCGATCCTGACCGAACTGGTCAACCACGGCCAGCCGCCGGTGATCACCGGGGTGCGCGAGACCATGCACGTGCCCGGCAACCTGACCGGCGAGGGCGAAACACAGGTGTTCCTCTCCACCCCCGATGGCAAGCCCGCCTCGCTTTCGATCCTGCGCCGCCCCGGCGAACGGACCACCTGGGGCGTGAGCTTTTCCGAGATCGTCGACCAATCGGCCAAGCCGCCCCAGCCCGAAACCCTGGCATGGTATCGCCTGGCCTGCGCCCTGCCGCCCGAGCTGCCGCCCCGCAGCGTGATCAGCGGCACGGCCGACGATCGCCAGATCGCCAGCGAAGACTATGCCCAGGTGATCCGCGAGCTGGGCCCCTGCACGCGCAATCGCCCGCCGCACTGAGAACTGCGCACTGATGCTGGCCTTTTGGCCGGTGCTGAACTAGGGCACCGGCCAGAGAACAAGACGCCAGAGAACAAGACGAGAAGTGGGAAGACCATGAGCGAACCCTTGCGCATCGCGCTCGCCGGCCTGGGCACCGTTGGCGGTGGCGTGATCCGGCTGATCGAAACCAATGCCGATCTGATCGCCCGCCGGGCCGAGCGGCGGATCGAGATCGTGGCCGTAGCGGCCCGCGATCGCAGCAAGGACCGCGGCGTGGACCTGTCGCGCTATGCCTGGGAAGACGACATGACCGCGATGGCCGCCCGGCCCGACGTGGACGTGGTGGTCGAACTGGTCGGCGGGTCTGACGGCCCGGCGCTGACGCTGGCGCGCAATACGCTGGCTGCGGGCAAAGATCTGGTCACGGCCAACAAGGCGATGATCGCCCACCATGGCCTGGAACTGGCCGCGCTGGCCGAAAAGGCCGATGCCGCGCTCAAGTTCGAGGCGGCCGTGGCCGGCGGCATCCCGGTGATCAAGAGCCTCAAGGAAGGCATGGCCGCCAACGATATCAAGCGCGTCTATGGCATCCTCAACGGCACCTGCAACTATATCCTCTCCACCATGGAGGATACCGGCCGCGACTTTGCCGACGTGCTCGCCGAAGCCCAGGCCAAGGGCTATGCCGAAGCTGATCCCACGTTCGACATCGACGGCATCGATGCCGCGCACAAGCTGGCGATCCTGTCGAGCGTGGCGTTCGGCACGCGGATGGATTTCAAGAGCGTGACGACGCGCGGCATCCGCCGCCTGCTTGCCGCCGATATCGCCCAGGCCGATGTGCTGGGCTATTACATCCGCCTGATCGGCATGGCCGATACCGAAGTGGACGCCAGCGGCCAGCGCCGCCTGGTGCAGCGCGTGCAGCCGCATCTGGTGCACCGTGACCACCCGCTGGCCCATGTCGATGGCGCCACCAACGCTGTGGTGGCCGAAGGCAACTTTGTCGGTCGCCTGCTGTTCCAGGGTGCCGGGGCCGGCGACGGACCGACCGCCAGCGCCGTGGTGGCCGACCTGATCGACATTGCGCGTGGCGATATCGGCACGCCGTTCTCCATCCCCGTGGCCGAACTGGGCGAGGCCCCGGCGGCCGAGACCGGCGATCGCATCGGCAGCGCCTATATCCGCTTCAACGTGGCCGATCGCCCCGGCGCACTAGCCGAGATCACCGCCGCGATGCGTGACGCCGGGGTTTCGATCGAAAGCCTTATCCAGAAGGGCACCCCGGGCCTGGCTGCCGGCGATGCCGATACCGTGCTGGTGCATATGGTGACGCACGATGGCCCGGAAAGCGCGATCGGCAGGGCCATGGCCCTGCTGTGCGATTCCCCCTGCCTGACCGAACCGCCGGTGGTCCTGCCGATCCTCGACGAGTAGGCCCGCAAGCCGCCGACAAACTGAAAAGGGCCCGGAAAGCATCGCTTTCCAGGCCCTTTTCATATCCAGCGACCAGCCTCGCTCAGGGTGCGCGGATCTCGCCCTTGGCGATGCGATCGGCATCCGATCCGGGCGGCGGCGGCGGCAGGGCGGTGATATCGAAGTAATACATCGGCGGCGGCACGCTGCCAAAGCCGACGCAGGCGCCATTGCCCTTGCACGGCGCCATGCCAAATACATTGGGCGCGCGGGGCAGGCCATCGTTGGTCGATTGCGCGGTATCGGTCTGGTCGCGCAGCGGCAGGCGCTCCTTCTCCCGCGCTTCGGCGCCGCCGCAGACCACGATCGCGCCATCGGCGCTGCGGCCGGGCCGGCAACGGGTGGCCTGGCTGCCGGTGATCAGCCGCTGGGCAAGATTGCCGTCGGCATTGCTCAAGGTTGGTAGCCCCGGCCCGGCAACCTGCGGCACGGCCACCGTGGGAGCGGCGGAAGGCGTGGCCTGACTGGTCTGGACCTGACTGGTCTGGGCCTGGCTATCCTGAGCCTGGGGCTCTGCCTGGGCCAGGGCCTCCGGGGCCGGCGCCAGGACCAGACCGCAGGCCACAGCCAAAGCCATGATCGGGGCGGGAATGGGAAAACGGACCGGAAAGGGCACTCTCGACAACACGGCTTTCTCCCGTTCAGGGGCGGCCCCGAAACATGTGCCGGACATAGCCAGCACGCGAATGCTGGTGTCTGCCGTGTCCTCGTGCGCGCGATGACGCGTGTCACCGCTGCTGCGGCGATCGGTGCGTTACGCCTGACCGGCCGTAGCGACAAAAACATTGCCGGCGCCATAGCTGTAGAGGCCATGTGCCCGGCCTTCAACGAACTTTATACAGAGCACTCCCAAGGCATCGGCGGATGCAGGCTACCCCGCCGCCAGTGCCAGGCGCGGGCCTGGCTGGGCATCCTCGCGCATCGAGGCGCGGCGCAGGTCCTGGGGCCTGGCCACATGAGCCGGGCGATTGGCCACGTCGCGGGTGCGGAAGGTGGATACCAGCCGGGCCAGCGCTTCGGCCTCTTCGGCCAGGCTGCGGGTGGCGGCCGATGACTGTTCGACCATGGCCGCGTTCTGCTGGGTCATGCGGTCCATGTCACTGACCGCGCGGTTTACGTCGCGCAGCTTGTCGGCCTGGTCGATCGCGGCTTGCGCAATGCCCGAAACCAGGCCGCCGATCTCTTCCACCCGCGTGACGATGCCGCCCAATCGCGCGCCGGTCTCGCCCACCAGCGTCACGCCGTGGCTCACCTGCTCGGTGCTTTCGCTGATCAGGGCCTTGATATCGCGGGCTGCATCGGCAGAGCGCTGCGCCAGCGCGCGCACTTCGGAGGCAACCACGGCAAAGCCCTTGCCAGCGTCTCCGGCGCGGGCTGCCTCCACCCCCGCGTTGAGCGCGAGCAGGTTGGTCTGAAAGGCGATGCCGTCGATCACGCTGATGATCTGGCCGATCCGCGCCGACGATGCCTCGATCGCCGCCATCGCCGCCACCGCGCGGGTGACTACGTCGCCACCGGCAGCCGCTTCTTCCTGGGCAGCGCCGATCGCGCTCTGCACGCTGGCGGCGCGCTGCGCGGTTTCGCCAACGCTGCGGGTCACGCTGTCGAGCGAGCCTGCCGTCGTGGCCAGGCTGGCCGCCTGTTCCTCGTTGCGCTGGGCCAGGTCTTCGGATGCGGCGCGGATTTCGGCGATGGCGCGGGCCACGCGGTTGGCCCCCACGCGCACGCCGCGCAGCGCCCCGGCCATGGCGGCGATTGCAGTGTTATAGTTGGTGCGCAGCGCCTCGAAGCCGGGCGGGAACGTCGCATCGATCCGCTGCTCCAGATCCTTGCCGGCAATCACGTCCAGCCCATGGGCCAGGGCATCGACCACCCGGCCCTGCGCCGCCCGATCGGCCTCGCGCGTTTGTGCCGCGGCGCGAAATACGTCCATCGCCCGCACGATCTGCCCGATCTCGTCCACCCGCTCGGCGCCTGCCAGCGGGCGATCCAGCGCGCCCTGCGCCATATCGACAATGCCATCGGCGGTATCGACCAGCGGAGCGATCACCCGCTGGCGCAGCAGGTGCCCCACATATACGACCAATACCAGCACCAGCGCGGCAAGCAGGCCGGTGCCGACCAGCGAGACCATGACCTGGCGATAGCCGCTTTCGAGCAGGCGGGCGCGGTTGGTATTGGACAGCGTGACCAGCGCATCGACGCGCTGGTGCTGCAAGGCATAGGCCTGGCGCAGCGGCCCGGCGTGGATTGCCCGCATCGCCGCCAGATCGCCCCGCCGTGCCGCGGGCAGGAACTGCTCGTCCACGGTCTTCCAGAACGCCACTTCGGCATCGAGCACGGCCTGCACCGGCGCGCGCATTGCATCGGGCACGGGCGCGGCCTGCCAATAGGCCTGGCGCTCCTTGAACTGGGCTTCCTCCTCGGCCAGGGCCTTCATCTCGGCATTGGCGCGGGCGGGATCGTCGAGCATCAGCGTGGTATGCAGATAGGGTTCCACCACAAAGCACGGTGGCGGCAGGATATCGGCCAGGAGTTCGTCCTGCAGCAGGCTTTCGTGATGCATCGGGCCGCCAAAGCGGATCTGCGCGACCACGAACGCCGCCAGGGTGATGGCGACCACGATCAGGCCGATGACCAGCCGCGTTGCTTGCCGCGTGCGCACGCTCAGCATCGAAGAACACTCCATGGGCGGATTTCGCGCTTTTCCTAGCGTGGCGATGCTTAATCCCGCGCGGTAGACGGGTTCCGGGGAATTGCGGAGCAGGGCAAACCCGTAACAGCCGTGATACAACCACAAACTTGCAAATGACTCGCATTAGGTTAAGAGCAGTACCAACTCCAGCCCGCCAGCTACGGACCCGCCTTGACCACGCTTGACCAGATCGACCGCCCGCGCCCGCCTGCTGCCCCGCCCCACGCGGCGCCGCGCCCTGATGCGGCCCTGGCGCCAGACCGCAACCAGGCGAAGAAAGCGCGCAAGGCCAGGCAGTTCTGGCTCAAGCAGCTGCATACCTGGCACTGGATCAGCGCGGCGGTGGCGCTGGTCGGCATGATGCTGTTCGCCATCACCGGCATCACGCTCAACCATGCCGCGCAGATCAATGCCGAGCCGGTGGTGGTCGATCGCAACGCTGCCCTGCCCGCCCCGCTGCTGGCACAGATCGCAGCCGCGCCAGCGGCCAGCGATGCGCCGCTGCCCGCGCCTGTGGCCCAGGCCGTGGCGCGCGCCGTGGGCATCGATCCCCAGGGGCACGCGGGCGAATGGTCTGACGATGAAGTCTATGTTGCCATGCCTGGCCCCGGCACCGACCGCTGGGTCAGCGTCAACCGCCACAGCGGCGCGATCACCTCGGAAAAGACCGATCGCGGCTGGATTTCCTGGGCCAACGATCTGCACAAGGGCCGCAACACCGGCACGGTGTGGTTCTGGTTCATCGATGTGTTCGCGCTGGCCTGCGTGGTCTTCACGCTGACCGGGCTGATCCTGTTGCAGCTGCACGCCCGCCATCGCCCCGCCACCTGGCCGCTGGTGGCGCTGGGGCTGGTGGTTCCGGCGGGTATCGCCCTGTTCTTCATCCACTGACCGCAAGGGAAACCCCTGTCGATGCGCAAGTCCCTTCCGCTTGTTGCTGGCGCGCTCGCCGCGCCGCAGCTGGCCCTGGCCGCCCCCGCCGCGCCCGCCGGCGTGATCACTGTCACCGTCCCGCGCCTGTCGGTGGCCGAATACCACCGGCCCTATGTGGCCGGATGGATCGAGCCGGCCGGCGGCGGCCAGGCCCGCACGCTATGGGTGTGGTACGATATCAAGAAGGTAGGTCGCGAACCGGGCACCAAGTGGCTGGGTGACCTGCGCAGCTGGTGGCGCAAGGGCGGCCGTTCGCTGGGCCTGCCAGCCGATGGTCTTTCCGGCCAGACCCGCGCGCCGGGCGCCTATCGCATCCCGCTGCCCGCCGGGCTCCGGCCCGGGGCCTATACCCTGTTCGTGGAAGCGGCGCGCGAAACCGGCGGCCGCGAACTGGTGCAGGTGCCGTTCTCGGTGCCAGCCAAGCCCGCTCCGGCTGGCGCCAGCGGCCGGGCCGAACTGGGCCAGGTGACCGTTTCCCTGCGTTGAGAGGACCGACCCGATGAACCGCAAGACTCTGGCACTCGCCGCGCCGCTCATGGCGCTGGCACTTGGCGCGCCCGCCCGGGCGCATCGCATGTGGCTGCTGCCCTCGATCACCGTGCTGGCCGATACCAACCAATCGGTCACCGTCGATGCGGCCATTTCCAACGACCTGTTCTATCCCGATCACTTCCCGCTGGGGGTTGACCAGGTCAAGGTCTGGGCGCCCGATGGTACGCCGGGCAAGATCGAAAACGCCGCGCGGCTGCGCACGCGATCGGTGTTCGACGTAGCGATCGACAAGCCCGGCACCTGGAAGATCGGCACGGAAATGGCCAATCTTTCTGGCACGTTCAAGGTGAATGGCGAGCTGTGGGGGCTGGGCATGCGCCGCCCAGGCGGTCCCGGCGGCACGGGCGGCCCAGGCGGCCAAGCGGGAATGGGTGCGCCGCCGCGCGGCATGATGCCGGGGGGCCCGGCTGGTCCCGGTGGCCCCGGCGGACCGGGTGGTGGCGAAGGCGGCCCCCGCCCGCAGATCGCACCCGATCACATGGTGGCCAGCCTGGCGGATATTCCCGCCGATGCCACCGAGGTAAACCTGACCGAAACGCTCAACCGCAACTTCGTGTTCGTCACCGCCGGCACCCCCACGACGCAGGCCTTTGCCCCCAGCGGCAAGGGGCTGGAAATGGTGCCCATCACCCATCCCGATGAACTGGTGAGCGACGAGCCGGGCAAGTTCCGCTTCCTGATCGATGGGCAGCCGGCGGCCAAGCTCAAGGTGACGGTGATCCCTGGCGCCAAACGCTATCGCGATATCGAGGGCGCGCAGGAACTGACCACTGCCGCCGATGGCACGGTCACGGTGAAATGGCCGGTGCCCGGGTTCTATTGGCTGAACGCCAGCCTGACGGACGATCACCCGGCCAACCCGCGCGCCGCCCATCGCCGCACCAGCTATACCACCACGCTGGAAGTCGTGGCGCCCTGACCCTGCCCGACCAGGCAAACCGGATGTTGCGCCTTGCTGTGCCCACCGCGATCGACCCGGACAGCCTTGCCGGGTTCGATCCGGCGGCGCCGATCGTCATCCTGTCGGGCCTGACCATGGGCACGCGCTGGCAGGTGCGCCTGGCCCATCCGGCTGGCAGCGCGGACCGCGCCGCGTTGCATGCCCTCATCCAGGCGCGGCTCGACCGGATGGAGCGGGCGCTCAGCCACTGGCAGCCCGGCAGCCTGCTGATGCGCTTCAACCGCGCGGCACCGGGAACCTGGCTGCATGTGGATGAAGACCTCGCCGGCGTGCTGCACCATGCTTTGGCCGTGGCGCGGGCGAGCCATGGCGCGTTCGATCCCGCCATCGGCCGCCTGACCGACGCCTGGAGCCTCGGCTCCCGCCGCCACCCCGCCCCGCCCGACAGCGCCACACTGGCCGCCGCCAGCACGGCTTCAGGCTGGCAGCGGCTGATCCTGGCACACGCCTGGTTGCGCCAGCCCGGCGGCGTGTGGCTCGATCTGTCGGGCGTGGCCAAGGGATATGCCGCAGACACCCTGGCCGATCTGTTGGCCGCGCAGGGCCTGCGCCACGCCCTGGTCGAGGTGGGCGGCGAATGCACCGGGCGCGGACTGCGTCCCGATGGCGATCCGTGGTGGGTAGACGTGGAAAGCCCGCCCGGCGCCAACCTGGCGCCGCTGCGCGTGGCGCTGCACCAGTTGAGCATGGCGACCTCGGGCAGCTATCTGGGCCTGCACACCATCGACCCCGCCACGGGCCGGCCTGGCCAGGGCCATGGGGCGGCAACCGTGCTGCACCGCCATGGCGCAATGGCCGATGCCTGGGCCAGCGCGCTGATCGTGATGGCGCCAGCCCAGGCCCACGCTGTGGCCGTGCGCGAAAATCTCGCCACGCGGTTGGTCGATCCGTCGGGTGGCGAGTGGCTTAGCCCGGCATTGGCAGCGATGATGGAATAATCATGCTAACACTGATAGCATGATAGCCACAAGAAAGGCCGCCGGATTGTCTCCGGCGGCCTTTTGCTTGGCAATGCAATAGCCGTTAGAGCTTCACGTTGGCCGTGAGGATCGCCGTGCGGCCCGCAGCCTGGCTGGCAAAGTGCGAGGCATAGGCCTTGTCGTAATAGCGCTTGTCGAACAGGTTGTTGATATTGGCCTGAAGCGAGAAGCGCGGCGTAACCTGGAAGCTGGCATTGGCGTCGAACCGCCAATAGCCGGGCACATAGCGCGCCAGGGTCTTGGTCACCACGCCGCCGCTCACCGCCGCGCCATAACCGCCATAGACCTTGCTCATGTAGAGCGCGTTGGCGCCCAGCGAGAGGCGGTCGGTCGCCCGGTAGGTGGTGTTGGCGGTAAAGCTGTGGTCGGGCGTGTTGGGAAAGCGCTGTCCGGTGCTGGGCGAGGGTACGTAATAGGTGACGCCCCCTGCGGTAACTGCGGTGGTGCCGCCATTGATGATGGTGGAATCCATATAAGTATAGCCACCAAAGACATTCCAGCGATCGGTGATGTTGCCGCTGGCCGAAACCTCGATGCCCTTGACCCGCTTGTTGCCGATGAAGGTCACGGTGCCGTTGGCATCGGTGGCGCGGGCATTGGTGGTTTCGGTCTGGAACGCGGCAAGGGTTAGCGACAGCCCTTCGCCGAAGACGTTCCACTTTGTGCCCACTTCATAACTGCGGGTGCGCTCCACCTTGAGGGCATCGGTGATCGCCTGGCTGGTGGTGTTGAGCGCGTTGCTGTCGCTGCCATTGGCCAGATAGGAACCCGGCGGCGTGGCGGCGGTGGAGGCCGAGGCATAGATGCTGCCGTTGGACGCAGGCTTCCACGTCAGGCCGGCCTGCCAGGTCCACAGGTTGTCGATCCGGCTGTACCACGCGCGGCCGCTTTCATCCGGGGCCGTCGCCAGCAGGCCAGGGCTGACGCGCGTGACATAGTGATCATAGCGCAGCCCCAGGTTGAGCAGCAGCGCATCTGAAAAGTTCACCGTATCGAACAACGACACCGCCTGGGTGTTGGTGCGCGACCTGGTCCAGGTCCTTTCGGCCGAAAGCGTGATCGGCGCGGTTACGCCCGATCCATCGGCAGTATAGCTGACCCAGCGGTCGTAAGGATTGGGATTGGCCAGGCTGGTGCAGTTGAAGGCGGCAATCGACGCGGCGCCGCAGCGGCCACCCGCGGCGCTGATGCCGGTGGCGATCGCCGTTCCCGTGGCCGCATTCGACACATAGTTGCCGACATCGGCGGTTTCGCGGCTGACCTCGCCGGTCAGGGCAAAGCTGTTCTTGATCCCGCCCAGCGTGAACGTGCCGTAGAAATCCGTCTGGTTGATAAAGCCGGTGGTGCGGCTGTAGCGGCTGTTGGCCCGGCGCCAGACATTGCCGTTGATCACGTTGCCCTGGCTATCGTCGGGCTGGGTCAGGACATAGCCCTGGCTCGACACGCCATAGCGCGTGGTGTTGCGCAAGGTCAGCCCATTGGCGAAATGGTGTTCGAGGCGGGCCGTGCCGGTGTTGACCAGGGTGTGGCGGAAATCGCGATCCACCAGGCCATAGAACGCCGTGCGTGGCGTCGCGGCCACGGTGGTTTCGCTATAGCCGGCCGGCGCATTGGCGGTGGTGCGCAGATAGGGAATGCCCGAATCCGGCAGTTCGTGGCTTTCCAGGTGATAGTAATCCAGCGTCAGACTGGTCGGACCAGACAGGCCGAACTTAACCGAGGGCGCCACGCCCCAGCGATCCTGCCACACGGCGTCGCGGCCGGCCACGTGCTGGTCGTGATACATCGCGGCCACGCGCAGGCCGACATTGCCGATCGGCTGGTTCACATCGGCCGTGACCCGGCGATATTCCGCCGTGCCGGTAGCGGCCGAGACATTGGCAAAGCGCTCGCCGGTCGGCTGCTTGGGCACGAGGTTGATCGCCCCGCCCACGCTGCCGCGCCCGTTCATCGTGCTGTCCGAACCCTTGACCACCTCGATCTGGTCCACGGCAAAGACATCGCGAGACTGCGCGCCGATATCGCGCACGCCATCGAGGAACAGGCTGTTCTGCGCATCGGCGCCACGGATGAACGGCCGATCGCCCTGCGGATTGCCGCCTTCGCCCGCGCCCAGGGTGATGCCCGGCACGAAGCGCAGCGCATCGGCCAGGCTGGCCGTGGCATTGTCCTGCAGCACCTGCGCGGGGATCACCGTGACCGTGCGCGGCGTATCGAGCAGCGGGGCGGTGTACTTGGGCGATGCGGCCCGTTCGGTCTTGTAGCTGCCCTCGGTAATGGCGGTATCGGTGACGGTCACGCCGCCCAGCACGCGCGGCTCGGGGTTTTGCGCGGCCGTTGCATCCTGGGCTAGGGCGGGTGCGGCACCCGCGATCAGACTGATGCAACCCAGCGCGAGAAAACCGGCGGCCCCCGCCGCACCGGCACGATCAAAACTGTCCCTCACTCATTCATCCTTTGCGCGAAACATATCATTCGTTGCGGCAGGCTGCGGCGCGCTTGCGCCGATCCCTGGTCCCGGCGGGCATGCGCATCCGGCCCCGCCGATGCCGCAGAGCGCTTTAATGCGAATTGCTATCAGTCGCAACGCTATTGATAATGATTCGCCAATTTGATCTGCCTCAAGGCTCCTAAGCACCGCGCGACCTAGAAATCCGCCATCGCCACGGGCGGTGAGACGTCCGCAATGTAGCCCCCATGCACACGGTCAGAGCCATCTGGCCGAAGGCTCGGAACGCTATTGCGATCTATTCTCTCGACTCGCGCCGGAGAAGCGGCTATGCGAATGACTCTCAATAACCTGCCAAACCGCCAACGGGGGCCAGAATAGTGAGCAGCCAGGCCAGTTTGATCGCAACGCCAACCCTTGCGCCGCGCCAGGCATCGTCCGGCCTGCGCGGAGAGGTCGTGCCGCTGCGGCCTGCCACCTGGCAGCCTGCGCGCTATGAACCGAGCCGACCGCGCGGGCTGGCCATGATCGGGGCGGGCGCTGCCGTTGGCGCATTGCTCGTGGCTTTCCTGTCGCTGGGCATCGTGGCGGCCAAGCCGCGCCATCACACGCTCACGGCGGTGCGCCTTTCGGCTGATCTCACGCCACCACCACCGCCGCCGCCTCAGGCCGCGCAGCAGCCACCGCGCGCGCCGGTGCAGCCTGCCTCGCCCATCGTGGCGCCGCCGCCACCGATTACACTGGCCTTGCCCGCACCGACGATCGCCACCGCCCCCGTCGCCGCGCCGGTTGTCGTGCCCACCCCCGCCCCGGCCGCTGCGCCAGCCCCGGTGGCGGCGCCAGCCCCGGCCGCACCGGCCGCGCCAGCGATTGCCAAGGGCCGCGATCTGTCGGCCAACCTGGTAGATGCCAGCCCGCCGCGCTACCCCATCGATTCGCGCCGCGCGCGCGAGCAGGGCACTGTCGTGCTCAATGTCACGGTGGGGCTCGATGGCCGTGTCGCCGATATCGGCCTGTCCCGCTCCAGCGGGTTTGACCGGCTCGATCGCGCCGCACTGGCCGCCGTGCGCCATTGGCGCTGGACACCGACGCGCCAGAACGGGCAAACCGTGATGGTCCAGGGCCTGGTGTCCATTCCCTTCGTGCTGCAAGGCTGAAAGCCACTGCCATGATGCTGCATATTCCCGGCGTCCTTTCGCCGGACGACGTGGTGCAGGCCCGCGCCGCGCTGGCCCAGGCCGAATGGGAAGACGGCCGCGCCACCGCCGGCCATCTCGCCGTGCGCGCCAAGGCCAACCTGCAATTGCCGCTCGACAGCGCGGTGGGCTCCGCGCTGGGCCAGCGCATTCTCGAACGGCTCGGCCAGACGCCGCTGTTCATCGCCGCCGCGCTGCCGCTGCGCGTGCTGCCGCCGCGTTTCAACCGCTATGAAGGCGGCGGCACTTATGGCAGCCACATCGACAACGCCCTGTTCCGCATGCCCGGCACCGACACCTATGTGCGCACCGACATTTCCAGCACCCTGTTCCTGTCCGATCCACACGAATACGACGGCGGCGAACTGGTGGTGGAAGACAGCTATGGCGCGCACCGGGTAAAGCTCGCCGCAGGTGACATGGTGCTCTATCCCGGTACCAGCCACCACCATGTCACCCCGGTGACGCGGGGCGCCCGCCTGGCCGCATTCTTCTGGACGCAAAGCCTGGTCCCGGCCGAGGCCGACCGCCGCAGCCTGTTCGAGATGGACCAGGCGATCCAGGCCCTTGCCGCCGACCAGCCCGATCATCCCTCGGTCGCGGCGCTCACCGGCGTCTATCACAATCTGCTGCGCCGCTGGTCGCAGCCATGACCGGCGCGCCCCTGCCGGCGGACATCGCCACGCTGGATGATTATGAGCGGCACGCCGCCGCACTCATCGATCCGGCCACCTGGGCACATATCCAGCAGGGCCACACCGCTGCCAACCGTGCCGCCCTGGCGCGCTGGGGCCTGGTGCCGCGCATGCTGCGCCCGCTCGATGGCGGCAGCACCGGCACCATGCTGTTCGGCCAGGCCCACGCCGCGCCGATCCTGCTCGCCCCGGTGGCCTATCAGCGGCTGGCCCATGCCCAGGGAGAAATCGCCACGGCCCAGGCCGCCGCCGCGCTCGACACCGCGCTGGTGGCCAGCACCTTGTCGAGCGGGACGCTGGAAGCGATCATCCAGGCCCTGCACGATGCGGCCAGGGAATTGCAGCGCCCCGCGCCGCCGCCCGCCTGGTTCCAGCTCTATGTCCAGCCCGATCCGGCAGACACGCTCGCCCTGGTGCGCCGGGCCGAGGCAGCCGGCTATTGCGCCTTGGTGGTAACGGTGGATGCCGCCATCAAGCGTGCCGAGTTCACTCTGCCGCCCGGCGTGGAGGCAGCCAATCTTGCCGGGCAGGCGCCGCCGCGTCATCACACCCATGCCCACAGCGGCCAGCTGGTCTTCGGCAGCGCGCTCGCCGCGCAGGCCCCAACCTGGGACACCCTGGCCTGGCTGCGCCGCGAAACCACGCTGCCTTTGGTGGTCAAGGGCTTGCTCCACCCCGATGACGCGCTGCGCGCCCGCGATGCCGGGGCCGATGGGGTGATCGTCTCCAACCATGCCGGGCGCGTGCTCGATGGCGTGGCGCCCGCGCTGATGCTGCTGCCGGCGATGCATGCCGCGCTGGGCGCCGACTATCCGCTGCTGTTCGATGGAGGTATCCGCAGCGGCACCGATGTGCTCAAGGCCATGGCGCTGGGCGCGCGGGCGGTGCTGGTCGGCGCGCCGCAATACCATGCCCTGGCGGTGGGCGGCATGGCCGGCGTGGCGCATATGCTGCACATCCTGCGCACCGGATTCGAACTGGCCATGGCGCAATGCGGCTGCACCAGCGTAGACCAGATCACCCGCGATCTGGTGATTGCCTTGTAGGCCATAGCCGTTAAGTGGCGGCGCATGATCTGCGATCTGCCCAGCTATCTCGCCCGCATCGGCCTTGCCGCCGCCCCCGCTGCCACGCCGCAGGGCCTCGAACAGGTGCAGCGCGCCCATCGCCAGGCGATCGGGTTTGAAAATCTTGACGTGATGCTGGGCCGGGGCATCGGCCTGGAACCGGCCGATATCCGGGGCAAACTGGTCGATCGGCCGCGCGGCGGCTATTGCTTTGAACATAATCGCCTGTTCGGGGCGATGCTGGCCACCATGGGCATGCCCACGCGGCCGCTGCTGGCACGGGTATGGTTGCGGGTCTTGCCCGGCGTGGTGCCACCGCGCACCCACACGTTCAGCCTGGTGACGCTGGCCGGCGAGCAGTGGCTGGCCGATGCCGGTTTCGGTTCGTCCTATGTGCCGCCCATGCCGCTGGCTGACGGCGCCAGCGCGCTCGCTGCCGATGGCTATCGCCACCGCCTGCGCCGCGCCCGCGCGCCCGGCTCGCTGCGCGGCGAATGGGAGGTGGAACGCAGCCAGGACGGCGCCACGTGGGAGGCGCAATACAGCTTCGACACCACCGAAGTGGCTGCGCTGGACCTGGCCATGGCCAACCACTGGGTCGCCACCCGGCCGGAATCGCGCTTTACCCAGGCCTGCATCGTCTCGATCGTGCAGCCGCAGGGCTTTGCCTCGCTGCTCGATCGCCAGATGACAGTGCAGACCGCGCATGGGCGCGACGTCAGCGAACTTCTCGATGCAGCCGCCTGGCAGCGCACCCTCGCCGATGTATTCCACATCGAACTGACCGATGCCGAGGTTGCCCAGCTGGCGCCGCGCCTGTTCGGATAAGTCCCCGGCTGGCCTTGGCCGCCAATCGCGCTATAGCGCGGGCCATGACTGTGGTTACCCGCTTTGCGCCCTCGCCCACCGGCCGCCTGCATGTCGGCAACATCCGCACCGCGCTGCACAACTGGTTGCTGGCGCAAAAGCATGGTGGGCGCTTCCTGCTGCGCATCGACGATACCGATGCGGCACGCAGCCGCGAGGAGCATGTCGAAGCGATCCGCGCTGATCTTGCCTGGCTTGGCCTCCATCCCGAGCGCGAAGAGCGCCAGTCTGCGCGCTTTGCCATTTACGAGGCCGCGTTCGAGCGACTGATCACCCAGGGCCGGCTCTATCGCTGCTATGAAACCGCGCAGGAACTTGATCTGAAACGCAAGATCCTGCTCGGGCGCGGGTTGCCGCCGATCTATGACCGCGCCGCCCTTTCCCTGACCGAGGCCGATCACGCCGCCCGCGCCGCTGCCGGTGACAAGCCGCACTGGCGCTTCATGCTGGATCACGACACCCCGATCACCTGGGACGATGGCATTCGCGGGCCGCAGCATTTCGATCCGCGCCAGATGTCCGATCCGGTGGTGCGCCGCGCCGATGGCTCGTGGCTCTATATGCTGCCCAGCGCGATCGACGATATTGAAATGGGCGTAACCGATGTGCTGCGCGGCGAAGACCACGTGTCGAACACCGCCACGCAAGTGCAGATGTTCCTGGCTCTCAACGCCCAGCCCCCCCGCTTTGCCCACGAAGCGCTGCTGACCGGCAGCGAGGGCAAGCTGTCCAAGCGCCTGGGCTCGCTCGGCGTGGCCGACTTGCGCGAGGCGGGAATCGAGCCCGAAGCCCTGGTTGCCCTGCTCGCCCGCCTCGGCACGTCCGATCCGGTCGATCCGGCGCTCGACGCGGCAGACCTCGCCGCCAGTTTCAATCTCGCCCATTTCGGCCGCGCGCCAGCCCGGTTTGACGAGGCGGAACTGCAACGCGTCAACGCCGCCGTGGTCCATCGCCTGCCCTATGACCGCGTCGCTGCCCTGCTGCCCGCCGGCATGGGCGCGGCGGCGTGGGAAGCGATCCGCCCCAACCTGGCCCACATCGGCGAAGCGGCCGATTGGTGGCAGGTGATCCAGGGGCCGATTGCCTCGCCGGCGTTCGATGAAGAGACCCGCGCCTTCCTGTCTCAAGCCGCGCAGGTTGCCGCCGCGCTCGATTGGGCCAATCCCTGGCCCGCGCTTACTGCCGCGCTCAAAGACAGCACCGGCCGCAAGGGCAAGGCCCTGTTCCTGCCGCTGCGCCAGGCGCTGACCGGCATGGACCACGGGCCGGACATGAACGCCCTGCTGCCCCTGATCGCCCAGGACGAGGCGGTTCGCCGCCTGTCCTGAGCGCCGGGAATCACAGCCGGAAGCGAAGCCCTGCCGTGGCGCTGCCGCCATTGCTGGGTGCGCCCAACTCGCCCGAACCGGTGAGGAACAGCTTGGCGCCCGGCGCCATCTGATACTCGACGCCAGCCACCAGGCTGGCACTCAAGCGGTTGCGCCGCACACCCACGGCCTCCAGCTCGTCGGTCGAGCCCGCCAGGCTGGCAAACGCGCGCGCCTGGCGCCCCTGCACGCGATAGCGCATGCCCAGCGTGACAAAGCGACGCCACGGCGAGGCGGCATCCGGCGCGGTCTCGAAGCCGAGCCCGGCGTCGACGAAGCCTTGGGTCAGGCGCGCCCGCGCCACATCGAGGGCAAAGGGATGGGCGCTCGCTTCCTGGATCGCCTCGTGGCTGGTCCGCACCCAGGTCGTGCCCACTTGCGGACGCAACAACCAACCCGATCCCAGCGGGACCGTGCGGCTGAGCGAGGCATCGAAAGACCAGCTGGGCAGCGAATAGCTGGCCGTGATCACCCCGACATCGGGCACGGTGCGGCGGGTAAAGGCATCGGCATCGTCATAGCTGGCAGACAGCGTCACGCGGGTTTTTCCGCCAAACCGCGCGGTCACGCCGCCGATCGCGCCGCTGGCCTTGGTTGATGCACCCAGGCTGGCAATCGTCTGGTGGCGGTCCATCCACCCGACATAGGCAGCGACGGCATAGCCTTCGCCACCGACACCCAGGCCAACCAGGCCGCCATAGCCATTGAGCGTTGCCGCGCTCACTCCTTGCGCGCCATTGGCACTGAACTGGCGCGTGCCACCCACCATCTGGCCAAACCCGAAGACATGGCTGTCGCCACGCGCCTCGGCCTCGCCCATTGTCCGGGTGGTGCTGGCCAGGGCCAGCGCGGTTTCCGTGCCGATCTGCAGCGCATCGGCATAGGGTTCTGGCGTCAGGCGTGCGAACGCTGCAACGATCGGTGCACCCTGGCTGTCCTGCAAGCTGTCGAGCGCGGGGAACAGCGCCGCTGGTGCATCGGCCGCCGCCATGGCAGTGTTGATATAGCCGATCGCGCGGCGCACCTGCGGCGCATAGCCCGGGGCATTGGCAAACTGCACCAGCAGGCCCAGGTCACCGTTGGCCAAGGTGCGCAGCGAACCGGCCAGGCCCGTTACCGTGTCAAACTGGCCGGTCACCCCGCCCGATGCACTGATCAGGTCCAGCGTGGAACCGACCTTGACCGGCGTGGTCGCCACGATCTGCAACGTGCTCCCGGAATTGATCGTCAGCGTCCCGTTGATGTTCAGCTTGTCACGGGCACTGGGCGCGATTTCGAACACCGTGGTCGATCCGGTGGCCAGCAGCACGTTGCCATTGACCGTCATCGTCCCAGGCGACGCACCTGGGCTGAGCGTGCCGCTCACCGTGATATTGCCGTTGACCGTGCCCGCCGAACCGAACACCGCGCCACGCCCCACGGTAATGCTGTCGGCGTACATCACCGAGCCGGCCAGGCCAACGAGCCGCCCACCGGTCAGCACCACGCTGCCAAAACTGCCCTGGTTTGCCAGTGTGGCAAATCCACCGCTTTGGGTCAGGCTCGAAACCCCGATTACCGTGTCCAACGCCACTGGTGCGGCCTGGCTGCCACCGTTGATTTCCAGCACATTGGTGCCGCCGCCGGCATAGATCGATCCGGCAAACGCACCGTTCATCACCAGACGGTCGTCACCGCTGCGGGTCACGATGTCGCCCGTGATCGATCCGCTGTTGATCAGCGTGGCATTGCCGCTCAACAGATAGACGTTCCCAACGATACGGCCACTGTTGTCAAACGAGACCATGTTGCTGACGTCAGCCGCGACAGAAACGGCATAGCCGACGGGCTGCCCATAGCCGTACCAATCGGGATCGGTCTGCGGCGTGAAGCCCGTGATCGTGCCACTGTTGACGATCGTGAGGGTGCCGGCTTCTGCTGTCGGTGGATAGCTGTAACCGCCATCCACGATGCTGAGGCCGCCACTGATCACGCCGCTGTTGGTCACACTGCTGCCAGCGAAGGTATTGGCCGCCAGGTCGACAGCCGGGCTTACGCCATTGTTCCCGATGCTGCCGCTGTTGTTGAAAGTCAGGCTGGATCTGCTCCACGCCGCAACGGCAGACCCCGTCAAGGTCGGCGAACCAATGCTGGCGCTATTGTCGAACAACGCCGTGGCCACCCAGGCCCGGCCGATATCCGCGCGATTGACGAAGCCCGCCAGATCGCCCTGCAGGCCAGGCACGAGTTGGACGGTATAGCCCGAGAGCGTGCTTACGCCGCCGGTCGTGGCCAGCTGGTTGATGATCGTGCCGGTACCAGCGACCAAGATGTTGCCGGTATAGCCGGATGGCCCGGCGATAGTGACCTGCGCGTCGGCGCCGTCGGCGATCGCGAGTTCCTGCGTGAAACCTGCGGGCAATGCCTCGCCCAGCGTTACGGTTGCCGTGCCGCTGCGCAGGTGCCCCACCGAGTTGGTGCCTGCTCCACCATCGATCATGCCGGTCACGCCGAAACCGGCTCCCGTCTCGATCAGCTGATCATTGCCGTCGCCGAACAGCAGGTTCCCGTTGATCGTCCCGCCATCAGCAATATAGACGCCGCTGTTGTAAGCGCGGTCATAGACTTGGGAATAACCCAGATCGACAGTCCCGTTGATGACGCCAGCGTTGCGCACCAACCCACCGCCCATCTCCACCGCGTCGCCAACGCCGGTGATCGTGCCACCAGCCAGGTTGGTCACCTGGTTTGTCCCGCTGTAATAGCCATTGGTCGACATGGCGATGGCAGCGCCACCCGTGCTGACGAGCGCGCCGCTGTTGTTCACCGTGGTGCCGATCATTTGCACCGCGCTTTGGCTCGCGGTGATACTGCCCGTGTTCGTCAGTGTGCTGGCAGTCACGCCCACACTGCCATCGGCCACGATCGTGCCGGCATTCACCACGGCTTGCGCGGTGACGGCGCCATAATAGTTAATAGTATTGCCGCCCGAAGAGCTGTCGGTCAGGCGGACAGTCCCGTTGTTGATGAACGTCGTGCCCGTCTCATAGGAATAGTATGCCGTGGGCAGCACGACCGTGCCCACCGGATTGGTCGTACCGCTGCGCGTGGCTGACAGCGTGCCATTGTTGGTGATCGTGGCAGGTATGCTCGCGACGCTGCCATTGTATCCAGTGGCCTGGGTCGGAATCACCGACGTCGTGCCCAAGGCCACCATGTCGGTCGTGGCGACCGTACCGCTCAGCACGACATTGCCGGTGCCGGCGATGCTCACCGTGGAACCCCAGGTTCCATCGGCATGCAATGCCAGGGTGGTGCCGCTCGCAACCTGATAGCCGACGCGGGCAAAGCCACTGGGCAGCGCCAGGGTGGCGCTCGCGTCGCCCGTCACGTCATATCGCAATTCCGAATGATCCGCCTGAACCACGCCGTTGATCCCGGCAAAGCCGCTGGTTCCCGGCCCACTCAGCGTGGTCATCAGCACGTCATCCCGCCCCAGGGTCAGATTGCCGTTGAGCATCCCACCACTGGTCGCAATGTACATCGTCCCGCCATAGGAGGAGTTGCCAGTGCGAGTGGCGATCTTGACGTCCCCATTGATCGTGCCGGCGTTATAGACACGGATGTAAAATGCCCAGGACTCGCTTGGCGCGACGGCGGCACTGCCGCCGGTGATGATCCCCCCGGCGCGGTTATCGATCTGGGCATAGGCTCCCAGCATCACGGCCGTTCCAGACGCGCTGATCTGTCCGGTATTGGTCAGGATCCCGTCACCCAGCAGAACCCCGGTCGTCGCTCCAGCAATCGTGCCGCTGTTGGTGCCGGATGTGCAGATACAGGTATAGGTCAGTTCCAGGGCAGTTCCGCCGGTCGAACGGATCGTGCCGCTGTTGCTGAAGCCCGAGCCAGTATAGACCGAGGCAGCCGTGCCGCCCGCGGTGATCGTGCCGCTATTGGTGAAATTGTCGCCGTTTGTCCTGAGGCCATTGCCGCTTGCGGAAATGGATGCCTTGTTATCGATGACGGTATTGGCAAGGTCGACGGCATAAGCATCACCGCCGGTCTGGCTGGTAATAGTGCCCTCGTTCACGAACGTTCCGCCCGCTGGATAGAACGAAGTGTTGCTCACCACCGTTCCGGTCCCGCTGATCCTGGCCTGGTTCAAGAGCGTTCCAGCACTATCGAAGTAGAGCGACGACACGGCGGGATAGGCGCTTGCCACGGTCAGCGTCGTGCCAAAGATGGGCGCCAGGCTGAGCTGGGTGAAATGCGTCGGCAGCACCGGCGCTGCCGACAGTGTCGCATCGCTGCTGGTCACCAGCTTCAGGGTGTTGACCCCGGCGCCGCCATCGATTGCGCCGGAAATGCCAGTTACCAGGTTCCCGCCGTTGAGCGTCGCCACCAGCACGTCATCGCCCGATCCGAACACGACATTGCCGGCGATCGACCCGTGGGATGAATCGATCGTGCTGTTGCCAGACCCGGTGAGGACATTGCCGACGATTGTGCCCTGGTTCACCAGGTTGAAGCTGCCTTGCGTGCTCAACGCGGTATTGCCGGGCTTGACCGAGATCACGCCGCCGGCAGCGTTGGTGACATTGAGCGTGCCGCTGCCAGTGGCAATGATCGTGCCATTGCCGGTGTTGGTGATCACGCCACTGTTGGTAATGTCCGCCTGGACCGGCGTTCCGTCGATCACGCTGGCGCCACTGGCGCTGATCGTGCCGCCCGCAAGGTTGGTCAGCGTCAGGTATGACGCACCGCCGATCGCAGCCCCGCTGCCGGTGTTGCTGATCGTCCCGCTGTTGGTCACCGTGCCATAGCTGAGCGCGATGGTGGGGCTGGCACTGCCAGACGTGATCGTGCCGTCGTTCCATACCGTGCGATAATATGCGCTATTGCCCAGCGATGGCGCGATCGCGCTCAGCGTCCCGCCGTCGATCGTGCCGCTGTTGCGAATTGCGGCATTGGCCTGGATCGCGCCGATAAACCCGCTGGCGGTGTTGTAGATCGTGTTGAAGCTGAAATTGGGGTTGGTATCGTAGATCGCCACGCCACTCGTGCCGGTGATGGTGCCGGCATTGGCGATCGACAGCCAGGTGCTGCCATAGGGATTGCCAGGGCTTCTCGCCAAGGTGATGCCGTACGCGCCCGCGACCGTGCCGTTCTCGCCAACGCTAAGATTGACGCTGGAGCCGGCAAAATCGGTGCCGCTGGAATCGGCTGGCCCAGATAGCACGGCGATGCCCGCAGTCCCCGTATTCGACACAGCACCGTTGACCGTGATCGTGGCATAGCGCGACTGAAACGACGCTGTGGCCGGCATCGCTACCGTGATCGCCGCCGGGCCGTTGGTGTTGAGGCTGGCGCCCTCGTCAACCGTCAGGGCCGTACCCGAACGCGTGATGACATAACCATCGCTGGAAGTGCCGGTACAGGTCACCGCAGTGTCCGTCGTTTCCGCGCATTGCGCCCAGGCATGGGCTGGCAAGACGACCGCCATGGCAGCCAGGCTGGCTTGCGCGCGCAGAAAGTTCGCCCGCGACGGGCGACGAACAGGTTGATGATGGTCCAACGATTGCCCCTAAATCACGGTATCTAAACGGATAGATACCGGCCTTGTGTATGAAGCAATTTGAAAAGGACCAAAGCATTTTGATATTTGCTGCAGCGCAAAAAGGTTCCGCAATGGACCTGCGCTTGCGGCTCGCGCTCGGATTCAGCCAGGCTGGCCAGCACGGGCGATGCCGCCTGGTGGCGTTTTGCCGCCGATTAGCGGGATCCTGAACGCCAGAAAGCCCCGTGCCTTGGCCGGGGCTTGTGTGTGTTGCG
>NZ_LJHO01000015.1:0-65898 GCF_001295765.1 Novosphingobium sp. AAP1 | reverse complement strand
GGCGCATACCGAGCCGCCGCCACCGTTGATCCGACTAGGGGGTCAGTCATAAACGTCAAATTCGCCTTACCACTGGGTCTCAAACCAGGCCAACGCCTTGTCCGCTTTTCGCTTTTCGATTTTGAAACCCTCCAAAGCCATCGGGGCCGCTTCCTCGGCGGCATCGAGATATTTGGCCCACCAGGCCATCATCTCGCGCCGATGCGGGATGTAGCGTGCCGAGTTGTAAACGCCCCTTACGCCTCGGGGCATGTGCGCCAACTGCATCTCGATCCAGTCGGGCATGAATTTGCCCGACTCGTTGAGCACAGTGCTGGCCAAGGATCGAAAGCCGTGCACCGTTGCTTTGCCACGCAGCCCCATCCGATACATCACTTCGAGCATCCGATTTTCGCTGATCACGTCAGACCGTGAACCCGCGACGGGAAAGAGAAATTTCCCGAGGCGTTCGTTGCCCGCGCGACCGTAGACGTTGGCATCGCGAATCTCGCGCAGCAAAGCGACGGCTTGAGGCGGGAGCGGAACCAGGTGTTCCGACCGCATCTTCATGCGTTCCGGCGGTATCCGCCAGAGCGGTTCTTGACCGCCAAGCCCTTCGAATTCGCTCCACTGCGCAAATCGAGTCTCCTGGGTCCGCACCATCGTGAGAATCGTCCAGCGCAACGCGAGATGGCTCATGCGCGAGCCACCGTCGGCGTTGAGACGGGCAAAGAATTCCGGGAGCTGCTTGATCTCGATCTTGGCGCGGTGGCGTACTGGCGGCGGTTTGATCATCGCCGCCGACAGATCGCGGCAGGGATCGCTTTCGCAGCGCCCGTCGGGAATGCCGAAGCGGAAGATTTCGCTGCAGTGGTTCTTGATGCGATGCGCCATCTCATACGACCCTCGCGCTTCGATGACCCGGAGCGCTTCCAGCATGGTGCGAGGCAGGATCGATCTGATCGGCTTGTCCCCAATGATGGGGAGGATGTCGTTCTGCAGGCGGCCCTCGATTAATCGCGCGTAGCGCGGCGACCAAGCTGGCCGGCGTGCCTCGATCCATTCACGCGCCAGTGTGGCGAATGTCGTCTGATTGGCCGCGACCTGGAACTTCGCTTCCTTCTTGTGGGCGATCGGATCGACGCCGTTGGCGACAAGTTCCTTCATCTCTTCCGCCCAGACCCGGGCGCGGTGAAGGCTGGTCCCAGGATACTCGCCGCCATCGACGGTCTTTTGCTTGTTGTCGAACCGATAGGCCAGGCGCCAGCGCTTCTTGCCGTTGGGCATGGCGACGATGTGCAGGCCGCCACCGTCTGAGCGTTTGATCGGCGAAGTCCGGGCAACAAGGGAAATGATGAGTTGATCGGTCAGCATGGTCGGGACTCCGGCTCAGCTGTCGCGGATCCGATCCTGCCAGGACCTTTGCACTGCCTTCGAGGCCTGTTTTTACCAACAGGGTGACCAACAAATCGCATGAAACTGCCTGATCGGAATGGCTCCGGGGTGGGGCAGAATTACGAAATAAGTCGCTGAAAACAGTACATTTTTTTCGACGCCATGAGACCTTGTTGGTCAAAATGGGCCGCAATATTGGCTGGGGCGGCAGGATTCGAACCTGCGAATGCCGGTACCAAAAACCGGTGCCTTACCACTTGGCGACGCCCCAGCAGAGCGCGCGCTTATAGCGGGCCAATCGTGAATGGGAAGGGGGTAGCTGGGGATAACTTGGCGATGCCTGCGCCCCTCCCGAAGGGGAGGGGGCAGGTGCCGCGGACCAGTTTCAGGGCGGTCAGAAACCCTTGACGATGCCCTTGAGCTTTTCGGGCGGCAGGCTGTCGAAATCGGCAGCGCTGTGGCGTTCGGCGATCCCCTTGGCGCTGTTCACAAGGCGCCCGCGCAGCACGGCGGGGCGCTGGTCGATCTCGCCCACCCAGCGGCCGACGTGCTCGTATTCGTGCATCGAAAGGAACGTGGCCGCATCGCCATAGGCTTCGCCGCGATAGAGATTGCCCATCCAGGTATAGGCGGCAATGTCGGCGATGGTGTAGTCTTCGCCGCCCAGGTAGCGGCTTTCCGCCAGGCGGCGGTTGGCCACGTCGAACAGGCGCTTGGTTTCCATGGCATAGCGATCGATCGCATATTCGATCTTGATCGGGGCATAGTTGTAGAAGTGGCCAAAGCCGCCGCCCATGAACGGGGCAGAGCCGATCTGCCAGAACAGCCACGACAGGCATTCCGCCCGCGCCGGGTTTTGCGTGGGCAGGAACTTTCCGAACTTTTCGGCCAGATGCATCAGGATCGCGCCGGATTCGAACACGCGGAACGGGGTGGCGCCGCTGTGATCCACCAGCGCGGGAATCTTGGAATTGGGGTTGATATCGACAAAGCCCGATGAAAACTGGTCACCTTCAAAGATCTTGATCAGCCAGGCATCGTATTCGGCTTCGGCAATGCCGGCTTCCAGCAGCTCTTCCAGCATGATCGTGGCCTTCTGGCCATTGGGCGTGCCCAGCGAATAGAGCTGGAACGGGTGCTCGCCCACCGGCAGATCCTTGTCGTGGGTGGGGCCGGCCGTGGGGCGGTTGACGCTGGCAAAAGCACCACCGTTGGCCTTGTCCCAGGTCCAGACCTTGGGCGGCGTATATTCTTCGGACATGGTCGTTCCTCTGCAACGGAAGTTTGTTAGGTTGCCTATCATTCTGACGAGGCGCCGGGGGAACTGCAAGACATGTTGTGGCGTTGGCCTGTCGGAGAGGCAAGCGTTGAACAGGAAAGCCGTTTTGCAGGAATCGGGCAAGAGCCGACTGGTGTATGTGGACGATAGTGCACCGGGCATCACGCGGCGGCGTGCGGGGCGCGGATGGTGCTATCGCGATCATGCCGGGCAACGCATCGCCGACCGGACAGAGATCGACCGCCTCAATGCGGTGGCGCTGCCGCCGGCCTATCGCGACGCGTGGTTTTGCCCGATGCCGCATGGCCATATCCTGGCGACCGGTGTCGATGCGCGCGGCCGCAAGCAATACCGCTATCACCCCGATTTCCGCGCCGCGCGCGAGGCGGAAAAGTTTGACGGCTGCGCGGCATTCGGCGCGCTGCTGCCCAAAATTCGCGCCCGCGTCGAAGCGGCGCTATCGGGCCGGGGGCTCAGCCAAGAACGCTGCATCGCCTCGGTGGTCCGCCTGCTCGACACCGGTGCGATTCGCATCGGTAACGAGGCCTATGCCCGCGCCAACGCCAGCTTTGGCGCCACGACGCTGCGCATGAAGCATGTCGAACTGCGCGGGCAAAGCCTGCGGCTGCGCTTCCGCGCCAAGTCGGGCGTGGAGCGGGACATGCGCCTGACCGATCGCGCCCTCGTGCGTTTCGTTCGGCGAATGCAGGACCTGCCCGGCCAGCACTTGTTCCAGTACCTGGGCGAAGATGGCGCGCCATGTCCGGTCGGCTCGGCCGACATCAACGCCTGGCTGCGCAGCGTGACCGGGGCGGAATTCACCGCCAAGCATTTCCGCACCTGGCATGCCAGCGTTCTGGCATTTGGCGCGCTGGCCCATGCCGAACAGAACGTGCCGCTCAAGGAACTGTTGGCGCAGGTGTCCGATCGGCTGGGCAATACACCCACGATTGCCCGCAAGAGCTACATCCATCCCGCCGTGCTGGCCCTCGTGCCCGATCAGGCGGAATGGCGCGCGGGGCTGCGATTGCCCCGCGCCACGCAATGGCTCTCGCGCGACGAGCGTGGGCTGCTCGCGCTGCTCGATGCTCAGCCCAGCGCCGTCAGCGTTGGCACCAGCGCATCGAAGTGATCGATCACCGCGTCGGCACCCAGGAGCGGCGGCGGCAGGTCATGGAACCCGAAACTGACCGCCACGACCGGCAGGCCTGCCGCGCGCGCCGCGCCAATGTCGAACGTGGTATCGCCCACGAACGCGGCCCGGCCGCCACCGCAGCGCGCGATCATTTCCTCAAGCATGTCGGGCGCCGGCTTGGCCTTGCCCGGGCCCAGCGTATCGCCGCCGATTATCGTGGCAAAGCGGGGTGAAAGGCCCAGTTCGTCCAGCAACTGTCGCGCGAATTCCTCGCGCTTGTTGGTCGCCACCGCGACGGTCACGCCGCGCGCGGCCAGTGCGTCGAGCATTTCTGCCCCGCCAGGATAGAGCCGGGAATGCACCGCGATCGCCTCGCCGTAATAGGCGAACAGGCGATCCTGCAGCGGCTTGAACTCTGCCTCGTCATAGCCGCCGCTTTCGGCCAGGGCATTGCGCAGCATCTGCCCCGATCCCCCGCCGATGAAGCGGCGCACCACATCGAGGGGGAAGGTCTGCCGCCCGGCATATTCCAGCGTGCGGTTGAGCGCGTTGCCCAGGTCAGCGGCGGTATCGCATAGGGTGCCGTCCAGATCGAACCCAACGATGGAAAATGGAAAATCGGTCATGTTGCAAGCCAGTGCCCACCCGTTCTGGAAACTGCAAGCATAAGCTGGCAAGGATGCAGCCATGACCACGCAAACCCAGTCGCCCTCGGCCACCGCTCCTCTCGCTCTTGTCATCCTTGCTGCAGGCAAGGGCACCCGCATGAAAAGCGATCTGCACAAGGTGCTGCATCCGGTCGCCGGGCGGCCGATGCTGCTGCATCTCATGGCCAGCGCGGCGCAACTGGCGCCGGCGCATCAGGTGGTGGTGGCCGGCCATGGTCGTGACCAGCTGGAAAAGGCGCTGGGCGGCAGTGCCACGATTGCGGTGCAGGAACCGCAACTGGGCACCGGCCACGCCGTGCAGCAGGCCCAAGATGCGCTGGCCGGTTTCGCTGGCGATGTGCTGATCCTCTATGGTGACGTGCCGTTTGTGCGCGCGCAGACGATGCAGGCCATGCTCGATCGGCTGCATGCGGCCGATGCCCCGGCCGTGGTCGTGCTCGGCTTCCGCCCTGACGATGCCCTGCAATATGGCCGGGTCATCGCCGAGGGTGACCGCGTGGTGAAGATGGTGGAGCACAAGGACGCGAGCGAGGCCGAGCGCGCCTGCACGCTGTGCAATTCCGGGCTGATGGCGGTGAAGGGCGGCGACCTCTTCGCGCTGCTGGCGCAAGTGGGCAACGACAATGCCCAGGGCGAATATTACCTCACCGATATCGTCAACGTGGCCAATGCCGCGGGCAAGACCAGCGCCGTGGTGGTGACCGACGATCCCGACGAAGTGGCCGGAATCAACAGCCGGGCAGAACTGGCCCAGGCCGAAGGCCGCTGGCAGCAGCGCCGCCGCCTGGTGGCAATGGCCGACGGCGCCAGCCTGGTCGCGCCCGAAACCGTGTGGTTCTCGCATGATACCGTGCTCGGCCGCGATGTGACGGTGGAACAGAACGTGGTGTTTGGTCCAGGTGTCACCGTTGCGAACAATGTGGTGATCCACGCGTTCTGCCATCTCGAAGGCTGCACCGTGGAAAGCGGCGTGTCGGTGGGGCCGTTCGCCCGCCTGCGGCCCGGCGCCACGCTGGAGCAGAACAGCCGCGTGGGCAATTTCGTGGAAGTGAAGAACGCGCGCCTGGGTGCCGGTGCCAAGGCCAACCACCTGACCTATCTGGGCGATGCTGAAGTGGGCGCCGGCGCCAACATCGGCGCGGGCACGATCACCTGCAACTATGACGGCTATTTCAAGTATCGCACGGTGATTGGCGAGCGCGCTTTCATCGGCTCCAACTCTGCGCTGATCGCCCCCGTGCGCATTGGCGCCGATGCCATCGTGGCGGCGGGCAGCGCGGTGTCGCGCGATGTGTCTGATGGAGAACTGCGCCTGGTGCGGGCCGAGCAACTGGTCAAGCCGGGCTGGGCCGATCGCTTTCACGATGCGATGAAGAAGAAGAAGGCCGAAGGCAAGAAGTAGGCCCCTTTGCCTGACCCGGCCGCGATCATGTCCGCGAATTCATCTGCCGGTTCACCCGGTCGAAAGCAGGCGGGTCGCAAGAGGCCGGACAGACACGAAATGCCAAGAATTATCCGGCCATGATGCCGGCCATTCGCGTTATCTCCCAATCCTGAAGAAAGTGTGGGCCCCAATCCATGTGCGGAATTATCGGAATCGTCGGCAAGGAAGAAGTCGCGGACCGGCTGGTCGATGGCCTGCGTCGCATGGAATATCGCGGCTATGACAGCGCCGGGGTCTGCACCGTGTTCGACGGGCAACTCGTGCGCCGCCGCGCCGAGGGCAAGCTCAACAACCTGGTCAAGGAGCTGGCGGTCAATCCCGCGCCGGGCCTGATCGGCATTGCCCACACCCGCTGGGCCACGCACGGCGCCCCCACCACCAGCAACGCACACCCCCATGCGACCGGCGAAGTGGCGCTGGTCCACAACGGCATCATCGAGAATTTCCGCTCCCTGCGCGAGGCGCTGATCGCGCGCGGCCGCACGTTTGAAAGCGAGACCGACACCGAAGTGGTGGCGCACATGGTTTCGGAGCTGGTGGAGGCGGGCAAGAGCCCGGCCGAGGCGGTCAAGGCCGTGCTGCCGCAGCTGCGCGGCGCCTTTGCCCTGGCCATTGCGTTCCGCCAGCATCCCGATCTGCTGATCGGCGCGCGCCTGGGCTCGCCGCTGGTGGTTGGCTATGGCGAGGGTGAAACCTTCCTGGGCTCCGATGCCCTGGCGCTCGCGCCGCTGACGCAGCGGGTGTCGTACCTGGAAGAAGGCGATTGGGTGATCGTGCGCCGTGACGGCGTCGAAGTGTTCGATGTGAACAACCAGCCGGTCACCCGGCCGATCGTCGCTTCGGGCGCAACCGCCGCCGCAATCGAGAAGGGCAACTATCGCCACTTCATGCAGAAGGAAATCTTCGAGCAGCCGATCGTGGTGGCGCAGACCCTGCGTTCCTATCTGCGCCGCGTGGAGCAGACCGTGTCGTTGCCGCAGATCGATTTCGACCTGGCCAGCATCAACCGCGTCACGATCGTCGCCTGCGGCACCAGCTATTACGCCGGGATGGTGGCGAAATACTGGTTCGAGCAGTTTGCCCGCCTGCCGGTGGACATCGATGTGGCCAGCGAGTTCCGCTATCGCGATCCCGTGCTGGAGCCCGGTGGCCTGGCGCTGTTCATCTCGCAATCGGGCGAAACCGCCGATACCCTGGCGGCGCTGCGTCATTGCAAGGCCGCCGGGCAGACCATCGCCGTGGTCGTCAACGTGCCGACCAGCTCGATGGCGCGCGAGGCGGACCTGCTGCTGCCCACCCATGCCGGACCCGAAATCGGCGTCGCTTCGACCAAGGCGTTTTCCTGCCAGCTTGCCGTGCTCGCCGCGCTGGCGGCGCACCTGGCGGTCAAACGCGGGCGGCTGACGCGCGAAGAGGAGGCGCTGATCGTCAACCAGCTGGCCGAAACGCCGGCCGCGCTCAACGCGGCGCTCTCGCATGACGAGGAAATCGCGGCGATGGCCCCGCTGATCGCCCCGGCGCGCGACGTGCTCTATCTGGGCCGTGGGCCGGACTATCCGCTGGCCCTGGAAGGCGCGCTCAAGCTCAAGGAAATCAGCTATATCCACGCCGAAGGCTATGCCTCGGGCGAAATGAAGCACGGGCCGATCGCGCTGATCGACGAATCCGTCCCGGTGATCGTGCTCGCGCCGTCAGGGCCGCTGTTCGAAAAGACCGTTTCCAACATGCAGGAAGTGCGCGCGCGTGGTGGCAAGATCGTGCTGATCTCTGACGCGGAAGGCCTGGCCGAAGCAGGCGAGGGCTGCCTTGCCACGATCGAGATGCCCAAGGTGCACCCGCTGATCGCGCCGCTGGTCTATGCCGTGCCGGTGCAACTGCTGGCCTATCACGTTGCCGTGGCCAAGGGCACTGACGTGGACCAGCCGCGCAACCTGGCCAAGAGCGTGACGGTGGAGTGATGGAGTGGGGGGCTTAACAGGCCCTCCCCCAGCCCCTCCCGCAAGCGGGAGGGGAGTCTAGAGGGAAGCCCTTCCCGCACGCGGGAGGGGAGCAACAAAAAAGGCCCCGCAAAAGCAGGGCCTTCTTAAATCCCCCTCCCGCTTACGGGAGGGGTTAGGGGAGGGAATGTTACCCCCCACCGCCCTCAAGCCGAAACGTTCAACCCGGCCAGCACGCCTTCGAACAGCTTGCGCCCGTCGGTGCCGCCCTGCGCGGCTTCGATCATGCGTTCGGGGTGGGGCATCATGCCCAGCACGTTGCCCGCTGCGTTGAGCACGCCGGCAATATCGCGCTGCGAGCCGTTGACCGGTTCGGCATAGCGGAACGCCACGCGGCCTTCGCCTTCCAGCCGATCGAGCGTTTCGGCGTCGGCGAAATAGTTGCCGTCATGGTGGGCCACCGGAATGGTGATGACCTGGTCCTTGAAATAGCGCTGGGTGAACAGCGACTGGCTGTTTTCCACCTTGAGCGGCACTTCGCGGCAGACGAAGCGGATGCCGGCATTGCGCATCAGCGCGCCGGGCAGCAGGCCCGCTTCGGTCAGGATCTGGAAACCGTTGCACACGCCCAGCACCGGCACGCCACGCCCAGCGGCCTCGACCACGGCCTGCATGATCGGCGAACGGGCTGCCATGGCGCCCGAGCGCAGATAGTCGCCATACGAAAACCCGCCGGGAACGGCGATGAAATCAAGGCCTTCGGGCAGGGTGGCATCACCGTGCCACACACGGTGTACCGTGCCGCCGCAGACCTCTTCCACCGCCACCGCCATGTCGCGGTCGCAGTTCGATCCGGGGAAGGTGATGACGGCAGAGGTGAACGGCATCAGGCGGCAACCTTCTCGATGCGATAATTTTCGATGACCATGTTGGCCAAGAGCTTGCGGCACATGTCGTCCAGCGCGTCGTCGCTGGTGTCGTCGGCCACGTCCAGTTCGAACAGGCGCCCGGCGCGCACGTCCTTGACGCCGGCAAAGCCCAGCCCTTCCAGCGCATGGTGGATGGCGCGACCCTGGGGATCGAGCACACCGTTCTTGAGGCTGACGTGGACACGGACCTTCATCGGCGTTTGGCCTTTCACTTAAACAGGCGGATCGTGGGATATGGGACTCGGCGCCGCCTATGCCCCCGTCTGGCGCCAAGGGCAAGTCTTGCGCGCATGGCGCTCCTTGATCGCCGGGTCATGATTGCGGTGCGGGCACGCCATCGGGCAGGACCAGCACGGTCACGGCCTTGGCCGGGGCAAGCCAGGCCTTGGCGGCGGCCTGCACATCGGCGGCGGTGAGGGCCGTGAGCCGGGCACGCGCCGCCTGGAACCGGGCGATGCGATCGGGCCGCGATTGCGCGCGCGCGGCCAGCGCCACCCATCCGCCATTGCCTTTGAGCGCGTTGTCGAGCCGCTCCAGCATCGGCGCCCGCGCGCGCTCCAGCACATCGGCATCCACCGGATGGGCAGCCAGATCGCTAATCGTCTGGACCAGCGCGGCCCGTGTCGCCGCCACATCGGCCACGTTGACCGAGGCCTGCACCGTAAACGTGCCCCAGCCGGTCCACACATCGGACATGTCGCTCGAAACCCCGGGGGAATAGGCCTTGCCCAGCTTTTCGCGCACCGTGTCGAGCACCTCGATCCCGGTTACCTGCTCCAGCAGTTCCATCGTCATGGTCTGCACCGGATCGTGATCGTCGGTTGTGGGCCAGATCATGCGCACGATCGCCTGGTTGGCCGGCCCATGGTGGCGCACCACCTGCACCCCAGGAACGGCGGCAAAGCGGCGCTCGCGCGCCTGGGTCCAGGCGCCGAACGCTGGTTCGCGCGGGGGCAGGGCGCCAAACGTGCGGGCCACATCGGCAATCGCGGCCGCTTCGTCCACATCGCCGACCAGCGCGATTTCCAGCGCACCATGCGCCAGCCGATCGCCCAGCACCGGTTTCAACTGGGCAAAGCCCAGCTTCTGGTAGGCCTGCGGCGATTGCAGGGTAAAGCGCGGATCGTTGCCCGACAGGATACCGCCCAGCGCGGCCGTCAGGGCAGAGCCCGGCGTGGCGTTGAGCTGCGCGAAATAGTTGGCCATGCCCTGGTGAAACAGTTGCTCGGCCTCGGGGCGATAGCCGGGATCGGTGAGGTAGGCGGCCATGACCTGCAATTGCAGCAGCAGGTCGCGCGGCGTCGTGGTGCTGCCCGTGCCAAAGGTATCGCCACTGGCGGCAAAGCTGGTGCCCACGGCGTGGCCGGCCAGCATGGTCTGCAACTGGTCCAGGCTATAGCGGCCCAGGCCGCCGGCCGGCACGCTCGATGCCATGTCCACCGCCAGGGGATTGTCGCGGGTTTCCAGCATTTCGCCTCCGTCCAGCGCCAGGCGCACGTGGATGCGATCGGTTTCCAGCGGCGTGCGCTTGATGTTGAGCATCACGCCATTGGCAAAGCGGATGCGGCGAATGCCCAGCGTGGCATCGGTGCTGTCGGCCACCACCGTGCCGGGCGTGCCGAAATCGGTGTAGCCGAATGGCGCGGCCGTGGCCGTCTTGGTCGCGTCCAGCGGCGCGGCCATCGCGGCCTGCCAGGCGCGGCGCAGTGCCTGGGCGCCGCCGACCGGGGCCTTGCGCCCCTGGAACCGGATAAGCGGCTTGTCCAGCGGCACCGCCTCGCGCTGCAGCGCCGCCATCACGCTGGCGGGCGTGATCGTGGGGGCAAAGGCGTTGAAGCGTTCGAGGCCGCTTGATGGCGTGGTCGGCACCATATCGTCATGCAACAGCGACAGCGCCAGGTTGACCAGCGTGGCGTTGTTGCGCGTCTGCTCGCCGGCGGCAGCGTTCTCGATCGCAATGCGCAGGTTCGCCACCTGCTCGTCGATCTCGGCCTGGGTAAAGCCCTGGGCCATCGCCTCGCGCCAGACCCTGCCTGCCGCCGTCAGGCCCTTGGCCCAGCCGCCATCGACGGTATCGATGATGAGGTTGGTAGTGCGGCCGATCTTGAACACGTCGCCCGTGCCAAAGCCGGCGCCGCGAAACGGCGCATCGACCTGGCGCGACAGAGTCTGGAAGCGGCGGTTGATGATGCCATAGCCGATCTGGCGCAGCAGGTTCTCGCGCCGGCTGGCGATGGTGTCTGGCTCATCGAGCCACGGCCCATGGCGCGCCACGGTCACGCGTTCGGCCAGGGCCGGGTTGGTCCACAGATCGGTCTTGCCATGCTGGCCGGGCAAGACTTTGCCCTGGCCTGGCCGGGGCGGCGCCGGGGCGGCTTGCCAATCGGCAAAGCGCGCGGCAATCGCCTGTTCCACCTTGGCCGGATCGACATCGCCGATCACCACCAGCGTGGTCTTGGCCGGCACATAGTGGCGGTGCCAGAAATCCTTGAGCGCCTGCGCCGTCGCGGCATCGATGGTGGCCACCGTGCCGATTGGCAGCCGCTGGGGATAGGTGGCCTTGGGATAGAAGAACGCCAGCTGGTCGTGGAAATTGTCCAGCGCATAGCCTTGCCCGTCGCGCAGTTCAGACAGCACCACGCCGCGCTCGCGGTTCACCGCCCCGGGCGAAAAGGTCAGTTCGCTGGCCGTCTCGCGCATCAGCATCAGCGCGGTATCGATCAGGTCGGGATCGTTGCGCGGCAGGTCGAGCATGTAAGTGGTCTGCTCGAAGCTGGTCTGGGCATTGGTATCGGCGCCAAATGCCAGCCCCTTGCGTTCGAGCAGGCGGACCATCTCCCCCTCGGGCACATGGGTGCTGCCGTTGAACGCCATGTGTTCCACAAAATGGGCAAACCCTCGTTCCGCCGCGGTTTCATCGAGCGATCCGGTCGCCACGTCCAGGCGCACCTGCACCGTGCCCTTGGGCATGCCATTGGGCACGATGATCGTGCGCATGCCATTGGCCAGCTGGCCAAAGCGAAAGCGCGGATCGGGCGGCAGGTCAGACTTCTGGAAAACCCAGGTGGGCGCTGGTGCGGCCTGGGGCAGGCCGGCAACCGGCCCATGGCCCAGGTCAGTACACGCACCCAGCAACAGCGCGACGGCAAGCGGTAGGGCACGATACGGGCGAAACGAGACAGGCAGCATCATTGCCGCCGGTGTGCCGCTCCTGCCGTGCCGCCGCAAGGACTTATCTGGTAACGAACACCGGGTCAGCGCAGCGCACGGCGGACGCAGTCAGCCTCCTGCGCGGCAAGCAGGGCCGCCACCTCGGCCGCGGGCAGTGGCGGGCTGATCGCATAGCCTTGTGCCAGGTCGCAGCCCTGCTGCGCCAGCAGGTCCAGGTCTTCGGCCTGCTCCACGCCTTCGGCCAGGGTGGCGATGCCCAGCGCGCCGGCCAGCGTGGTGATCGACCGCACGATCGCTTGCGCTTCCACCTGTCCGCGCAAGTTGCGCACAAAGCTGCCGTCGATCTTAAAGGTATCCACCGGAAAGGTGCGCAGGTGATGCAGCGAGGAATAGCCCATGCCGAAATCATCCAGCGCCACCCGCACGCCCAATTGGCGCAGCGCCGCAAGCGTCGCCTGGTTGCGATCGGCATTGGCCGCCAGCACGCGCTCGGTCATCTCCAGTTCCAGCCGGCTGGCGGGCAGGTTGGAACTGGCCAGCGCCTGGACCAGCGTGGGCAACAGCGCGGGATGGGCCAGTTGCCGCCCCGAAAGGTTGACCGAGACGGCCACGTCTCCCGGCCAGCGCGCGGCCTGCTGGCACGCTTGGCGAATTACCCATTCGCCGATCGGGATGATCAGGCCGCATTCCTCGGCAATCGGAACGAAGCTGACGGGCGAAAGTGGGCCGCGCGTGCGGTGGTTCCAGCGTAGTAGCGCCTCGCACGCCACGATGCGCCGCTGCGCCAGACTGAAGGTGGGCAGGAACGCCAGGGTGAAATCGCCCTGGTGCAGCGCCTGGGCGAGGTCTTCCTCCATTTCCCGGCGCTGGCGCACGCGTTCGTCCAGGCTCGCTTCGAAGAAGTGATAGGTGCCCTTGCCATCGTCCTTGGCGCGATAGAGCGCGAGGTCTGCCGCGCGCAGCAAGGTATGGCTGTCTGCCCCGTCGCCCGGCCCGATGGCGATGCCAAAGCTGGCGGTCAGCGGCACAAGACGTTCTCCCAGGCACACCTGGCAGTTGATCTGGCCATGCAGCTTGCGGGCAAAGCCGGCGCAATCGGCATCGCGCGGCAGCGCGGGCAGCAGCATACCGAACTCGTCCCCGCCAAAGCGCGCGATCATCGCATCGGGAAAGGCTGCCTGCAGCCGTCGTCCCACTTCGCGCAGCAGTGCATCGCCGGTCGGGTGGCCCAGCGTATCGTTGATCAGCTTGAAATCATCGAGGTCGATGAAGGCCACCAGCGTGCGGTGCCCATCGTTCTGGCGCGCCACCGCGCGCTCCAACTTTTCGGCAAAGAAGCTGCGGTTGGGCAGGCCGGTAAGCCCATCGTGCAGCGCGGCATGCACAATGCGGCGTTCCCGCTCGTCCACCGCGGCAACCATGGCATTGAACTCGCGGGCAAGGGCGGCCAGTTCGGCATCGCCGTCTTCGGCCACGCGCGTGGCTTCGCCCTTGGCATAGCGCGCACTGGCTTCCGACAGGGCGTTGAGCGGGCCGGCGATCGCCATCAGCAGATCGCGGGTGAACCACAGCGAAAGCGACAGCGCGGCCAGGACCAGCAGGACGAGTGACAGGCTGATGCCATCGATCGCCACTACCGCCATCACCACGGTTAGCGGCACGAGCACCCCGGTCAGCGCGATGCGCCCGCGCAAGCTGCGGCTGCACGCGATCAGGTCCAGCGCGTCAGCGCGAAAGCGGGGCAGGCGGGCCATCGCGCGTTAGCGCGCCTGAAAGCCGCATCGGCGGCGGAAACAGGGGCATGGCGTTTCCATGGCCCGAACCTAGGGATGCGGAGGCTAAGATATGTTCAAGCCGCGCTGCGCAGTGCACCGCACCTTGCGTTAGGCAAATATCCAGCGCCCACGCGAAAGGGCCGGGAAACCAGGTTGCCGGCCCTTTCTGTTGTCTGTGCCCACGCGCCCAGGCGGACGCTGGCGCAGCGCTTACTTCTTGGAGCGCAGTTTGCGGTGCGCGCCCAGGTCGAGCACTTCGCTCGGCCCGTCGTTGTCCAGCAGGCCAAGGCGGCGCGCTACTTCCTGATAGGCTTCTTCCTCGCCACCCAGGTCGCGGCGGAAACGGTCCTTGTCCAGCTTTTCGCCGGTGACCATGTCCCACAGGCGGCAGCCATCGGGGCTGATTTCGTCGGCCAGGATCACGCGGCTATAGTCGCCATCCCAGATGCGGCCGAATTCCAGCTTGAAGTCCACCAGGCGGATGTTGATCGCCGCGAACATGCCGACCAGGAAGTCGTTCACGCGGATCGCCATCGAGGAAATGTCCTGCATTTCCTCGTTGCTGGCCCAGCCGAAGCAGGCGATGTGCTCTTCGGCGATCATCGGATCGCCCAGCGCATCGTCCTTGTAATAGTATTCGATCAGGGTGTGGGGCAGCGGCTCGCCTTCGGGAATGCCCAGGCGCTTGGAAATGGAACCGGCCGCCACATTGCGCACCACCACTTCGATCGGCACGATTTCCACCTGGCGCACCAGCTGCTCGCGCATGTTGAGGCGGCGGATGAAATGCGTGGGAATGCCGATGTGGGCCAGGCGCGTGAACACATACTCGCTGATGCGGTTGTTGATCACGCCCTTGCCGTTGATCGTCCCGCGCTTCTGCGCGTTGAACGCGGTGGCATCATCCTTGAAATACTGGATGAGAGTGCCCGGCTCGGGGCCTTCATAAAGGATCTTGGCCTTGCCTTCGTAGATCTGGCGGCGACGCGACATGCGGCTTCTTCCTGCGCGGCGGGGGCGATTCGGCCCGCCCCCATGGAAAAACAAGAAACCCCGGCAAACGAGGGAGCCGCGTGGCGACTGCATCGTGTGGGCCGGGGCATTCCCATTCGCCCATATGCGAAAAAGCACGGAAACGCAAACGCTGGCCGGGCGTTCGGCATTTCAGAACATTTAATCCGATCTTATCGCCCTATCTTGAATGTCGCTGGTGCGGCACAAGACTGGGCAAGACGGCACGGCGCGGTGGCTTGATCCCTCGATGATCCACCGGCTGCGTCACCCAAGTTTACCCTCTCTGCCCAAGGATGATGTGTGATGAGCAAGGTTCTGGTTCTCTATTACTCCAGCTATGGCCACATCGAAACCATGGCCAACGCCATTGCCGAAGGTGCCCGCGAAACCGGCGCCACGGTCGACGTGAAGCGCGTGCCCGAAACCGCCCCGCTCGAAGTGGCGCAGGCTGCCCACTTCAAGCTTGATCAGGCGGCCCCTGTCGCCACCGTTGCCGAACTGGCCGAATACGATGCCATCATCGTCGGCACCGGCACCCGCTTTGGCCGTATCAGCTCGCAGATGGCCGCGTTCCTCGACCAGGCCGGTGGGCTGTGGGCCAAGGGCGCGCTCAACGGCAAGGTCGGCGCGGCTTTCACGTCCACCGCCAGCCAGCACGGCGGCCAGGAAGTCACGCTGTTCTCGATCCTGACCAACCTGCTGCACTTCGGCATGACGATCGTTGGCCTCGACTATGGCTTCCAGGGCCAGCTGACGCTTGATGCCGTGCACGGCGGCACCCCCTATGGCGCCAGCACGATCGCCGGTGGCGACGGCAGCCGCCAGCCCAGCGAGATCGAACTGGACGGCGCGCGCTATCTCGGCCGCCGCGTGGCCAACACGGCCAACAAGCTGTTCGACTGATCGCCCTCTCGGCCTGCACTCCCTCAGGCTGCCCCCCTCAGGTGGATCGATGCAAGCGGCGCGGGCCTGTTCCCGCGCCGCTTCATTGCATATGGGCAATACAGCATGCCAAAACGGGTTGTGGCAGCCAGCGGATTGATCGGCTAGCGCTGTGGCGACACTGCCTTTCCACGGAGACCCGCCCATGTCGCGCGCCGCCACGCTGGCCCTGCTTGAAACCTATTACGCCGCCTTCAACGCCGGGGATTGGAACGGCATGCTGGCGTGCCTGGCCGATGACGTGACACACGATATCAACCAGGGCAGCCGCCAGGTGGGCAAGGACACCTTTGCCACGTTCCTTGGCCATATGGAGCGGTGCTACAAGGAACGCCTCGAAGACATCGTGCTGATGGCCAGCGAAGACGGCAGCCGCGCCGCCGCCGAATTCGTCGTCCATGGCAGCTATCTCGCCACCGACGAAGGCCTGCCCGAGGCGGCCGGGCAAACCTATGTGCTGCCGGCCGGCGCCTTTCTGGCGATCGAAGGCGGCAAGATCACCCGCTTGACGATGTATTACAACCTGGCTGACTGGACCGCGCAGGTCGTCGGCGCATGAGCGTCAGCGTCCGCCCGCTGAGCGGTGCGGAAGTGGGCGCCGCGCTGGATGACCTGGCGGCCTTGCGCATCGCCGTGTTTGCCGCCTGGCCCTATCTCTATGACGGGGATCGTGCTTACGAGGCGCGCTATCTCGCCGAATATGCCGCCGCGCCCGGCGCCGTGCTGGTCGCTGCGTTCGATGGCGTGCGCATTGTCGGGGCGGCCACCGCCGCGCCGATGCGGCATCAGAAGGCGGCCTTTCGCATGCCCTTCGAACAGCGCGGCATCGCCACGCAAGACCTGTTCTATTTTGGCGAAAGCGTGCTGCTGCCCGAATATCGCGGGCAGGGCATTGGCCACGCGTTCTTCGATCATCGCGAGGATGCGGCCCGCGCTGCCGGGGCACAGGCTGCCTGCTTTGCCGCAGTGATTCGTCCCGCCGACCATCCCGCCCGCCCTGCCGGCTACCGCCCGCTCGATGCCTTCTGGCAGGCGCGCGGTTATGCCCTGGTGCCGGGCCTGGTGACCGAGTTGCCGTGGAAAGACCATGGCGAGGCGCAAGAGAGTGCCAAGCCGATGCAGTACTGGCTCAAGTCCCTGTCGTAAAAAGGCACGCCATGCCCCGTTTCACCGTTGCCGCCGCACAATATCCGATCGACCGCCTGGCCGATTGGGCCGCCTACGAAGCCAAGCTGACCACCTGGGTGGAACAGGCTGTGGCCGGCGGCGCGGCGCTCTTGGTGTTTCCCGAATACGGCGCGATGGAACTGGCCAGCCTGGACCCGGCAACGATGGGCGATCTGGCCGGATCGATCGATACGGTATCGGCCCTGCTGCCGCAGGTCGATGCGCTGCACGCGCGGCTGGCGCAGGCCCATGGCGTGCACATCCTCGCTGCCAGCGCCCCGCGTCGCACCGCCGATGGCCAGGTGTGCAACACGGCGCGGCTGTTTGCCCCCAGCGGCGCCATGGCCAGCCAGGACAAGCTGATCATGACCCGCTTCGAGCGCGAGGAATGGTTCATCACCGGCGGCGATGGCCTGCGCCTGTTCGATACCGCGCTGGGCCGGCTGGTGGTGGTGATCTGCTACGACAGCGAATTTCCGCTGCTGGCGCGCGCGGCAGTGGAAGCGGGCGCGCAGGTTCTGCTCGTGCCCAGTTGTACCGATACGCTGCACGGCTATTGGCGGGTGCGCCTGGGCAGCCAGGCCCGCGCGCTGGAGGGGCAATGCTATGCCATCCAGTCTCCCACTGTGGGCGATGCCGCCTGGTCTCCGGCAGTCGACGTGAACCGTGGCGCGGCCGGGGTCTATGGCCCGCCTGATGCAGCGCCAGCCGGTGGCGGCATGCCGGCCGATGGCGTGCTGGCGCTGGGCGAGGAAGGCGTGGGCCAATGGGTCTTCGCCACGATCGACACGGCCCATGTTGATGCCCTGCGCGCCGACGGTGGCGTATTGCTGGTGCGCCACTGGGCCGAACAGCCCGGGGCCGCGCCCTTGCCGCAGGTGGAAGTGATCTCGCTGCGCTGAGTGGCGTGGAGAAGTTCCCATGGCTGGTTACGCCAAAATGACGCCGATATCGGTTTATCAACGCTGCCCCTTGCGCAATCCGCCATCCAGAAGTTTTCCCTTAACCTGATCCAGTTAGGCAGTGTTGTGCGTTAAGTTTGGGGGTGGCAGTGAAGACTTCGTTGGCTCTTGCTTTGCTTGGTTCTTGCTTGATGGCGGTGCCATCTTGGCAGGCTGTTGCTGCGACGGCCGGGGACTCGAGTCCCAACCCGCTCGCTTCGCGGTTGGTCGCCCTGACATTTCCAGCCGAAATGATCCGGCGAGACACCGCAAAGGCTTATGCGACAAACTTCCGCGCATCCATGCTCCGAAACCCTCAGGTGCAAGCGGCCATGCAGCGTACGCCCGGCCTGCTCGAAACAATCGTCAACGCAGTGTCCATGAAGCTGGACCAAGTGCTGACAGCCCTTATTCCATCGTTGGAGAGCAACGCTGCCGCATCCTATGCTGCCAAGATGTCGCCGGCGGAGCTTCAAGCCGCAATCACATTTTACTCTGGCCCAGTTGGCCGGAAACTGGTGATGGCCACTCCTGCGGTCGCGATGGGCGACGATGTCCGAAAAATCCTGAGTTCTGCTGAGCTTGCTGAGTTTGCGGCTTTTTCGCAGTCATCGGCAGGGCAAAAAATGGGAGCGTTGAGGCCTCAGCAAACCAACGACATGCGCATGGCGGTGAATCATGCCTTGGAAGCTGCCGAGCCTCAAATAGACGCTGCTGCTAAATCCGCTGGCCAGGCGTATATCCGTGCGCACCAGCCAAAAAATCACTGAGTCTCGTTATCGACGGCAAAGAGAAACCTGGGGCCCCATCAGCGGCCTCTGGACCTGTCCGCGCGGCCTCGTCATGATCCTGTCGCAAAGCCTGTCCAGGGCGCCCATGGCATTGGCAAAAGGATGAACCCCATGACTGTTTCGCGCCGTTCGATCCTGGCCATGGGGGCCGGCGCGGCCATGCTACCCGGCGCCCGCGCTCTGGCCAGCACCTTGGCCCAGCGCCATGGCCGCCACGCCCGGACGGCGCATCCCCTGGTGCTGGGGCATCGCGGCGCCTGCGCGCACCGGCCCGAACATACGCAGGCATCCTATCAACGCGCGGTGGCCGATGGCGCCGATTTCATCGAGCCCGATCTGGTTCCCACCCGCGATGGCGTGCTGGTGTCGCGCCATGAACCCAATATCGTCGACACCACCGACGTGGCCGCCCACCCCGAATTTGCCGCGCGCAAGACCACCAAGGTCATCGATGGCGAGCGGCAGGAAGGCTGGTTCGTCGAGGACTTTACCCTGGCCGAACTCAAGACCCTGCGCGCCAAGGAGCGGCTGGGCACGCTGCGTCCTGAGAGCATGGCGTTCGACGGGCAGTTCCCGGTGCTGACGTTCGACGAGATCGTGGCCTTTGCCGCCAAGGCCGCGCGCGGGCGCCAGCGGCCGCTGGGGATCATTCCCGAAATCAAGCATTCCAGCTATTTCCACAGCCTGGGCCACGATATGGAGGCCAAGCTGCTGGCGGCCATTCGCGCCCATGCCTGGCTGCAACAGGCGCCGGTGATCGTGCAATCGTTCGAAGTGGCCAATCTCAAGCGGCTGCGCGGCATGCTGGCGCCCTGGCGCAACATCGCGCTGATGCAACTGGCCGATGAACCCGACAAGCGCACCGGTGACGCCATCGCCAGCGGCGGCACGCTCACCTATGGCGCGATGCTGTCGGCCAGTGGCCTGGACGATGTGGCCGGCTATGCCGATTGGATCGCGCCATGGAGCCGCACCCTGATGCCCGAAACGGCAGACGGACACCTCGCGCCGCCGCAGCCGATCATCGCCGATGCGCACCGTGCCGGGCTGCTGGTGGGTGCCTATACATTCCGGCCAGAACCGCAATTCCTGCCCGCCAGCCTGCGCCAGTGCGGCACCGCGCTGCGCTGCGAAAGCGGCAGTGTTGCGGAAATCCGCGCCTATCTTGCCGCCGGGCTGGACGGGTTTTTCACCGATGATCCTGCGCTGGGTCGTCGCGCGGTCGACGGGGCCTGATCATCCAGGGCAAATCCGCCCGTCTGCAATTTCCTGCGGCTTGGCGCTGGACTTTTTGCATTGCAGCGTATTTTATTGCGCTGCGACGGGCATCGCCAGGCCGCGCGCCGGATGCGGTGCGTGCGCCCGACTCACCACATGCCTGCGCAGGGTTCATGTGGAAGGGAATGCGGTGAGCCAGCCAGCCGTGCTGTTTGTTTGCCTGGGCAATATCTGCCGCTCGCCGTTGGCCGAGGCTGCGTTCCGGGCCGAGGCGGTCAAGGCCGGGCTGGCCGTGACCATCGATTCGGCCGGCACTGGCGGCTGGCACGCTGGCAATCCGCCCGATCCGCGTGCGCAGGCGGTGGCCTTGCAGCACGGTATCGACATTTCCCGCTATCGTGCCCGCCAGGTGACTGAGGCCGATTTCACCCGCTTTGGCCAGATCTATGCGCTCGATTCGCAGAACCTGCAGGATCTGCGGCGCATGGCCCCGCGCCGCACCCTGGCGCGGATGGGCCTGTTGATGGATTTGGTGCCGGGCCGGGAAGGGCAGGCGGTGATCGATCCCTATTACGGCGACGAGCAGGATTTTCTCGAAGCCTGGGATGACGTAAGCGAAGCGGCCCGCCGCCTGGTGGCGCGCATGTTGCGCTAGGTTCTGGTAGTTCCCTTATCCCTCTTGATTTGCGCCGCGAAACGCACGAAAGCACCGCCCATGCCTGCACGCATCTATCAGCGCCCGAAGAATGCCATGCAGTCCGGCAAGGCCCGGACTGCCGACTGGCTCCTGGAATTCGCCCCGGCCGAGGCCAAGCGCCCCGATCCCTTGATGGGTTGGGCCGGTTCCGGCGATACCCAGCAGCAAGTCATCCTTACGTTCGAGACCGAGGCAGACGCTCGCGCCTATGCCGACAAGTATGGCATTGCCGTGCATGTCACGCCCACGCCGCCGCGCCGGCTCAAGCTGCAAAGCTACGCTGACAATTTCCGCTGATTGATCAAGCCGGCGCTTGCAATCGGCGCGCGCCGGCGCCATAGGGCGGGCCGGGAGTCGGGCGGACGTTTGCGTTCGCCAACCTGGTCAGGTCCGGAAGGAAGCAGCCACAACGGATTGCGGCGGGTCGCCCGGCTCCTTCTCACCCTCACATTGTAACGCGCCGCCGCCTGGTCGATCGGATCAGGCCTGCTGCCCGGATGCCTTCATCCGCTCGCGCGCCGCCTCGCGCCCTTCCGCCGCCGGCACCAGGCCCATCGCCTTGCCCAGTCCGAACGCGGGCATATCCACATAGATGGTTTCGCTGCCGCCGGCTGGCACGGCATAGGTTTCGTGAAAAATGCCCACGCCGCCGCGTTGCTGGCGCGCTGCCTTGTTGAACGCGACCCAGGCTGGCCAATGCGTGTGGTCGCGGCTGCGGGCATAGGCTTCCAGGCTGTCGAAATCGCGCCAGTATTGCACTAGCATGATCGTGCGCAGCCCGCGCAGCATGGGTTCGTACCCCAGGAAGCCGCTGTCGGGCGCGGCGGAAAGCTCGGCCAGCATCGGGCCCATCGCGCGCGACACGGGCAGCCATTCGCGCACGGCGCGGAAGCGGTTGATGCGCATGCCGATCAGGAACACGACCAGCGGCGTGGTGGTCTGGGCGGTGCGGCGGCCGGGCAGGATCGTGGGCATCACAAATTGGTATCAAATCAGAATCGCGGCGCAAGCTTGCGGGAAACCGCCTTGCCCCCGTTCGACATTTGCAGCCTTTGCGCCTACCTAGGGGCGCGATGGCCGATTCAACCGACATGTTTGGGCACGAACCCGAAACCCCCGATGCCCCGCCGCAAGAGGCTGCGCCCAGCGCGGCCGAACTCGAAGCGGCTGGACAGGGCGCGATGTTCGGCGATCCCGCGCCCGTGGCCAAGCCTGCGCCCGTTGCGCCCCAGCCTGTGCAAGCGCCTGCCGCTAAGCCGGCACCGGCCGCTGCGCCGGCACAGCCCTATCGCGTGCTGGCGCGCAAGTATCGCCCGCAAACCTTTTCCGCGCTGATCGGCCAGGAAGCCATGGTGCAAACCCTGGCCAACGCGATCCGGCGTGACCGGCTGGCCCATGCCTTCTTGATGACCGGCGTGCGCGGGGTGGGCAAGACCAGCACCGCGCGCCTTATCGCCAAGGCCCTCAATTGCATCGGCCCGGACGGGCAGGGCGGCCCGACGATCGACCCGTGCGGCCAGTGCGAACCGTGCCAGGCCATTGCCGAAGGCCGCCATATCGACGTGATCGAGATGGACGCGGCCAGCCACACCGGCGTGGACGACGTGCGCGAGATCATCGAGGCGGTGCGCTATGCCGCTGTCTCGGCCCGCTACAAGATCTACATCATCGACGAAGTGCACATGCTCTCGCGCAACGCGTTCAACGCGCTGCTCAAGACGCTGGAAGAACCGCCGGCGCATGTGAAGTTCCTGTTCGCCACGACAGAGGTGGACAAGCTGCCGGTCACGGTGCTCTCGCGCTGCCAGCGGTTCGATCTGCGGCGCATCCCGACCGCGCTGCTGGCCGATCATTTCGGCCACGTCTGCAAGGCCGAAGGGGTCGAGGCCGAGGCCGAGGCCCTGGCCATGGTGGCCGCCGCCGCCGAAGGCTCGGCACGTGACGGGCTTTCGATCCTCGATCAGGCGATCAGCCATGCCGATCTGGCGAGCAGCGGCGATGGCTCGGTGATCACGGTTTCGGCCGCGCAAGTGCAGGACATGCTCGGCCTGGCCGACAAGACGCTGCAACGCCGCCTGTTTGCCGCCATGCTCAAGGGTGATGGTGCCGCGCTGCTCGCTGAAGTGGCGCATCAATATGCCCTGGGGATCGAGCCGGTCGCCATGCTGCGCGCGCAGCTCGATCTGGTGCACAAGGTCACTGTCACCCAGATCAGCGGGCCAGAGGGCGAGGCGCGCTCGGCCGAAGAGGCCGCGGCGCTGCAGGGCTGGGCCGGCGATCTGGCGCCCGGGCAGTTGCACCGCCTGTGGCAACTGCTGCTCAAGGGCCATGACGAGGTGAAGACCGCGCCCGATCCGCTGGTGGCGGCGCAGATGGCCCTGCTGCGCGTGCTGCACGCGGCCGACATGCCCGATCCCGGCGGCCTGGTGCGCAAGCTGGAAGAAATGCTGGCGCAAGGGCCTGCCCTGGCCGCGAGCATGGCCGCGCAGCCCACGTCCGATGGCGCCCCGGCTGCAGCGATGCCGTCAGCGCCCGCCACGGGTATCGCCATGGATTGGCAAGCCCTGGTGGAGCAGGTGGAAGAGGTCTCGCCGCTCACCGGCGCCACCATGCGCCTGTCGGTCCGCCTGATCGAATTGCGCATGGGCACGCTGCGCTATCAGCTGGCGCCGGGCCTGCCGGGCGATCCCACGCCCGACATCAAGAAAGCGCTGCAGAACATCACCGGCCAGGCCTGGCTGGTGGAACGGCTCGATGGCGAAGCGGCCCAGGGCGCGCAGCCCAGCCTGGTGGAAGCCAAGGCCGCCTTGGAGGCCGAGGCCGAAGCCGCGATGCGTGCCGATCCGCTGGTGCGCGCTGCGCTTGAAGCCTTTCCCGGCGCTGAAATTCTCGACGAATCCAACCCCGCCACGGCTGAACGCCGGCCGTGGTCGCCTGCGCGGAGCAGACAAGCATGAAGTCCATGGAAGAAATGATCCAGGCGGCACAGAAGGCCGCTGAAACCATCCAGAAGCAGATGGAGGATGCCCAAGGCCGCCTCGATGCGATCGAGGTGGAGGGCGCTGCCGGCGGTGGCCTGGTCACCATCAAGGCCTCGGCCAAGGGCCGCGTGATCGGCGTGTCGATCGATGACAGCCTGCTGGTTCCGGCCGACAAGGGCATTCTCGAAGACCTAGTCGCTGCCGCGTTCAACGATGCGCGGGCCAAGGCCGATGCCGCCGCTGCCGAAGAAATGCAGAAAGTGCAGATGGCGGCGGGCATCCCGCCGGGCTTCAAGCTGCCGTTCTGAGCGGCGGCGCAACCTTTCAAGATTACCGTTGTTTCCCCATGGCTGCGCGCCTGATCGGTCTTTCGTTCAGCGCCCAGTCATGGTGAGACCGACTACGGGGACATGATGATCGTATTGCTTGCCGCTGCGTTGGCCGGGACCACGCCGATAGATGATGGCGCGCCGCCGCAGCCGGTTGCGGGCACCCCTGCCGCATCTGCCCCTGCCGTGACCGCGCCTGCCGCTCCTGCCACCGCGCCGGCCGTACCTTCTACCCCAGAACAAGCGCCCGCCCGCGCACCCGATGGCCAGATTCTCCCCGTCATCGTGCTGCCCACGGTCACGCCGGTTGCCGCCAACGATACCGCTGCCGAGACGCAGCCAGCTGACGAAGGCGCCATTGTCGTCAACGCGCGGCGCGGCCCACCGCCTGGCGACCCGGTCATCGCGCTCAACAAGGTGACCTTTGCCGCCACCCAGGCGGTTGACCGCGCGGTAATCGGGCCGGCTGCCAAGGCCTATGGCTCGATCGTGCCAGCGCCCATTCGCACGGGTTTCCGGCATTTCTTCACCAACCTGACCGAGCCGGTTATCGCGCTGAATTTCCTGCTGCAGTTGAAGCCCGGCAAGGCTGCTGAAACGCTGAGCCGTTTCGCCATCAATTCCACCATCGGCGTGGGCGGCCTGCTCGATGTGGCCGTGGCCAAGCCGTTCAAGCTGCCTTATCGCCGCAACGGCTTTGGCTATACCCTTGCCTATTATGGCGTGGGGCCAGGGCCGTTCCTGTTCGTCCCGCTGGTTGGGCCCACCACCCTGCGCGACGTGATCGGCCTGGGCCTCGATCGTGCGTTCCTGCCGGCGATTGTGGGCGGCCCGCTGCGCAGCCCTGCCTATGTCACCGGCAGCTTCGTGGTGCGTTCGCTCAACGATCGTCTCGACGATGACCGCCGCATCCAGGCGATGCGCAAGGCTGGCGATCCCTATCTCGCCGCCAAGGAAGGTTATCTCGCGGCCCGCCAGGAGCAGATCGACGAGCTCAAGGGGCACAAGCACAAGGATAAGGTCGCTCCGGTCCCCGATGCGCAGACGCCGCCTGCCGCGATGACTCCCGCGGCACCGGCGCCATCGCCCACCGGGCCAGCGACCACCGGGCCGGCGCACGCCCCGGATGGCCAGGTGCTGCCCCCGATCGTGCTGCCCGCGCCAGCCGCTACCCCGGCAGCGGCACCAGCCACCACCACCCCCTGATCGGCGCACCGCCGCCCCACAGGCCAAGTCCCACGCAAAAAGGCTGAAAACCGGCAATCCCCAACCGTCTTGGCGCTTGGGCATTGCGGGGCGGCGCCTTGCACCCCATATCTGCCTCAAGCCCTGCCGGTTTGGGTTCATGTGCGGCAGGTGGGACGGACATTTGCACTTATGACTTTGTATCCCCTGCTGCCCTTGCGCGATATCGTGGTGTTCCCCGGTATGGTCGTGCCGCTATTTGTCGGCCGCGAAAAGTCGGTTGCCGCCCTGGAAACGGCCATGGCCGGGTCCAAGGACATCTTCCTGCTGGCCCAGCTCGACCCCGGCTGCGACGATCCCGATCGCGATGATCTCTATGAAACCGGCGTGATCGCCACGGTACTCCAGCTGCTCAAGCTGCCCGACGGCACCGTGCGTGTCCTCGTCGAAGGCAACCAGCGTGCCGAGCTCAAGACGCTCAACGCGGAAAGCTCCAGCCACGGCGACATGCTGATGGCCGAGGTCGAGCCGATCGAGCCGGGCAGTGTCTCGGGCACCGAAGTGTCGGCGATGATGCGCTCGGTGGTCGATCAGTTCGCCGAATATGCCAAGCTTTCCAAGAAGCTGCCGCAGGATGCCGGGCAGCAGCTGGGCGATATCGAAGACGCCGGCAAGCTGGCCGATGCCGTGGCTGCCAACCTGGCGGCCAAGGTGGCCGACAAGCAGGCCGTGCTTTCGGAAAGCGATGCGCTCAAGCGCCTGGAAATGGTGCTTTCCTTCATGGAAGGCGAACTGGGCGTGCTCCAGGTCGAGCGCAAAATCCGTGGCCGCGTCAAGCGCCAGATGGAAAAGACCCAGCGGGAATACTACCTCAACGAGCAGCTCAAGGCGATCCAGTCGGAACTGGGTGGCGGCGACGGCGAGGAAGCCAACGAGATCCAGGAACTGCAGGACAAGATCGACAGCCTCAAGCTGTCGAAGGAAGCCCGCGCCAAGGCCAATGCCGAGCTGAAAAAGCTCAAGACCATGCAGCCGATGAGCGCGGAAGCCACCGTGATCCGCAACTACCTCGATGTGCTGCTGGGCTTGCCGTGGGGCAAGCGCTCCAAGCTCAAGAAGGATATTCCGGGCGCCCAGGCGGTGCTCGATGCCGATCACTACGCGCTGGACAAGGTCAAGGATCGCATCGTCGAATACCTGGCCGTGCAGGCGCGCACCAACAAGCTCAAGGGACCGATCCTGTGCCTCGTTGGCCCGCCGGGCGTGGGCAAGACCTCGCTGGGCAAGTCGATCGCCAAGGCCACCGGCCGGCAGTTCATCCGCCAGTCGCTGGGCGGCGTGCGCGACGAGGCCGAAATCCGTGGCCACCGCCGCACCTACATCGGCTCGCTACCGGGCAAGATCGTCACCAACCTGCGCAAGGCTGGTGCCTCCAACCCGCTGTTCCTGCTCGACGAGATCGACAAGCTGGGCCAGGATTTCCGGGGCGATCCCGCTTCGGCCCTGCTCGAAGTGCTCGACCCCGAACAGAACGCCAAGTTCCAGGATCACTACCTGGAACTGGACATCGACCTGTCCGACGTGATGTTCGTGTGCACGGCCAACAGCCTCAACCTGCCGCAGCCGCTGCTCGATCGCATGGAGATCATCCGCCTCGAAGGTTATACCGAGGATGAGAAGGTCGAAATCGCCGAGCGCCACCTGGTGAGCAAGCAGGTGGAAGCACACGGCCTGCGCAAGGGCGAGTTCACGCTGACGCAGGACGCGCTGCGCGATCTGATCCGCTATTACACCCGTGAAGCTGGCGTGCGCACGCTGGAGCGCGAAGTGGCCCGGCTCGCGCGCAAATCGTTGCGCAAGATTCTGGAAGGCAAGGAAAAGAGCGTGACCATCACGCCCGAAAACCTGGCCGAGTTCGCCGGCGTGCGCAAATTCCGCCATGGCGTGTCGGACGAGGAAAACCAGGTTGGCGCGGTAACGGGCCTCGCCTGGACCGAAGTGGGCGGCGAATTGCTGACGATCGAAAGCGTGACGGTGCCGGGCAAGGGCGCGGTGCGCACCACGGGCAAGCTGGGCGAAGTGATGAGCGAAAGCGTCCAGATGGCGTTCAGCTTCGTCAAGGCGCGCAGCCCGGCCTATGGCATCAAGCCGTCGATCTTCCAGCGCAAGGATCTGCACATCCACCTGCCCGAAGGCGCCGTGCCCAAGGACGGGCCGAGCGCGGGCATCGGCATGGTCACCGCGATGGTCTCGACGCTGACCGGTGTTCCGGTGCGTGCCGATGTGGCGATGACTGGGGAAGTGACGCTACGCGGCCGTGTGCTGGCGATCGGCGGATTGAAGGAAAAGCTGCTCGCCGCGCTGCGCGGTGGCATCAAGACCGTGCTGATCCCCGAGGAAAACCGCAAGGATCTGGCGGAAATCCCCGCCAATATCCGCGAAGGGCTGGAGATCGTGCCGGTGTCGCATGTCGACGAGGTTCTGGCGCGGGCGCTGGTTGCCCCGGTGGAAGCGATCGAATGGACCGAAGCCGACGACCTTGCCACGCAGCCGGCGGCGGCCCCCCTGGGCGGCAGCCCGGCAGCGGCACGCACCGCGCACTGAGCGCAGTTTCTACCGTAGTTTGACGGGAGCCGCGCGCAACATCGTTGCGCGCGGCTTTTGCTTGCCCGCAAGGTCGGCCACTATCGGGGATAAATTGCGGGTTTTGCGTGCTTTTGCCTTTGACAGCGCTTTTTTTCTCGGCTCTTTTCCGCCGCACCCGAAATCACGATTTTCCAACATTTGCTGTCCAGTAGATTGGTAGGGGGTTTCCGCACATGAACAAGAACGATCTGATCAGCGCCGTCGCCGATGTCAGCGGCCTGTCCAAGGGCGATGCCATCAAGGCTGTCGAAGCCGTGTTCGAATCGATTTCCGGCGCGCTGGCCAAGGGCGAGGAAGTGCGCCTGGTCGGCTTCGGCACGTTCTCGGTTGCCAAGCGCAAGGCGTCGACCGGCCGCAACCCCCGCACCGGCGAACCGATGGCGATCAAGGCTTCGGCCCAGCCCAAGTTCAAGGCCGGCAAGGGCCTTAAGGACGCGGTGAACTGACCCCATCGCGCCGCAAGGCAAAAAAAGAGGCCGCGTCGCATGCCGACGCGGCCTCTTTTTCATGTGGAAAAAGAAATTCCCGTGTTCCGCACAACGGCGGTTCAGTCCTCCACGCTCGGGCGTGTGGCGGCGGCATAGAGGGCAATGGCGGCCGCATTGGAGACATTGAGGCTTTCGATCGCACCGCTGATCGGCAGGCGGGCAATGGCATCGCAATGCTGCATCACGTTGTGCCGCATGCCTTCGCCCTCCGCGCCCAGCACCAGGGCCACCGGGCCGGCGGGCAGGGCATGGGGGAATTCCGCTTCGCCTTCGCCGTCCAGGCCGATTCGCCAATAGCCGGCCTCGGAAATCGATTCGAGCGCGCGCGCCAGGTTGACCACCCGCACCCACGGCACCGATTCCAGCGCGCCCGATGCCGATTTGGCCAGCGTGCCCGATTCGGGCGGGGCATGGCGATCCTGGGTGATCAGCGCGGCCACGTCGAACGCGGCACAGCTGCGCAGGATGGCGCCCACGTTGTGCGGGTCGGTCACCTGGTCGAGCAGGACCAGCGTGCGGCCCTCGGCCTCGTCCAGCACATCGTCCAGCGCCACGTCGTCCAGCGGCAGGCATTCCAGCACCAGGCCCTGGTGCGGCGCGTCGCGCGCCACCAGGCGCCCCAGATCCACCGCCTGGGCATATTCCACCGGCAGATCGCGCGGCAGTTCGGCGTCATGGTCGTCCAGCATTTCCTGGATCGCCTCGCGCGTGCCCCACAGCTTCTTGGCGGTGCGGTTGGGGTTGGTCAGCGCTGCTTCCACGGCATGGCGGCCCCACAGCCGCACCGTGCCGGTGCTGCCACGGCCCGATCCGCGCCCACCCTGGTTGCGTCCGGCCCGGCCGCGCAATGAGCGGCTCTTCTTGCCACTGTCGTGGCGCTTGTCTTGGTCATCATCGTGGCGGGGCATTGCGAACACCTGTGCATAAAAATCGAAAACTGCATCGCCCTTAGCCAGCCCCCCCATTGACAGGCAAGCGATGGTTCGCCAAAGGGCCTCTCACTCGGCCGGACGGACCGGATCGCTTGCAGCGAAACGGCCCATTCAAATGCAGGAAAGCCTTGAAAAAGGCGCTCCTCGCACCGGCAAATCTGGTGTGGACAGGTGGCCGAGTGGTTAAAGGCAGCAGACTGTAAATCTGCCCGCGCAAGCGTACGCTAGTTCGAATCTAGCCCTGTCCACCACCAGTATTCCAGCCCGCTCGCCAGGGCTGCTCCCCACAAAAAATCCCAGCCTCACGGCCGCCCCGGTCGTTGCGGCAGCGTCACCTGCGGGTTTGGCGTCGCGCTGGGCACCAGGCCATAGTCGTAAGTCTCGCTGGCTTTCCAGGTATGGCCGCAAACCACATTGGTGCACTGGTAATAGATCTCGCGGTGGGTGTCGGTAACCGGCCGGCTCGATCGCCGTTGACCCGGTTGGTGGCAATGGGGGCAATGCAGGCGCCCGGTGCGCGGCTGCCCCGTGGTGGGGGATGGCATGGTGGATCTCCGTCTGTATCGATAAATCTATAATGCACCAATCTATCGTCTAGGCAATAGATAAATGAATTGCCGATTTATAGTTTAATCTATAAACCGCTATCCATGACACTGGGTGATCGCATTGCCGCGCGAATCAGCGCGTTGGGCCTGTCGCAGGCGGAACTGGCGCGCCGCGTCGGCATTTCACAGCCGAGCGTGAACCACCTCATCCGCAAGGGGGCGCAAGGGTCGCGCCATATCCACGCCATAGCCCGCGCTCTCGAAACGAGCGTGGAATATCTCACCGGTGAAACCGATGACCCCGCCAACGATGGTCGCCTTGCGCCGTCGGTTTCGGTAGTTGCCGGAGCCATGGGCCTGGTTGCCGTGCGCGAGGTCGATCTGGCGATCGGCCTGGGCGCCGCCTATATCGACCAGCCTATCGCCGATGTGCAGCGCATGTTTCCGCGCGAATGGCTCGATCTCTATACCCGTGCCCCGGCGGAAAGTCTGATCATTGCGCGCGGTTCCGGGGACAGCATGATCCCCACCATCCTCGATAACGATCTGCTGCTGATCGATACCAGCCAGGCCGTGCCGCGCCTGGCCGATCAGGTCTGGGCGGTCAGCTATTGCGGGCTGGGTTGCGTCAAGCGGCTGCGGCCCAGCAAGGATGGCGGCTGGCTGCTGATGGCCGACAATCCTGCCATTTCCCCGATCACTGCTTATGACGGGGAACTGCACGTGCTGGGCCGCGTCGTGGCCTATTTCCGCAAGATGTAGCGCGCCATGGCCCGTGCCAGTCGGGGATAGCCGGGCAGGGCAAGCGCCATCGCCAGCAGCGCTGCTGCGGCTGGTGGCCATTGGTGCAGGCCGGCATAGCAGGCTGCCACCGTGGGAAATACCGGCAGGGCGAGGCATTCGCGCCATACCAGCCCATGCCGGCCGGCGGGCGAAAGGCGCAGCCCCAGCCGGGCAATCGTGATGGTGCAGGTCGCTGCCAAGCTGATCAGCCAGCAGGGCCAGAACGGGGTGTGAAGGGGGATCATGGCGTGGTTCCTTTTGCGGTTGCCCCACCACAAAAGCCCAATTTGCCGCCCCGGACGATGCCACCCTGTTGTGCAGATTCCTTATACAACAAGGCTTTGCATGTAGTCGGTACGGCGCTGGTCGATCCCTGACAGCGGTTGGTGGCACTGGTGTGCGCCATACGCTTGCCGCGCGGCGCGCCAGCGCCTAGACCGGCGGCATGCCTGGTGACATTTTTGACAATCGCGGACGCGGCAATGCCGGTTGGTCCTGGCCCTCCATCCATCCCGAAGGACGCAAGTTCGGCGCCATTGCCGGTGGCATCGCGCTGATCGCGGCCATTTTCGGCGGCAGCATCGTGGCCTGGCCGTTCGTGTTCCTGACCCTTGGCGTGCTCGCGTTCTTCCGCGATCCGGTGCGCGTGACCCCGCGTGACGATCGCTTTGTCGTGGCGCCGGCCGACGGCCTGATCACGCTGATCCAGAAGGTGGCCCCGCCGCGCGAGCTTTCGGCCGACGATGGCAGCGGCCTTGCCGCCATGGACCCGACGCCGGTTACCCGCGTGTCGATCTTCATGTCGGTGTTCGACGTGCACGTGAATCGCACCCCGATCGGCGGCACGATCCGCCGCGTGGTCTATATTCCGGGCAAGTTCCTCAATGCCGATCTCGACAAGGCGAGCGAGGAAAACGAGCGCCAGCATTTTCTGGTGGAACGCAGCGACGGCGTGAAGATCGGCTTTACGCAGATCGCTGGCTTGGTTGCGCGGCGCATCGTGCCGTTCGTCAAGAGCGGGGACATCGTCGCCGTTGGCCAGCGGGTTGGCCTCATTCGCTTTGGCAGCCGCGTTGATGTCTATCTGCCCGTCGGCACGGAGCCCAAGGTGCTGATCGGCCAGCGCGTGGTGGCCGGCGAAACCATCCTGGCCGAAATCGGCGATGCACCGCTGATCGAGGGCATCAGCCAGTGACCTTGCCGGCAGAGGACGAAGAGGCATTTTCGGGTGAAGACTTTGGCCGCCACCGGCTGCCGCGCGGGCTTACCCTGCGCGCGCTGGTGCCCAATGCCATTACCTCTGCTGCGTTATGCTGCGGGCTGACCGGTATTCGCTTTGCCATTGGTGGTGATTTCCGCGGCGCGGTGCTGGCGGTCATTCTCGCCGGCATGCTCGATGGCATCGATGGCCGTGTGGCGCGGCTGATGAAGGCGCAGTCGCGCTTTGGCGCAGAGCTCGACAGCCTGTCCGATGCCATTTCGTTCGGGGTGGCTCCGGCGCTGATTCTCTATTTGTGGTCGTTGCAGCAGATGCCGCGCTTTGGCTGGTTTGCGGCGCTGGCGCTTGCGGTATGCTGCGCCCTGCGCCTCGCCCGCTTCAACGCCCGCATCGACATGGAAGAGCAGCCGCACAAGTCCGCCGGCTTCCTGACAGGCGTTCCTGCCCCGGCCGGTGCGGGACTGTCGTTCCTGCCGCTCTATCTGTGGGTAGCCAGTGGCCGCGACGAGTTTCGTCAGCCGATCTTCGTGGCGATCTGGGCGGCGCTTATGGCGTTCATGATGATTTCCAACATGGCGACGCCGGGCTGGTCATCGTTCCGTCCGCGCAAGACCATCCGCCTGGAACTGATCGCACTGACCGGGCTGGTCTTTGCGGCGCTGCTGACGGAACCCTGGCTGACGCTGGTGGGAATTTGTGCGCTCTATCTTGCGCTGATTCCAGTGGGTGTGGTGCGCTATGCCCGGCTCAAGCGGCAGCGCGCCGTGTCGCTTTCGTAACCACGCCAGCGGCCGGGCGCGGCGAGGGGCGGCGCACCGTGCTGCGCACCAGCGGCGGCAGCGCCGGGGTCGCCGGCGCGGCGGTGGCCAGCGGGCTGTCGATCAGCCGCGCCAGGAAAGCGCGATCGAGGTCCAGCGCATCGGCTTGTTCCAGCGCGCGGGCATCGGCCAGCAACTGACGAATGGCGCCAAGCTGGCCGTGCCAGGTGGCCGCAACGGCAACCAGGGCTGCAACGCCGGCGCCGGCAATGACGAGCGAAGCGAGAATGGCGAGCATGGCGATGCCTTTCCGAAGACAAGAGGGCAGGTGCCAAGCAGGGCGTCCTGTGCCCAAGGCTTGACAGCAAGCGCTTGTGTTGTGGATAACTCGATCGTTCCTGAACGGTTCCTGTTTGGCCCGTCGATGTTCCAAATGTTCCACTTTTGTTCCGGTGCGTCAACTGGAATTTCAAGCACATCTGCGCTCGTGCTAAGTGTTTGTGCTTATGTCGAAAATCGATGAAACAGTGTTCGCGGCGCGGTGATTCGGGCGTGGAACAGCCGCGCCAGGACGTGTTTTGCCTGCGTCGGGCAGGTTATCCCCGCGAATCACTGCTAAGGGCATTTCCGGTGGCATTGCCGGTTTACGCGCGCTATGGGCGCCGCAGCCCAGCGGTGATTCGCGGCATGTCCGCCGCCATCATGACAGCAGGGCCAGTCCACATGGCGCGCGCACATACCGGTGCCAGTTGCGGGTTCTCCGCGCGGTTCCAGCGCTCCAGAGGTGAAACCGGAAGGAAATGATTATGGCGGCTCCCGTCGTCACCATGCAGCAACTGATCGAGGCCGGTGCCCACTTCGGCCACCAGACCCACCGCTGGAACCCGCGGATGAAGCCGTACATCTTCGGCGCCCGCAACGGCATCCACATCCTCGACCTGTCGCAGACCGTTCCGCTGATGTCGCGCGCGCTCGAGTTCATCTCGGCCACCGTGCAGGCCGGCGGCAAGGTGCTGTTCGTCGGCACCAAGCGCCAGGCGCAGGAACCGATCGCCCAGGCCGCCCGCGCTTCAGGTCAGCACTATGTCAACCATCGTTGGCTGGGCGGCATGCTCACCAACTGGAAGACCATCTCGGGCTCGATCAAGCGCTTCAAGGCGCTGGAAGAACAGCTCTCGGGTGACACCACCGGTCTCACCAAGAAGGAAGTGCTCCAGCTCACCCGCGAGCGCGACAAGTTCGAACTGTCGCTCGGCGGTATCCGCGACATGGGCGGCATCCCCGACGTGATGTTCGTGATCGACGCCAACAAGGAAGAACTGGCGATCAAGGAAGCCAACGTGCTGGGTATCCCAGTCGTGGCGATCCTTGACTCCAACGTTTCGCCCGAAGGCATCGCGTTCCCCATCCCGGCGAACGACGACGCCAGCCGCGCCATCCGCCTCTATTGCGAAGCCGTGGCCGCCGCTGCCACCAAGGGCGGCCGTGACGCTGCCTATGCTTCGGGCGTGGACCTGGGCGCGCTGGACGAGCCGGTTGCCGAAGAAGCCGTCGAAGGCTGATTGCAGGCTGACATGACGGGGGCGGCGCCGCGATCGGCGCCGTCACCGAATTGTCCCGTTTCATGAAGTAGGGCCGCGGCGCGTGCAGCCGCGGCCGCACCGTTTCAGACAAAGGACAAACGCGATGGCTTACACCGCCGCTGACGTGAAGAACCTGCGCGAGCGCACTGGCGCCGGCATGATGGACTGCAAGAAGGCGCTCGACGAAGCTGCCGGCGATTTCGAAGCCGCGGTTGACGCGCTGCGCGCCAAGGGCCTTGCCGCCGCCGCCAAGAAGTCGAGCCGCACCGCCGCCGAAGGCCTCGTGGGCGTGGCCGTTTCGGGCACCAAGGGCGTCGCCGTCGAAGTGAACTCGGAAACCGACTTCGTCGCCAAGAACGACCAGTTCCAGGACTTCGTGCGCAAGTCGACCGAAGTGGCGCTGGAAACCGGCGCGGCCGACGTGGAAGCGCTCAAGGCGGCTGCCTATCCGGATGGCGGCACCGTGGCTGACAAGCTGACCAACAACGTCGCCACCATCGGTGAAAACCAGCAGCTGCGCCGCATCAAGCACGTCGCAGTGTCGAACGGCATCGTCGTGCCCTACATGCACAACGCCGCTGCCAGCAACCTCGGCAAGATCGGCGTGCTCGTCGCGCTCGAATCCGAAGCTGGCGCCGACGTGCTCGAGCCGCTCGGCAAGCAGATTGCGATGCACATCGCCGCTGCTTTCCCGCTGGCGCTCAATGCCGAAGACCTCGACGCCGAGCTGATCGCCCGCGAACGCAAGATCGCGGCTGAAAAGGCAGCCGAAAGCGGCAAGCCCGCAGAAGTGCAGGCCAAGATGGTCGATGGCGCCGTGGCCAAGTATGCCAAGGAAAACGCCCTCCTGTCGCAGCTGTTCGTGATGGACAACAAGACGCCGATCGCCCAGGTCGTCGAAGCGGCTGGCAAGGCTGCTGGCACCAAGATCGCCCTCGTTGACTACGTCCGCTTCCAGCTGGGCGAAGGCATCGAAAAGGAAGAGACCGACTTCGCCGCCGAAGTGGCGGCCGCTGCCGGCATCAAGTAAGCATCGCTTTTCGCGTCCCCGCGCAACCGGGGCCTGGCCTTGCCCATGCGGCAATGCGCCGGGTTCCTGTTGCAGCGGGGACGTTTGCGTTTGCGAAAAGCGCAGCGGCGCCCTTGGCACGGCCCGTGCGCTGCGTATAAGGGCGCGAACCAGGGGTGGAGGGGCCGCCGGTTGCGTGCCAACCCGCCTTCATCCCGATCCTTTTTTGCGAGACCCGGACGCCCCATGACCACCCCTGCAAAGTTCAAGCGCATCCTGCTCAAGCTTTCTGGCGAAGTGCTCATGGGCAACCAGCAGTTCGGCATCGATACCGATTTCGTCGCCGCGCTGGCCGCCGAAGTGAAGGCTGCCAAGGAAACCGGCCTCGAAATCTGCCTGGTCATTGGCGGCGGCAACATCTTTCGCGGGATGGCCGGGGCGGCCAAGGGCATGGACCGCGCCCAGGCCGATTACATGGGCATGCTGGCCACGGTGATGAATGCACTGGCGATGCAATCCGCCCTCGAAAAGCTGGGCGTCGATACCCGCGTGCAATCGGCCGTGCAGATGGACCAGGTGTGCGAACCCGTCATCCGCCGCCGCGCCGAACGCCATCTCGCCAAGGGCCGCGTGGTGATCTTTGCCGCCGGCGTGGGCGCGCCCTATTTCACCACCGATTCCGGCGCAGCGCTGCGTGCGGCCGAAATGCAGTGTGATGCGCTGTTCAAGGGCACCAGCGTCGATGGCGTCTATAATGCCGATCCCAAGAAGGATGCGGCGGCCAAGCGCTTTGACACCATCGACTATGACACCGTGCTGGCGCACAACCTGCAGGTGATGGACGCCTCGGCCGTGGCGCTGTGCCGCGACAACAATATTCCCATCGTCGTGTTCTCGATCCGCGAGCAGGGCAATCTTGCCCGCGTGCTGGCCGGAGAGGGCACGCAGACCATCGTTCGGAAGGAAGCCTGATCCATGGCAAAGTATGACAAAGGCGATCTTGAGCGCCGCATGAAGGGCGCTGTCGAATCGCTCAAGGGCGATCTCGCCGGCCTGCGCACTGGCCGTGCCAACACCGCGCTGCTCGATCCGATCACGGTCGAAGTCTATGGCAGCCACATGCCCTTGAACCAGCTGGCCACCGTGTCTGCACCCGAACCGCGCCTGCTTTCGGTGCAGGTGTGGGACAAGTCCAACGTCGGCCCGGTGGAAAAGGCGATCCGGTCTGCCGGCCTTGGCCTTAACCCCATCAACGACGGCAACAACCTGCGCCTGCCGATCCCGGACCTGACCGAGGAACGCCGCAAGGAACTGGCCAAGCTGGCCAGCAAGTATGCCGAAGGCGCCCGCATTGCCGTGCGCAACGTGCGCCGCGATGGCATGGAAGCCTTGAAGGCTGACGAGGCCAAGAAGGAAATCTCGGAAGACGAGCGCAAGCGCCTGGAAACCGAAGTCCAGAAGCTGACCGACGAGACGATCAAGGCCGTGGACGACGCTGCCGCCCATAAGGAAAAGGAAATCCTGGGCAAGTGAGCGCCGCGCCGGTTCCCGTGCCGCAGGTTCGCGACGGGGGCGATGGCGCCCCCTTGGCCCGCCACGTTGCCATCATCATGGATGGCAACGGGCGCTGGGCCAAGAAGCGGTTCATGCCCCGTGCGTTTGGCCACAAGCGCGGCGTGGAAGCCGTGCGCGCGGCCGTGCGCGCCGCGGGCGACCTGGGGCTCGAGGCGCTGACGCTCTATGCCTTCAGCTCAGAGAACTGGAAGCGCCCGGCCGACGAGATTTCCGATCTCATGGGCCTGCTGCGCGCGTTCATCCGCAGCGATATCGACGAGATCGACCGCAATGGCGTGCGGCTCAAGATCATCGGCGAATATCGCGCGCTGGCGCCCGATCTGGTGCAACTGATCGATGATGCCGTGGCGCGCACCGCCGGCAATACCCGGCTCACGCTGGCAATCGCGCTCAACTATGGCTCGCAGCAGGAAATTGCCCGCGCCGCCGCCCGCGCCGCTGCCAAGGGCGAGATCACGCCCGAAACCATCGCGGCCGAGCTTGATACGGCAGACCTGCCGCCGCTCGACCTGCTGATCCGCACTTCGGGCGAGGTGCGGCTGTCGAATTTCCTGCTGTGGCAGGCCGCCTATGCCGAAATGGTGTTTACCCCGGTGTTGTGGCCCGATTTCACCCCCGATCACTTGCGCGCCGCGCTTGATCAGTTTGCCGAGCGGGAGCGGCGCTTTGGCGGACGTTGATCCCGCCGTGGCCGCACAACCGCAACCGGCCAAGCGTTCCGACCTGCCCGTGCGCCTGGCGTCGGCCGTGGTCATGCTGGGCGTGGCTGGCCTGGCCGTGTGGCGCGGCGGGGTGGCGCTCGATGCCTTCATCGCGGCTGTCGGCCTGGTCGTATTTGGCGAATATGTTCGCCTGGTGGCACGCATCGCGCCCGATCCGGCGCGCATGGTCGCCGGGGTCATTACCGGCGCGGTCTATATCGGCTGGGGCGCCCTGGCGCTGATCGTGATGCCCACGCCCTTGCTGGTGGCGGTCATCGGCCTGGTAATCTGCACCGATACGGGCGCCTACTTCACCGGCCGCGCCCTGGGCGGCCCCAAGATCGCGCCGCGCATCAGCCCGTCGAAAACCTGGTCGGGCCTGGCCGGTGGCATGGCCGCCGCCGGGTTGTGGACCGGGCTGTTCACCCTGGGTGGCGCCTGGCTGATCAGCGGCCTTGGCCCCACCGGGCCGAGCCTGGCAGAGGCGTTGCATATCGCGAACCTGGGGGTGGCAGCCCTGGCCGGCGCCGTGTTGGCCGTGGCGGCGCAGGCGGGCGATTTCTACGAATCGTGGCTCAAGCGGCGGGCGGGGGTCAAGGATTCCTCGCGCCTCATCCCGGGGCACGGCGGCGTTTTCGATCGCGTTGACGGGCTGTTGCCGGTGGCCATCATCGTTGGCACGGCCTGGGCGCTGGGGGCACCGGCATGACCGCGCAACGTTCCATCACCATCCTGGGCGCCACCGGTTCGATCGGCACGTCGACGCTCGATCTGGTGCGCCGCAATCCCGCTGCCTTCCGCGTCGAGGCGCTTACCGCCCACGCCCAGGTGGCCGAACTGGCCGCGCTCGCCCGCGAATTTTCCGCGCGCCTGGCCGTGGTCGGTGATCCTGCCCGCCTGGCAGAACTGCGTGCGGCGCTTGCCGGCACCGATATCGCGGTGGCCGCTGGCCCTGACGCGTTGGTCGAGGCGGCCGCGCGCGGCGCCGATATCACCGTGGCCGCCATCGTCGGCTGTGCCGGCCTGGCGCCTACCATGGCGGCGATCGAATGTGGCCGCACCGTGGCCTTGGCCAACAAGGAAGCGCTGGTTTCCGCGGGCGAGGTGATGACCGCGGCCGTGGCGCGCAGCGGCGCCACGTTGCTGCCGGTCGATTCTGAACACAACGCGATCTTCCAGTGCCTTGCGGGCAATGCGCCCGAGCACGTGCGGATGATCACGCTGACTGCCAGTGGTGGCCCGTTCCGCGATTGGGCGGCCGATCGCCTGCCCCATGCGACACCCGCCCAGGCGGTGAAGCATCCCAATTGGTCTATGGGCGCCAAGATCAGCGTCGATTCGGCCACAATGATGAACAAGGGGCTCGAGTTCATCGAGGCGTTTCACCTGTTCCCCGTGGGGGTGGAGCGGCTGCGCATCCTGGTCCATCCGCAATCGATCGTGCATTCGATGGTCGAATATCGCGATGGCTCTACCCTGGCGCAGCTTGGTCCTTCAGATATGCGCGTGCCGATCGCCTCGTGCCTGGCCTGGCCGGCGCGGATGGACACGCCCTGTGCGCCGCTCGATCTTGCCGAGATCGGCGAACTCACGTTTCGTCAGCCCGACGAATCGCGCTTTCCCGCCACGCGCCTGGCGCGCGAGGCGGTGATGGCCGGCGGCGCTGCGCCGGCCGTGCTTAATGCCGCGAATGAAATCGCGGTGGCTGCGTTCCTGGCTGGTAAGATCGGGTTCACGCAAATCGTGGCATGTGTACAGGCTGTGCTGGATCGTGGCCTGCCGCCGCCGCCTGCCTGCCTGGCAGATGTGATTGCGGTTGACCACGAAGCCCGCTTGCGCACACATGCGCATATGGAGCCCGTTCGTTGATGCAGACCCCCGGCCTATTGATCAGTTTTCTGGGCTTCGTGCTCGTGCTGGGGCCACTCGTCTTCCTTCACGAACTGGGTCACTATCTGGTTGGTCGCTGGTGCGGGGTAAAGGCCGATGTCTTTTCGATCGGGTTTGGCCGTGAACTGATCGGCTGGACCGACAAGCGCGGCACGCGCTGGAAGCTCTCGCTGCTGCCGCTGGGTGGTTATGTCCAGTTCGCCGGAGACATGAGCCCGACGAGCAAGCCGACGTCGGAATGGCTGGCATTGCCGGCGGCAGAGCGCAACCGCACGTTCCAGGCCAAGGCGCTGTGGCAGCGCGCGCTGATCGTGCTGGCGGGCCCGGTTACCAACCTGCTGGTTGCGCTGGTGATCCTGTCGGGCTTTACCATGGCCTATGGCAAGCTGGTCGTGCCGCCCGTGATCGGCGTGGTGCAGCCCGGCTCGGTGGCGGAAAAGGCTGGCGTGCGGGTGGGCGATCGCGTCGTGGCGATGCGCGGAAGCGCGGTCGATACTTTCCTCGACGTCAAGATGACCGTGGCGCAGCACCCTGGCGAGCCGCTTGACCTGGTGGTGGAGCGCGGTGGCAAGCGCCAGACGCTGCCCGTGGTTGCCGGCACCCGCGCGGATTCCGATCGCTTTGGCAACGTTCAGAAAATCGGCTTCATCGGGGTGGGCCCGGCCAGTGTCGAACTGGTCCGTGTCGGCCCTCTGGCGGCAGTGGCCGATGGCGCACGACAGATGCGCGGCATTGTCGATACCATGGTCACCGGCATCGTGCAGATCGCAACCGGCCGGCGCGAGGTGAAGGAACTGGGCGGCCCGATCAAGATCGCCAAGTTCTCTGGCGAGCAGCTGGTCTCGGGCTGGCAGCCGTTCGTGTTCTTCGTCGCGCTGATTTCGATTAATCTGGGATTCATCAATCTCTTGCCAATTCCCGTGCTCGACGGGGGGCATCTGGCCTTCTACCTGGCAGAGGCGGTGCGCCGCCGGCCGGTCAGTGCGCGCGGCCAGGAATGGGCGTTTCGCACCGGCCTGGCGCTGGTGGTGGCCCTGATGCTGATCGTCACGGTCAACGATGTTGCCTCGCTCGACCTGTTCGGTGCGCATGGCCTGTTTGGAGCAAAGGTTTTCGGCGGCTGACCGGTTTGGTTGGCGCCGCATGGGCGCAGGATGATCGGCCAGCGGCCGGGCAGGGGGCTCGGCAGGCCGAAGGCGCATTATTTTCCACAATATGCGGGGTGAATGCGGTGCCTTGCACCATGCTTGCTTGATTGGCACAGCGGCATCGGGCACAGGGCTGCGGTGCCGAAAATCCGGCAACCGCCATCGTGGCGGAACATTACGAATTCAGACGGGATGGCGCTTGGTGATGAATGAACGGTACGCGAGCCTGACCGCCCCCGCCGCAGCGCGGGCATCGAACCCGGCAACGGCGCGGGTTTCGACTCTCGCGGTGGCGCTGCTTGCCTCGACCACGCTGGGCAATCCGGCCCTGGCGCAGAGCGCGCCCAAGGCAAAGGCCGCGTCTGCTCCGGCATCTGCCACTGCCCCGGCCAACGCTCCGGCCGCGCCCGCCGTGGCTGCGCCGGCCGAGCCGGTGCAACTGGTGCGTTCGATCACCATCGACGGCGCCCAGCGCCTCGAGCCCGATACGATTCGCTCCTACATCCGCCTGCGCGAAGGCGATCGCTATACCCAGGCCGCGGCCGACCAGGTGCTCAAGGACCTGTTCGCCACTGAACTGTTTGCCGACGTGCAGGTGCGCAACAACGCGGGCGCGGTGACCATCCAGGTCAAGGAAAACCCGGTCGTCAACCGCATCATCCTGGAAGGCAACAAGCGCCTCAAGGAAGACAAGATCCTGCCCGAGATCAAGCTCTCGGCGCGTCAGATCTTCACGCGGTCCAAGGTGCGCGCCGACGTGTCGCGCATCATCGAGCTGTACAAGCGGCAGGGCCGATTCGCCGCCTCGGTCGAGCCCAAGATGGTCATGCTCGACCAGAACCGCGTCGATATCGTGTTCGAGATCACCGAAGGGCCCAAGTCCAAGGTTCGCCAGATCAACATCATCGGCAACCAGCAGTTTTCCGATACCGAACTGCGCACCGAGATGGTGACCAAGCAGGCCCGCGCGTTCCGCCTGTTCTCGTCGGGCACCAGCTACGATCCCGATCGCCTCGCGTTCGACCAGCAGAAGCTGCGCCAGTTCTACCTGACCAAGGGCTATGCCGATTTCCGCGTGGTTTCGGCCGTGGCCGAACTGACGCCGGACAAGAAGGACTTCATCATCACCTACGTGGTGGAGGAAGGGAAGCGCTACAAGTTCGGCGACGTGAAGGTGGACAGCCAGCTGCGCGAGATCGACGGCGACAGCCTGGTCAAGAAGCTGCCGATGAAGGCGGGTGACTGGTACAACGCCAAGCTGGTCGAAGACACCGTCGACAGTCTGAGCGAGACGGCCGGCAGCCTGGGCTATGCCTTTGCCAACGTGCAGCCCGATTTCGCGCGGAACAAGGATGACCTCACCATGGGCATCACGTTCCGCATCGCGGATGCGCCGCGCGTCTATGTCGAGCGCGTCGATGTCAACGGCAACACGCTGACCCAGGACAAGGTGATCCGTCGTGAATTCCGCCTCGCGGAAGGTGACGCGTTCAATTCCTACCAGATCAAGCGTTCGTCCAACCGCATCAAGTCGCTCGGCTATTTCCAGGAAAAGTTCGAGGTTGAGCAGAAGCCGGGCACCACGCCCGATCGCATCGCGCTCGAAGCCAACGTGGAAGAAAAGCCCACCGGCGAACTGCAGCTCTCGGCCGGTTTTTCCAGCCTGGAAAGCTTCATCTTCCAGGCCTCGATCCGCCAGAACAACTTCCGTGGTCGCGGGCAGACGCTGGGCCTCTCGGTCGATTATTCCTACTATTCGCGCAGCGTCCAGCTGAGCTTTACCGAGCCCTATCTGTTCGATCGCAACATCTCGATGGGCGTTGACGTCTATCGCCGCGATTACAACAGCTTCAACTACCTCAATTCCAACCGCAACACGACGTACAAGCAGACCACGACCGGCTTTCAGATTCGCGCCGGCGTGCCGCTGACCGAATACATGTCGCTGATCGGCCGCTACACGTTCAACATCGATGACGTGACGCTGGACGAGGCCACCTATTACCTCAACGGCACCTGCAGCCCGCTGCTGGCCGGTCGTTACCTGTGCGATGCCATTGGCCACCGCACCAGCTCGATCTTCGGCACCTCGGTGGTCTACGATACGCTCGACAACCGCCTGCGTCCCACCAAGGGCACCTCGTGGCTGCTCAGCGGCGACGTTGCCGGGCTCGGCGGTTCGGTCAAGTATGCCCGCATCACCGCCAATGCCGCGCATTACTGGCCGGTGGGCAAGGGCTTCGTGTTCAGCCTGCGCGGCGAAGGCGGCGCGATCGAGCCGCTGGCCAGCCGTTCGTCGGATCCCACCGTGGACGACGTGCGCCTGACCGACCGCTTCTTCCTGGGTCAGCCGCAGATGCGCGGCTTCGACATTCGCGGCGTGGGCCCGCGCGTGCTGCGCAAGTACTACTCGCGCAATTCCGATGGTACGTTCGGCGCGATCACCACCGACCGCAATTCGTGGGCGGACGACGCCCTGGGCGGCCGTTACTACTACATCGGCCATGCCGAGCTTGAAATTCCGCTTGGTGCCGGTGCCCGCGAAATGGGCCTGCGTCCGTCGATCTTCATGGACGCCGGTGCGGTGTGGGGCGTGCGTCGCCCGGCCACCAGCACGGGCGTGGTGCTCTATACCGATGCGCTTACCGGCAAGATCACCACGGCCGCCAATGCCTCTGACGGCACGGCCAACAGCACATACCAGAAGTACGACGAAGTCTTCGTTGGCAACTCGCCGCAGCCGCGCATTTCGATCGGCATCGGCGTTAACTGGAACTCGCCCTTCGGCCCGTTCCGCATCGACTTCGCCAAGGTCTTGAAGAAGGTCGACGGCGACGACACCCAGCCCATCACTTTCAACGTGGGAACCCAGTTCTGATGAAACTCCGCATTGCCTCGGCCCTGATCGCGGGCCTGATGATCTCGGCTGCCCCCGCAGCTATGGCCGCAGCCCCCGCCGCCGCGTCGACCGCTCCGGTTGCCAACGGCATCGCCTATGCCAACCCGCAGGCGATCGTCGGTTCGTCGTCGGCCTATCAGACCGCGATGCAGCAGCGCCCGGTCACCTACAAGGCCCAGATCGACCAGGCCAAGACCCGCAGCGACCAGATCAACGCCCAGCTCAAGCCGCTGGCCGACAAGTTCCAGGCTGATCAGAAGAACCCCAAGGCCGATCGCGCTGCGCTCGAAGCCGAAGTGGGCCAGATCCAGCAGATCCAGGAAGACGGCAAGCGCGAGATCCAGCAGATCCTCGCTCCGCTGAACCTGGCTGAACAGTATGTGATCGAGCAGATCTCCGACAAGCTGGACGAAGCCACCCAGCGCGCGATGGCCAAGCGCCGCGCCACCATCGTGCTTGATGTGCAGGCCGTGGTGAAGGGCGATCCGGCCTCGAACATCAGCCAGGACATCCTGACCGAACTCAACGCCCTGATCCCCACCGCGCAGCTCGTGCCGCCGGCTGGCTGGATGCCGCGCGCCCAGCGTGAAGCGATGGCGCAGCAGCAGGCCCAGCAGGGCGCCGCGCCCGCCGCTTCGGGCGCCAAGGCGCCGGAAGGCCGCTAAGGCAAGGCATACGGGGATCCAATGACGCAGGAAGTCCAGGCCGAAACGGCCGCGCCGCTCTCGTTCGACGTGACCAAGGTGATGGCGGCGCTGCCGCATCGCTATCCCTTGCTGCTGGTCGATCGCGTGGCCTCGCTCGTGGTGGGTGAACGCATCCACGCGATCAAGGCCGTGACCATGAACGAGCAGTTCTTCCAGGGTCATTTCCCCGGCCGGCCGATCATGCCGGGCGTGCTCCAGATCGAGGCGCTGGCCCAGGCGGCCGGCGTCCTCGCGGTGGAAACGCTCGGCCTGGCCGGCTCTGGCAAACTTGTCTATTTCATGGCGATCGAAAACGCGAAGTTCCGCACGCCGGTAGAGCCGGGTTGCCTGCTCGACCTGCACGTGGAATTCACGCAGATGCGTTCGCGTGTGTGCAAGTTTGCCGGCAAGGCCATGCTGGGTGACAAGATCGCCACCGAGTGCAGCTTTACCGCAATGATCGCCGATAGCTGAGTCAGTCAGCGCTTACGGTACATGACTCGACAAGCGGCGCCCTTTCGATTAGGGGCGCCGCTTTCGAGTTTACATCTCTCGTTTCCCAGCCGCCGGTCGGAACCGGCGGCACATCGGAGCAGTCCCATGAAGGCCAACATCCACCCCGACTACCACTTCATCAAGGTGCAGATGACCGACGGCACCGTGTTCGAAACCCGCTCTACCTGGGGCAAGGAAGGCGACACGCTGGCTCTCGACATCGACCCCACCTCGCACCCGGCCTGGACCGGTGGCAACCAGCGTCTGCTGGACCAGGGTGGCCGCGTGGCCCAGTTCAACAAGCGCTTCGGTGGTCTCACTCTCAAGAAGTGAGCGACCGCGATCGGGCAGGGCCACGTGCCTTGCCCGCGCGAGCGCGAACCAGGGGCGGCTTCGGCCGCCCTTTTTCGTATCTGCCGCGCCCGCCGCGTCTGCGGCTGGTGAAATTCACCGCCAAGGGTGCTTGCCATGGCCGGGGGGAGCCATAAGGTAACACCATGCAACCAACGCCCTCTGCCTCCGGTTTGCCGGCCACCTCGCTCGATCGCCTGCTCGGTTATCAGTTGCGCCGTGCCTCGGCCGTGATGATGGCTGATCTGGCACGCGAGCTTGCCGATCTTGAAATGCGCCCGGCCGAAGTGACCGCGCTGCTGGTGATCGGCGAAAACCCCGGCTGCTCGCAAACCGAAGTGGGGCAGGTGCTGGGGATCAAGCGCGCCAACATGGTGCCGATCATCTCACGGCTGATGGATCGTGACCTGATCGATCGCGAACGCGCCGATGGGCGCAGCCATGCGCTGCGCGTCACGGAAACCGGCGCGGCGGTAGTCGCCGATGCCCTGGCCCGGATCGAGCGGCATGAGACGCGCTTTTCCGAGCTGTTCGATGCCGCCACACTCGATGCGCTCCATGCCGCGTTGCCACTGATTCGCGGGCAGCGGGAAGAGGCTGAGGGCTGACCTTGGCTGCCTGACGCTCCCGGCATCCAGGCCGGGGTGCCTCGAAAGCGGATTGGCTTGGCTCCAAAGCGGCGCCGGCCCTGCTTGCCTGGGCCGCGCCCTGGGCGCAATTCCACCGCATGAACCGGGCGCTGCTGCCTGCGGCGGAGGCAGGCTTTTCTCTGGTGGAACTGATGGTGGCCCTGGCAATCGCCGGGTTGGCCGCCACGGCCGTGATTCTCAATCTGCCGTCCACTACGGCCACGCCCGCGATAGCCGCACAGCGCCTGGCCGTGCGGCTGGCCGCCGCGCGCGACATGGCGGTGATCGCGGGCCGGCCGGTGGCGGTCACGCTCGATGCGACCGGCTATGCCTTTGCCCAGCGCCGCGATGGCGCCTGGGTCGATCCGGCTGATCGCCGCTTGCGCCGCCAGGCCTGGCCGGCCGGGGTCGCCCTGGCACCATCGGCGGGACAGGGCAGTGCGCGGCATCTGGTGTTCGATACGATGGGCATGGCCAATGCGCCGCTTTCCATGACGCTTTCGGCCGGCACTGGCACGGCCAAGGTGCATGTTGCCCGCGATGGCGTCGTGGCGGTTGGCGGAGCGAGGCCGTGATGACGGCGCCACATGCCCAGGCCGTGCCGCCCAGCGAGGCCGGCTTTTCCCTGCTCGAGGTCATGGTCGCGCTGGCGGTATTCGCGATCGCTGCGCTGGCGCTGCTGCGGCTGGAGGTGGCAAGCCTGGCTGGCAGTGCCACGCTCGACCGGCGCTTCCTGCGTGAGGTGGAGGCGGGCAACCAGGCGACGCAATGGCGTACAGACCCGGGCGGTGGCGTGCCCGGCATGGCTGGCGGCATCGTCGTCAACGGCGGTCGGCGCCTGGCCTGGCAGCGGGTGGTGCGCCGCGATGGCGCGGTGCTGGTGGCGCAAATCTCGGTGCGCGCGCTCGATGCTCCGCAAGAGGTGGCCGTGGCGCGGGCCGTGCGCGCTGCGCCATGACCGTTCTGCCGCCCGGCGAGCGGGGCTTCAGTCTGGTCGAGATGCTGGTTGCCCTGGCGGTCTTCGCCCTGATCGCCACGGCGGCGCTGGCCTTGCTGCGCGGCACGGCAAGCAGCGAACGCACGCTGCGCCATCACGATGCTGCGGCTGGGCAAATGCGCCGCATGGTTGCGCTGTGGCAGGCCGATCTGAGCCAGGCCGAGCCGCGCCTTGGCCTGACCACCGGGGGCGATGGCGTGGTCCTGGCCCTGGTGCGCGATGGCTGGACCAACCCCGACGGATTGCCACGGCCGCCGCTGGAACGCCTGGAATACCGCTGGACCGGCCAGGCGCTGGTGCGGCGTAGCTATCCCCAACTAGCGGGCGCTGCTGCAGATATCGATCTGGCCGTGCTGCCGCTGACCACGCCGCCGCGCCTGCGGCTGCGCGACGCGGCGGGGCAATGGCATCAGGGCCAATGGACAAGGCCCGATTTCCCCGTGGCCGCCGAACTGGTCATCGCGCCTCCGGGCTTGGCGGGCCCCCTGCGCCTCGTCTCGCCGTTGGGGCAGCCGTGAGCGTGGCACAACCCCCGCCGCACGAACGCGGCGCGGCGCTGCTCGGTGTGCTGCTGCTGGTGGCGATCATGGCCGTGCTGGCCGGCCTGATGCTCGATCGGCTGGGTCTGGCCACGCGGCTGGCGGGCAATGCGCAGGCGCAGGCAGCCGCCCGCCGCGCCCTGGCCGAAGGGGAAGTGCGGTTGCTCGCCAGGCTTGCCCAGCCCGGCGGCGCGCTTCACCGGGCGGAGCGTGGCGGTTGGGCCGTGCCGCGCGGGCAGATTGCCTGGCAACTGGCGCCGGGTGGCAACTGCTTCAACGTCAACGCCCTGGTTGATGCGGCGCCCGATGGCACGCTGCGCGTGCGCCCGGCGGGCCTGCTCGAACTGCGCGCGCTGATGGCCTCGCTCGGTATCGGCAGCAGCCAGGCCGCGCCATTGGCTGCGGCCATGGCCGATTGGATCGATAGCGACGCGCTGTCCTTGCCCGATGGTGCAGAAGATGCCGACTATGCGCGCTTGGCCACGCCCTATCGCACGGCCGGGCGACCGCTCGTGGCGGTGGGTGAACTGCGCGCGGTGCGCGGCATGACTGGCCCGCTCTATGCGCGGCTTGCCCCCTGGCTCTGTGCCTTGCCCGAGGTGGGCAGCTCACCCATCGCGCTGGGCAGCCTGGTGCCGGGGCAGGGGCGCCTTCTGGCAATGTTCGCGCCCGATGCGCTGAGCGTGGCGCGGGCCGAGCAGATCATCGCCCAGGCGCCACCCGGCGGCTATCGCGATCTGGCCTCTGCGCTGGGTGCGGGTCAGGGGCTGGCGACTGGGGAAATCGTGCTGGTCGATCGCTGGTTGCGGGTGCGGCTGGTCGCCACGATCGATTCGCAAGCCGTGGAGGAAGAGCTGCTGATCGATGCCGGCACCACCCCGCCACGGATCGCCGGGCGCAGCTGGGGCGAGGCGGCTGATCGCTGAAAAAGTTATCCCCCGATGCAAGTTTTCCCTTTTCAAGGCGGCAGGATTGTTGCAAGGGCGGCCACCCGAACGGAGCACGCATTTGCAGCTTCGCTCGGAACGCGGAACAACGCCCCAGGGCGCCGCCGTGGCGATCGTAGCTCAGTTGGTTAGAGCGCCGGTTTGTGGTACCGGAGGTCGGGGGTTCGAACCCCCTCGATCGCCCCATTTCTCCCGACATGACAAGACATTCCCTGCGGGGGTCCCGGCGCGGCATTGGCGCGCCCGTTTCATCCCAAGGTTCAAGGCCTTCGCGCCGCTGTTTTGCTTGCCCTTGATCTGGCGCAATGGCACAGCATGCGGGCCGGGCCATGCCCGGTGGAGAAGGATCCCAAGTTCAAAAACATGCACGGTTTTGCCAATCCCGCCCGTTTCCTGCGGCTTGCCCGCTGGCTTATGCCGCTGTTGCTGGGGGTTGGCCTGGTCCTGGCCTTTGGCGCGCTGGCCTGGGGCCTGCTGATGGTGCCGCCTGACCGGCTGATGGGGCAGACCGTGCGCATCCTTTTCATCCACGTGCCCTGCGCCTGGCTGGGCATGGCCGGATGGACCACGATCGCGGTGTCGAGCCTGGTGGAACTGGTCTGGCGCCACCCGTTGGCGGCCATCGCGGCGCGCGCGGCGGCGGTGCCGGGCGCAGCATTCACGGCCATGTGCCTGATCACCGGATCGATCTGGGCACGGCCCACCTGGGGCACCTGGTGGGTGTGGGATGGCCGCCTGACCAGCTATCTCATTCTGCTGTTCCTCTATTTCGGCTATATCGCGCTGGCTGGCGCGGCGCAGCGTGATGCCGCCGCCGGCAGCGGGGCCAGCCGCGTCACCGCCATCTTCGGCATGGTTGGCGCGATCAACATCCCGATCATCAACCGTTCGGTGGTGTGGTGGAACAGCCTGCACCAGCCCGCCTCGATCACGATGGGCAAATCGGCCATCGATGGCACGTTCCTGTGGCCGCTGCTGATCGGCGCGCTGGGCTTTTCCTGCATTTTTGGCGGTGTCGTGCTGGCGCGCATGCGCACGCTTCTGGCCGATATCCAGGCCGAGGCGCGCCTGCGCCGCAAGGCCATGGCCTGATGTTGCACCGCGCGCTGCTGCTCCACGGAAACCCGCATCATGCATGAACGACTTGATCAATGGCACTATGTGGCGGCGGCCCTCACCATCGGGGTGGTGGGCACGCTGCTGCTGGTTGGCATCACGCTATGGTCGATGCGGCGGGCAGAGGCCCGGCGCGACGCGGTGCGCGGCGGAACCCGCGCCCCGGCACGAAAGAACCAGGCATGAGCGCGATCAAGGCCAAGCATCAACGGTTGGTCCTGCTGGTGATCGCGCTGGCCGCGCTGATCGGGGCGGGGCTGCTGGCCGCCTGGGCGCTGTCCACGCAGGCCAGCTATTTCTATGTGCCGAGCGACTTGGTCGCCCACCCGCCCGAACAGGGCCGCGCCGTGCGGCTGGGCGGCATGGTGCAGCGCGGCTCGATCAAGACGATGCCCGATGGCGTGACGATCACGTTCGTGGTCGGTGATGGCAAGGCCACCGTGCCGGTGCGCTATGCCGGGATCACGCCGGATCTGTTCGTTGAAGGATCGGGCGTGGTCGCCGAGGGCCGCATGGAGGGAAAAACCTTCGTGGCCGACAATCTGCTGGCCAAGCATGACGAGAAATATGTCCCGCGCGAGATGAAGGACATGACGGAAGGGCAGGCCAAGGCCGTGGTGGCAGAAACGAAATGATCGCGGAACTCGGTCTTGCCATCCTGTGGATGGCGGCGGCACTGGCGGTGCTGCAACTCGTGGCGGGCGCCCTGGCGCTGCGGCCGCAGGGCGCGGCAATGCTGGGCGTGGTGCGTCCGGTGGCGGTGATGCAGGGTATTCTGGTGGCGCTGGCCTTTGCCGCGCTGATCACCCTGTTCGTCACCACCGATCTCTCGGTCAAGCTGGTGGCGGAAAACAGCCATTCGGCCAAGCCGCTGATCTTCAAGATTGCCGGCACTTGGGGCAACCACGAAGGCTCGATGCTGCTGTGGGTCACGATCATGAGCCTGGCGGGGGGCTTTGTGGCGCTGGTAGAACGGCGCCTGCCGGAAAAGACGCTGATGGCGACGCTTGCGGCGCAGGCTTTCGTCAGCCTCGGCTTCTACGCGTTCCTGCTGCTCGCCTCCAACCCCTTTGCCCGCTTGCCACAGCCCGCGCCAGAAGGCGCCGGGCTCAACCCGCTGCTGCAGGATATCGGCCTCGCGTTCCATCCGCCCACGCTCTACGTCGGCTATGTCGGGCTTTCGATCGCGTTCAGCTTTGCCGTGGGTGCGCTGATCACGCGCGACGTCGGCCCTGCCTTTGCCCGCGCCATGCGGCCCTGGGTGCTGGGCGCGTGGATATTCCTGACTATCGGAATCACCGCAGGCTCCTATTGGGCCTATTACACGCTGGGCTGGGGCGGCTGGTGGTTCTGGGATCCGGTCGAAAACGCCTCGCTCATGCCCTGGCTCGCGGCCACCGCATTGCTTCATTCGGTCTCGGTGCTGGCGGCGCGCAATGCCCTTCGCGCCTGGACGGTGATGCTTGGCGTGATCGCCTTTTCGATGTCGATGGTCGGCACGTTCCTGGTGCGCTCGGGCATTCTCACGTCGGTCCACGCCTTTGCCGTCGATCCGGCGCGGGGCAGCTTCATCCTGGCGCTGCTGGCGATCTACATCGGCGGTGCGCTGCTGCTGTTCGCCTTGCGCGCCAGCACGGTAACCGAAGGCGCGCGCTTTGCTTTCGTCAGCCGCGAGGCGGCCTTGGTGTTCAACAACGTGATGCTGTGCGGCATCCTCGGCATCGTGCTGCTCGGCACGCTCTATCCGCTCTTGACCGAGGCGTTCGGCGTCAAGGTTTCGGTGGGTCCGCCCTATTTCAACCCGGTGTCGGCGATCTTTGCCTTTCCGATGATCGTGGTCATGGCCGTGGGGCCACTGCTGCGCTGGAAGGATGATCGCGGCGGGCGCATCGGGCCGATCCTCGCCGTGCCCGCGCTGGTGGCCATCGCCGCCGGTGGCGCGGCGTTTGTCGCCGGGGTGAGGGTGCTGCCGGCGTTGGGCCTGGCCCTGGGCGCGGGGCTGGCCATCGCCAGCCTGCTGCCGCTGCGAGGGCGCAACCTGCGCCGCACGCCGCTGCCCATCTGGGGCATGGTCATTGCCCACCTCGGCATTGCCGTGGCGGCCCTGGGCATGGCCAGCGAAAGCGCATTCTCCACCGAAACACTCGCCGCGCTCAATCCGGGTGAAACCCGCCAGGTCGGCCCCTATGCCCTCACGCTCGATCGCATCGATCCGGTGGCGGGGCCCAATTGGACCGCGCTGCAGGCCACGGTTTCGGCCCACTATGATGGCGGCGATGCCACGGTGCTGCTGCCCCAGGCGCGGGTCTTTGCCAATCCGCCGGGCACGCGCACCGAATCCGCTCTGAAAACCCGCTGGAACGGCCAGCTCTATGTCGTGCTGGGTGAAGAAGGCCAGGATGGCCGCTGGCAGATGCGCTTCTGGTGGAAGCCGTTCGTGCCGCTGATCTGGCTGGGCGGCCTGCTGGTGGGCCTGGGCGGCCTGCTGGCGCTGATCGGCCGCGTGGCGCGCGATGTGAAGCGGCTGGTGGCGGTCGACAAGATCGCGTTCCGCCGCGAAAGGCAGGGACGATGAGCACGCAGCCCGCTTCCCCCGCGCGACGGCCGGGCTTGGCGCTATGGTTGCCGCTGGTGCTGTTCGGCGGTTTTCTGGCGCTGGTGGTCTATGGCCTGGTGCGACCAGACAATCGCGAGGTGGCCAGCACGTTCATCGGCAAGCCCATCCCGGCGTTTGCGCTGCCGCCGGCCAGCGATGACCGGCCGGGCCTGAGCAATGCCCAGTTCGTCGGTGGCAAGCCGCGTCTGCTCAACATCTTTGCCTCGTGGTGCGGCCCATGCGCGGTCGAATCGCCGCAACTGGCGCAACTGGCCAAGGCCGGGGCAGAGATCGACGGCGTGGCGATCCGCGATCGCAAGGATGATCTGGCGCGGTTCCTGGCCGCCAATGGCAATCCCTTCGCCCGCATCGGCCAGGATGATCTCAGCAAGGTGCAGATCGGCATCGGCTCGTCGGGCGTGCCGGAAACCTTCGTGGTCGATGCCCATGGCGTGATCCGCCACCAGCATATCGGCGCGATCATGCCCGAAGACGTGCCGGTGATCCTGGCCAAGCTCAAGGAAGCCGAACAATGAAACGGGCTCGTTTCATTTCTGCGGCGACGCTGGCGCTGCTGCTGCCGCTGGCGCCGCTGGCCGCGCAAGACAGCCTGCCGCCCGCGCCCTATGCCTATCGCCAGCTGCCCGATCCGGCGCAGGAGGCCAAGGCGCAGGCGCTGATGGAAACGCTGCGCTGCCTCAAGTGCCAGAGCCAGTCGATCGCCGATTCCGATGCCTCGATGGCTGGCGACATGCGCAACGAGGTGCGCAGCCGCATCGCCGCCGGGGAAGATCCCGAGGCGATCCGGCAGTGGCTGATCGATCGCTATGGCGATTATGTCAGCTATACGCCGCAGGTGAAGCCGTTGACCTGGCCGTTGTTTGCCGCGCCGGTGGTGTTTCTGGGCTTTGCCGCCCTGCTGCTGCGCGGCCGCTTCCGCCGTGGAAAACGGGCCGATGCGGCCCTGCGCAAGGACAAGCCATGACCTGGGTGATCGTTCTGGGCGTTGCCGCCATCGTGTTTGCCGTGCTCGTGCTGGTGGGGCGGCTGCCGCGCGCCGGATGGGAAGTGACCGGCGCTGCGCTGCTGTTCGGCCTGGCGGGCTATGCCCTGCAGGGGCATCCGGCCGAGGCTGGCGCACCCACCCCGGCTGTGGAAAACGCCGCCGTGGCCGATGCGGCTCTGCTCAAGGAGCGCCAGGCCATGGGGAGTGCCTTTGGCAAGGGGCGCAGCTGGCTGATCCTGGCCGATGGCCTGACGCGCCAAGGGCAATATCGCGCGGCGGCCGATGTCTTGGCCAAGGCCGCGCAGGAAAACCCGGATGACGCCGATATCGAGGTGGCGCTGGGCAACGCCCTGGTCGGCCATAGCGAGGGCCTGATTACCCCGGCCGCGCAATATGCGTTCCGCCGCGCGGCGATGATCGATCCCAATCACCCCGGCCCGCCGTTCTTCATGGGCCTGGCCATGGCGCAATCGGGGCGCCTTGCCGATGCCCGTGCGTTGTGGGCCGATCTGCTCGCCCGCTCGCCCGCCGATGCGCCCTATCGCCAGGATCTGGCGATGCGGCTGACGCGGCTGGACCAGATGATGGCGGCCAGTGGCATGCCTATCCCGCCGGCACAGCCTGAGGCGTCGGGACAGGCGCAAGCCGCCAAGGCCCCGTCTGGCGCAGCAACTCCCGCACCCAAGCCCGCCGCACGGTGAAATATCGGGAACCGCTTGCCACAGATGGCGGTTTGGTCACCATTGCTTCAGGTTGGGCGCCGGTGCTAAGCGCCGCCCCGATTCGGCTCTATCGCGGGCCGGACAGTGCAATGGGGCCGAAGCGGCCGGGGGCAGTCTCGCCATGAACAATGCCGTGGGTGATGCCGTGGGTAACGCCGGAACCGCAGGGAATCCGTCCACGGCCAATGCTGCCTCGCCCGTTGCGGGCCATGGGCATGCGCATGGCCAGGGCCGTGGGCAGGCGAGTCTGATCAAGATGGCGGTCGGCGCTGTCGGCGTGGTCTTCGGCGATATCGGGACCAGCCCGCTTTATGCCTTGCGCGATACTTTTGCCGGGCATCATCGCCTGCCGCTCGACCAGACGCATATCTATGGCATCGTCAGCCTGATGTTCTGGTCGATGATGATCATCGTGACGCTGAAATACGTCTCGGTCATCATGCGCGCCGACAACAAGGGCGAGGGCGGCAGTCTGGCGCTGTTGGCGCTGATCAACCAGCACACTGCCGGCAAGCGCTGGGGCCGTGGCATCGTTCTGCTGGGCGTCTTTGCCACCGCGCTGTTCTATGGCGATTCGATGATCACCCCGGCGGTGTCGGTGATGGGCGCGATCGAGGGGCTTTCGGTCTATCAGCCCAGCATGCAAAGCTGGGTGGTGCCGATGGTGGTGGCCATCCTGATTGCCCTGTTCCTGATCCAGAGCCGCGGGACCGAGCGCGTCGCCACGTTCTTTGGCCCGATCATGCTGGTCTATTTCGCCACGATCGCGGTGCTGGGCGCCATGAGCATTGCCCTGCTGCCCGAGGTGATCGGCGCGCTGTCTCCGCATCACGCCGTGGCCATGTTTGCCGCCGATCCGTTTCGCGGTTTCCTGGCCATGGGCGCTGCCGTCCTGGCGGTGACCGGGGCCGAAGCGCTCTATGCCGACATGGGCCATTTCGGACGCAACCCGATCCGCGTGTCGTGGCTGGCGCTGGTGCTGCCGGCGCTGGTGCTCAACTATCTGGGCCAGGCCTCGTTGCTGATGCGCGAAGGCTCTGCTGCGCTGGTCAGCCCGTTCTATTTCCTGGCGCCCGACTGGTTCCAGTGGCCGCTGCTGATCATTGCCAGCCTGGCGGCGGTCATCGCCAGCCAGGCGGTGATCTCCGGCGCATTCTCGGTCACCCAGCAGGCGATCCAGCTGGGGTTCATCCCGCGCATGACGATCCGCCATACCAGCACGTCGGCCGGGCAGATCTATATCCCGGTGATCAATTCCGCGCTGATGGTGGCAGTCATCCTGCTGGTGCTGATGTTCCGCCATTCCTCCAACCTCACGGCCGCCTATGGCATCGCCGTGACCGGCGCGATGATGATCGACAACGTGCTGCTGGGCGTGGTGCTGATCAAGCTGTGGCACTGGCGGCCGGTGCTGGCCACGGGCCTGCTGGCGCTGTTCATGGCGATCGACCTTGGCTACCTGGGCGCCAACCTGACCAAGATCCCCGATGGCGGCTGGGTGCCGCTGGCCATGGGCATCACCATCTTTACGCTGCTGACCACCTGGTCGCGTGGGCGCGCCCTGATGCGCGCCGGGATGGCCGAAGGGTCGATCCCGCTCGAAGTGTTCACCAAGTCTGCCCATTCCAGCGCGGCGCGGGTGGCCGGCACGGCGATCTTCATGGCCTCTGCCTCCAACGGCGTGCCCTCGGCGCTGTTGCACAACATCAAGCACAACAAGGTGCTGCACAACCGGGTGGTGATCCTGACGGTGCAGATCCAAGATGAACCCTATGTCGATCTGGCCCAGCGGTCAGCGGTCAAGGATTTCGGCAACGGCTTCTATCGCCTGACGCTGCGCTTCGGCTTCCTGGAAGAGACCGACGTGCCCGCCGCGCTCAAGACCATCACCACCTGCGGCGAACCGTTCGACATGATGAAGACCAGCTTCTTCCTCTCGCGCCAGACGCTGATTCCGTCGGACAAGCCGGGCATGGCGCTGTGGCGGGAAAAGCTGTTTGCCTGGATGCTGCGCAATGCGGCGAGCGCCATGGAATTCTTCCGCTTGCCGACGAACCGTGTGGTCGAACTTGGCAGCCAACTGCGGATTTGATCGAAAGCGGCGCCGTGCAGGGCTTGCCGCTGCGGCGTGGCATGCCATGCTCTGTAAGCTGCGCAATCTTGGGGCGCCCTGCGCGTGACTGAAGCTGATATCCTCCGCGATATTCTCGATACCCAGCTGGATATGCTGTGCCGGTTCACCGCCGATGGCACGATCCTGTTTGCCAACACCGCCTATGCCCGCATGATGGAAAGCCCGCGCGCCGCGCTGACCGGGCGCAACGTGTGGAAGTTCATCCCCACGAGCGAGCACGCCACGATCCAGCGCGAGATGGCGTTGCTGACCCCGGAAAACCCGTCACGCACCATCGAGAACCGCCTGGAGGCGGCCGATGGCAGCGTGCGGTGGACGCTGTGGCGCAACCATGCGCTGGAATTCGATGCCCAGGGCCGCTGGCAGGTGATGCAATCGACCGGGATCGACATTACCGAGCGCAAGATCCTGGAAGACCGGCTGCGCCTGCTGATCGAAGAGCTTAACCACCGCGTCAAGAACTCGCTGATGGTGGTCCAGGCCATGGCCTGGCAATCGTTTCGCGGGATCGAGCAGCCCGCCGCGGCGGCCGTGGAGAATTTTACCGCCCGCCTGCATGCCCTGGCGGCAGCGCACACCATCCTCAGCCGTGGTCAGTGGGCCGGCGCGCCGCTGGCCGATGTGGTGCGGCAGGGGCTGACAATCTGCGCAGGCAGTGTGCAGGGCGATGGTGGCGCCCAGCGCTTGAGCCTTGGCGGGCCTGATGTGACGGTGGGCGCGGCGGCCACGGTGTCGCTGGTCATGGTGCTGCACGAGCTGGCCACCAACGCTATCAAGTATGGCGCGCTGTCCAACGCCGAAGGCACGGTGACAATTGCCTGGGACTTGGGCGATGATGGCGCGGTGGCGCTGGAATGGCGGGAGCAGGGCGGACCGCCGGTGGCGCCGCCCGCGCGCAGTGGCTTTGGTTCACGCCTGATCCGCGATGCCATCACCCGGCAGCTTTCGGGAGAGGCGCAGATCGATCACGCGCCCGATGGCGTTGTGGTGCGCCTGGTGTTGCCGGCCCAGCATTTTGAAGCGCCTGCCATTGCCCCGATCTGGTCAGACGCGACGAAGGACCCTGCATGACCGACCGCGCCCAATCGCTGTCTGGTCGCCGCATATTGGTGGTGGAGGACGAGTTCATCGTCGCTGCCATGCTGGCCGATGTGCTGGAGGACGAGGGCGCGCAGGTGATCGGCCCGGTGGGAACGCAGGCGGACGGCATCACGGCGGCTACGGCAGAATCCCTCGATGCAGCGGTGCTGGACTGGAACCTCAATGGGCAACCCGGGGCACCAGTGGCACGCGCCTTGCGCGAGCGGGGCATCCCCTTCGTCATCGCCACCGGTTATGGCGCGGTGGAGGCAGAGTTCGCCGATGTACAGATCATGCACAAACCCTATGCCCCCGCTCAGTTGACCGCTTGCCTGGGAGGCTTGCTGGCCGGCTGAGCCGGGGGCACGGAGCCTGCGTTCAAGATCAGTGCTTGAGCGTGTCGGACGCTTCGTCGGCGCCCTGCTTCACGCGATTGCCAAACTTGTCGGCGGCGGTGCCGGCCTTGTCGGCCGCCTTGTCGATCTTGCGGCCAGCGTCGTCGGCGGCCTTGTCAGCGGCCCGGCTGGCATTGTCGAGCGCCTTGTCGGCGGCGGCACCCACGCTATCGGCAGCCTTGTCAGCGGCGCGGCCGGCATCCTTTGCGGCGTTCTGCGCATCGTTGGCGGCCGAGTCGGCAGCGGCGGCCGTCTTGTCCTGGGTCTTTTCCGAGCAGGCGGCAAGGCTGGAGCCGGCCAGCATCAGGGCGGGAAGGGCAAGGAAAATACGGCGCATGTGACGGTCACTCCCGTTCGTGGTGGTTTGCCAAGGCCAACGCCGAACGCGGCTTGGCGTTCCCCCACGCGGTGCGATCAATCGTGTGGCGTGTTGGTCTCGGCCTCTTCCACGCCCTGTTCGCTGCCCAGGCCATGGCGCAGCAGCATCGGGATCTGGGCAAAGGTGAACAGGAACGACAGCGCGCTCACGCCCCACAGCTTGGCCGTCAGCCAGCCATCAAAGGTCAAGGTATGGCGCAGCACTTCGTTGAGCACGGCCAGGAACAGGAAGAACCACGCCCAGTTGCGCGACAGCTTGCGCCAGCCGGTTTCATCCAGCCCGTCGAACGCGCTTTGCAGCAGCATGCGCAGCACCGCCTTGCCGCGCGCCAGGCCGATGAACAGGCCGGCGGCAAACAGCAGGTAGATCACCGTGGGCTTGATCTGGATCCAGAACGGATCGCCCAGGAACACGGTAAGGGTGCCAAAGCCCAGGATCAGCGTGGTGGACAGCCACAGCATCGGCGAAACGTTGCCCAGGCGCCATTTCGACGCGATCAGCGCGGCTACTGTGGCGATCATGAACACCACGGTGCTCTTGGTGATCGCCACCACTGCGCCCACGCCGGCATCGCTGCTCTTGTCCGGGCTGAAATGGCGATAGGCCAGGAAGAACACCAGCAGCGGCCCATAATCGACCGCCAGGTTCACCCAGGATGATTTGGGCTGCGATTTGGGCTGGGCCTGATCCGCGCTCATTGAAACACCCCTGCAATCACCTTGGCCACCAGATCGGGATCGAACGGCCGAAGGTCGTCGATGGTTTCGCCAACGCCGATGGCGTGGATCGGCAGGCCATACTGTTCGGCGGCCGCCACCAGCACGCCGCCGCGCGCCGTGCCATCCAGCTTGGTCATGATCAGGCCCGATACGCCGGCCACATCCTTGAAAATCTCGATCTGCGACAGCGCGTTCTGGCCGTTGGTGGCATCGAGCACCAGCACCACGTCGTGCGGCGCCTCAGGGTTGAGGCGGCCGAGCACGCGGCGCACCTTGGCCAGTTCGTCCATCAACTCGCGCTTGTTCTGCAGGCGGCCGGCGGTGTCGACGATCAGCACGTCGGTGCCAACATCGGTGGCTGCCTTGACCGCGTCGAACACGATCGAGGCGGGATCGCCGCCTTCGGGCCCGGTGATGATCGGCACGCCCAGCCGATCGGCCCAAACCTTGAGCTGGCCGATCGCGGCGGCGCGGAACGTGTCGCCTGCCGCCAGCATTACCGAATAGTCCAGTTCCTGGAACAGGTGCGCCAGCTTGGCGATCGTCGTGGTCTTGCCCGAACCATTGACGCCAATCACCAGGATCACCTGCGGGCGGGGAAAGGCGACGATATCGAGCGGCTTGGCCACGCCGCGCAGGATCGCGGCGATTTCATCGGCCACGGCGCCGCGCAGGGTGGCATCATCGAGCCCCTGCTCGAACCGGGCACTGGCTAGCTTGGCGCGGATGCGCGCCGCCGCGCGCGGGCCCAGGTCCGACATGATCAGCGCGTCCTCGATCTCGTCGAGCTGGGCCTCGCTCAAGCGCGTGGCGCCGCCAAAGCCCGCCAGGTTGCCGGCCAGCCGCTCCGAGGTCTTGCGCAGCCCGCCTACCAGGCGATCCGACCAGCTGTCGCTACTCATGCCAGCATTCCTTCTTCGATTCTTTCAGGTGTCAGCGTCACCAGGCTGCCCGGCGCGGTGCCGGCAGGCAGGCGATAGGGCGCGAAATCCGGGCCATGGCCGGTGCCGTCGCGTTCGGCAAGCACTTGTGCAGGGCGGCCGACCAGGCCTTGCAGCCAGGCCGCACGGGTTTGCGCCACGGCGGCACGCAGTTGCGCGGCGCGTTCGCGCACCACCGGCGGCGGCACCTGCGGCATGCGCGCGGCGGGCGTGCCGGGGCGGGGGGAATAGGGAAAGACATGGCCGTGGACGATGCCGGCCTGCGCCACGATGCTCAGGTTCTCGGCATGCATGGCGGCGTCCTCGGTGGGAAAGCCGGCGATCAGGTCGGCACCTATCGCCATGTCGGGGCGATGCTGCCGCAGGGTTTCGATCAGGGCCAGCGCCTGGGCACGGCTGTGGCGGCGCTTCATCCGCTTGAGCACCAGGTCTGCGCCCGATTGCAGCGAGAGATGCACGTGCGGCATCACGCGCGGCTCGTGGCACAAGAGGTCGAGCAGCAACGGATCGATTTCCACCCCGTCGACCGAAGATAGCCGCAGCCGGGGCAGGGCAGGGAACGCGCGCAGGATCGCCGCCACCAGATCGCCCAGGCGCGCCGGTTCTGGCAAGTCTGCGCCCCAGCTTGTCAGGTCAACGCCGGTCAGCACCACTTCGGCCACGCCGTGGGCCAGATGGCCGGCCAGGGTATGCAGCACCTGCGCCACAGGCACCGACCGGCTGGCCCCACGCCCGGCCGGAATGATGCAGAACGTGCAGGCGTGGTCGCAGCCGTTCTGCACCGCCACGAACGCGCGGGTATGCCGCTCGGATGCGGCGACCGGCACGGCCGGGGCAGGCACCTGCCAGCGGGCGGGATCGAGCTTGGCTGCGTTGGGCACCACGCCATCCACCTCTGCCATGGCAGCAAAGCCGGCGGGATCGATCGTGGCGGCGCAGCCAGTGACGAGCAGGCGTGCCCCGGGATGATCGCGGCGCAGGCGGCGCACCGCGCGGCGCGACTGGCGCACCGCCTCTGCCGTGACGGCGCAGGAATTGACCACCACCGTGGGCGTCGGCGCGGCGGCCAGCAGATGGCGGATCGCCTCGCTTTCCGACAGGTTCATGCGGCAGCCCAGCGTCACCACGCCAGCCGGATCGGCCAGCACAGAACCGGTTGCCACGTCAGGCGCAGAGGCTGCTTGGGCCAAGGCCGGCCTCAGAGCGGGTAGAGCGCGTCGTCGAATGCGCCTTCAAAGCTGGTGGTGGCAGGGCCGGTCATGACGATATGGCCGCCTTCGGGCCAATCGATCCGCAACGCGCCGCCGGGCAGATCGACCGTCACGCTCCGTCCCACCAGCTTGCGGCGCATCGCCGCCACTGCCGTGGCGCAGGCGCCGGTGCCGCAGGCGCGGGTCAGCCCGGCGCCACGCTCCCACACCCGCAGCGAGAGGTGATCGGGGCCGACCAGGCTGGCCACGTTGACGTTGACGCGTTCGGGAAAGACCGGGTCATGCTCGATGATCGGGCCGAGCCGGGCCAGGTCCACTGCGGCGGCATCGGGCACGAAGAACACGGCGTGGGGGTTGCCCACGTTGACGGCCACGGGGTTTTCCAGGTCTTCCCAGGCCAGCGGCATGGCCATGGTATCCATGGCATAGGCCAATGGAATGGCATTCCAGTCGAACCGGGGGGCGCCCATGTCCACCGCGATGCCGGCCTCGCTTGCCTGCGCCTCGATCAGGCCGCCGCCGGTTTCGATCCGGGTGCGGCCCGCTCGTTCGCCGCCCAGCAGCAGGCCCACGGCGCGGCTGGCGTTGCCGCAGGCGCCCACTTCGCTGCCATCGGGATTGAAGATGCGCATCTTCACATCGGCCTGGTCCGACGGTTCCAGCACGATGAACTGGTCGCAGCCGATGCCGGTGTGGCGATCGGCCAGCGCCGCGGCGCGCGCGGGCGAGACCGGCAGCGCGGTTTCGCGCGCGTCGATCACGACGAAATCGTTGCCCAGGCCATGCATCTTGATGAACGGAATACGCATGGGCGCGATCTAGGCGGCAAAGGGTGGCGGCGCAATGGCTGCGCTGCTTGTCACACCGGGTTCAGCCGAGCGCGGCGCGGTTCTGGCCTGGCGTTGCCGGCTCTTGCGCGGCTGCGTCGGCCGGGGTGGCGTTGCCGATCAGCAGATCGTCGGCGGCCAGTGCGGCGCGCACCGTCTGGGCATCCTGCGGATGGCCATAGAGGAAGCCCTGGCCCTTGAACGAGCCCAGCTTGCGCAGCTCTTCGAGCACGCCCTCGGTTTCGATCCCTTCGGCGGTCAGCGGCAGATCCAGCCCCTGGCCGAGCGAGGTGATCGCGGCCACGATCGTGGCGCTGTCCTTGCAGCTGTCGAGCGTGGAGACAAAGCTGCGGTCGATCTTGATGCGGTCAAACGGCAGCGAGCGCAGCTGCGCGATCGAGCTGTAGCCAGTGCCGAAATCATCAAGGCTCAAGCGGATGCCCTGGTTCTTGAGGCTGGCGACCAGCGAGCGGACCAGCGGCAGGTTTTCGTGCAGGCAGGTTTCGGTGATTTCCACGTCCAGCCGGTGCGGGGGGAAATTGGCCTCGACCAACAGCTTGAGCAGGCGCTGCGCAAACCAGGGGTCACGCAGCTGCAAAGGCGAGACATTGACCGACAGCGTGAGCGAGGGATCCCATTCGCGGGCATCGACCAGCGCCTGGCGGATCAGCGACTCCGAAAGTTCGGCAATCACGCCGATTTCCTCGGCCACGGGAATGAACACGTCGGGCGCGATCAGGCCATGGCGCGGCGATTGCCAGCGGGCCAGCATCTCGAAACCGGAAAGCCGGCCGGTGTCGATGTCGATCTGCTTTTCGTAATAGGGCACGAATTCGCCGCGCGCGATGCCTTCGCGGATGCCGGTTTCCAGCTCGGCGCGGAACCGCAGTTCCTTTTCCATCGTCGGGTCGAACCAGCAGAAGCGATTGCGGCCGCCGCTCTTGGCCTGGTACATGGCGAGATCGGCGTGGTGTTGCAGGCGGGCAGCGATCGTCGCGTCGTCAGCCTGGGGTGGCATGGTGGCGCCATCGCTGCGCGCCAGGCCGATCGACCCGGAAATATCCACCTCGCAATCAGGCAGGCGCACCGGCTCGCCCAGCGTGGCATTGAGCTTTTCGGCCAGTTGCTCGACCATCGCCGCGCGCGCCGGGTCAAACCGCATGGCGCAGGTGAATTCGTCGCCTCCGATGCGGGCGATGATCGCGCCCGGCGGCAGCGTGGCGCGCAGGCGATCGGCCGTTGCCACCAGCACCGCGTCGCCGGTCTGGTGGCCATGCAGATCGTTGGCGCGCTTGAACTTGTCGAGGTCGAGCATGAACAGCGCCACGGCGTCGCCATGGGCGCGGGCCTCGGCCACCAGGGCTTCGATCGCACCATCCAGGCTGCGGCGATTAAGGCAGCCGGTCAGCGGATCGGTAAAGGCCAGGGTACGCGCTGTTTCCTCGGCCCGGCGCCGCTCGCGCACTTCGCCGGTCAGTTCCACATACCGGCGCCAGCCAAAGATGATCAGCGCAATATTGAGCAAGAGCGCATTGGCCAGCACCGAATCGACACTCGCCCCGCCGAACAGCACATGGCGCAAGGCGCGGGTGAGCACTGCCGAACCGGACCCCACGAACAGGATGATCGCTGCGGTGATGATGCCCAGGGCGACGACATCGCGCTCGGCACGGGCGATGCCGGTTGGTGCCGCTGATGCGGGTTGGCCGCTTTCCATTGCCGCACTTGCCATACCGTTACCTGCTCGTTTCCCCCGGGGGGGCAGCTTGCATGCATGCCCTGTTACCCACCTGCGGGAAACTACGTGCAGGCTGTTGAAAGATTGGTTAAGGGGCCCAAAGCCCCCGCTTGGCCGGCATTTTTGCCGCAGGAGGGCGCGGCGCAGGGTTGCAATCGGGCAAGGGCGCGGGTAAGGGCACCGCTCTGCCAGAGCCGGGATTCGCCGGCGCTTGCGCAGAGTCGTTTTGTACGCCCCCTGTTGGATGGCGCACGCTGGTCGGCGAGGTTTCGCCCACCGGCGTTTTTCGCGTTATCGGCTGGCGGCGCCCGTTTTGGCAATGGAGCAGCGCGTGTTCGACAGTCTTTCCGACCGGCTTGGCGGTGTATTCGACCGCCTGCGCGGGCGCGGCGCGCTTTCCGAGGACGATGTTCGCGCCGCCATGCGCGAAGTGCGCATCGCCCTGCTGGAGGCCGACGTGGCCTTGCCGGTGGTGCGCCGCTTCATCGATCGCGTTACCGAAGAAGCCGTTGGCCAGTCGGTCCTGAAGTCGGTCACGCCGGGCCAGCAGGTCGTCAAGATCGTCAACGACGCGCTGGTTGAAATGCTGGGCAGCGAGGCCGCCGATCTCGATCTGGCAGCCGCCCCGCCGGTGGTGATCATGATGGTCGGCCTGCAGGGTTCGGGCAAGACCACCAGCACGGCCAAGATCGGCAAGCTGCTCAAGGAAAAGCGCGGCAAGAAGGTGATGATGGCGTCGCTCGACGTCAATCGCCCCGCCGCGCAGGAACAGCTGCGCGTGCTGGGCGAGCAGGCCGGCGTTGCCACGCTGCCGATCGTGCCGGGCCAGTCGCCGGTGGAAATCGCCACGCGCGCACTGCATTCCGCGAAGCTTCAGGCCGTGGACGTGCTGCTGCTCGATACCGCTGGCCGTCTCCACGTCGACCAGGCGCTGATGGACGAGATGAAGGCAGTCGCTGCCATCTCCGTGCCCAAGGAAACCCTGCTCGTCGTCGACTCGCTGACCGGCCAGGACGCGGTCAACGTGGCGCAGGCGTTCGCTGGCGAAGTTGACCTGACCGGCGTGGTGCTGACCCGCATGGATGGCGATGCCCGCGGCGGTGCGGCGCTGTCGATGCGCGCGGTTACCGGCAAGCCGATCAAGTTTGCCGCCACCGGCGAAAAGCTCGACGCGATCGAACCGTTCCAGCCCGAACGTGTTGCCGGCCGCATCCTGGGCATGGGCGATATCGTCTCGATCGTCGAAAAGGCGGCGGCGACGATCAAGCAGGACGAAGCTGAAAAGCTCGCCGCGCGCATGGCCAAGGGCCAGTTCGACATGAACGATCTGCGCATGCAGTTGCAGCAGATGCAGCGCATGGGCGGCCTGGGCGCGCTCGCGGGCCTGATGCCGGGCATGAAGAAGGCCAAGGCGGCGATGGCGCAGTCGGGCATGGACGACAAGGTGCTGCTGCACATGGATGCGATCATCGGTTCGATGACGGCCAAGGAGCGCACCAAGCCCGAACTCTTGAACGCCAAGCGCAAGATCCGCGTCGCCAAGGGGTCCGGCACCACGGTGCAGGACGTCAACAAGCTTCTGAAGATGCACATGGAAATGGCCAAGGCCATGAAGCAGATCAAGAAGATGGGCGGCCTCAAGGGCCTGGGCGCGCTGTTCGGCAAGGGTGGCCTTGGCGCCGCGATGCCGGGCCTTGATCAGCAGGCCGGCCCCGGTGGGCTCGGCGGCGGCATGGGCGGCGGCCTTGGCGGTATGGGCGGCGGTGGCGGCCTTCCCGGCCTGCCCGGCATGGGCAGTGGCGGCTTGCCGTCAAACCTGGCTGACCTGCTCAAGAAGAAATGATTTTATCCTGATTTTTCAGTTTGTTTGAAAGGTAGTCGAATGTCTGTTTCTCTGCGTCTGTCGCGTGGCGGTTCCAAGAAGCGCCCCTATTACAAGATCGTTGCTTCGAACAGCCGCGCCCCGCGCGATGGCAAGTATCTGGAGCAGGTGGGCACCTACAACCCGCTGCTCGCCAAGGACGCCGAAGACCGCGTGCGCCTGGTCGAAGACCGCGTGCGCTACTGGCTCGGCGTTGGCGCCCAGCCGACCGACCGCGTTGCCCGTCTGCTCGACAAGGCCGGCATCAAGGAACGCGCCCCCACCAACAACCCGCAGGCTGGCGAACCCGGCAAGAAGGCCAAGGAACGCGCTGAAGATCGCGCTGAAAAGGCCGCTGCTGCTGCTGAAGCGGCCGCTGCTGCCAGCGCCGAACCGGCTGCCGAAGCCACCGAAGCCTGAGCTTAGGCAAGCGGCATGACGCATGATCGTCCGGTCACGCTTGCGGCCATCGCCGGCGCGCATGGCGTGGCCGGCGAGGTGCGCCTCAAGCTGTTTGGTGAAGGCGTGGCGGCGTTGAAAGCCTACAAGGCGTTCAACGGCGGCACGCTGACCCTTGAAAAGCTGCGCGACGACGGCAAGGGCGGGGCAATCGCCCGCTTTGCCGAAGTCACCACGCGCAATGCGGCAGAAGGCCTGCGCAGCACGGCACTGACCGTCCCGCGTTCGGCCCTGCCGCCGCTCGCCGACGGCGAATATTACCATGCCGATCTGATCGGCCTGCCGGCTCATTCCACCGACGGCGCCGTGCTGGGCACCTGCGTGGGCGTGGACAATTATGGCGCAGGTGACGTGCTCGATATCGAGCGGCCCGATGGCAAGCGCTTCATGGTGCCGATGCGCGCCGAAGCGGTGCCCGAATGGAACGCGGACCGCCTGTTGATTGACGCTCTCTACGCGGAATAGTATATACCTCCCGGATATACGGAGGTTGCCGTGACCGAGCAATTCACTGTCCGAAGTTTCAAGTCCGGCAATTCGGTGGCCCTGCGCCTGCCGAAAGGGCTTGGCATCGAGGCGGGCGAGGAACTGATCGTGGTTCCCCATGCCGATGGCAGCATGACCGCCTGGCGGAAAGCGCAATCGCGCGAGGCCTTTCTGCGGCTGTTTGGCAGCGTGTCTGAAGCCTTCATGGCGCAGGGGCGCGGCGACACCGACCAGGGCGACTATGACTGGCCCGACACGCCGCACCATCCGGCAGCGGCCTGATGTACCTGCTCGATACCAATGCATGCATCGATTTTCTCGCCGGGCGCAGCGAGTCACTTGCCGCGCGCATGGGCGAGAATTTCGGCAAGCTGTTCGTTTCCACGATATCGGTCGCCGAACTGATGGCCGGTATACGCACGTCTGCC
>NZ_LJHO01000014.1:0-68614 GCF_001295765.1 Novosphingobium sp. AAP1 | reverse complement strand
GGGCTCGACTGCAAGCTTCTTCCACCCAGTATTACCCGAGCCCGTTACTTTAGAATACATGCCAAGCGGTGTCATGCATAAGCTCCCTGGAACAGCCGAAATCCGCCCTTCCGGACTTTGGCTATGAGCAGTAATCGCGTAGCCCAATCCCCGTGGAAACAGGAGGCCGTTCTGGTCGATCAAGGTTCCGGCTAATTGGGTCCCGATATCCCCATCAACGGTGAAAACTGATGAGAATTTAGCCGGATCTCGCTGAACCTGCGTAGTTAGTCCGGCAGTGTAGACGCTAGAGGCTGTTATGGACCGGTCATCAAAGAGATGGCCTGTTTGCTCATGATTGTAGCGAAGGCGACGAGATGGAGGCCCGCGAGTGTCTGGGCATATCGCTCGTAATCCTTGACGAGCCTGCGGAAGCGTGTGGCCCATGCGAAGGATCGCTCGACAACCCATCGGCGCGGCAGCAGAACGAAACCACGTTTGACTTCGGGCAGTTTGACGACCTTGAGATCGATGCCGTGCCGTGCAGCCGCCTGGGCGGTGGATTGACCGGTGTACCCCTGATCGACCCAGGCTATTTCCACGCTGTCATCGGTGACGGCCTGAATGGTTCGGGCCATGGTTTCGACCTCACCGCGATCCTGTGCGCTGGCAGATGTGACATGCAAGGCCAGCAGGTTACCCAGCGTATCGACCGCGATATGCACCTTGGAGCCTTTCTTGCGTTTGGCTCCATCATAACCACCGCGCTCGCCGCTTTCGGGTGTCGAACGCAAGGTTCTGCTGTCAATGATCGCGGCGCTTGGTTCGGCTTTGCGGCCGGATGCCAGACGCAGCACCACGCGAAGATCGTCAATCAGCGCCTCGAAGCATCCCGCCGCCAGCCAGCGCTGCGTCTGCTGGTAAACTGCCGGCCACGGCGGCAGGTCGTTGGGCATCCATCGCCAAGGCGCGCCAGTCTTCACAATGTAGCGCAAGCCGTTGAAAACTTCGCGCAGGCTGTGTTCGCGCTGCCCGGCATCCTCGGGCAAAAGCGTCAGATAGGGCGCCAGCAACGACCATTCTTCATCGCAGACGTCTGACGGATAGGGCTTGCGGCGTTGCTCCATACAAGCCTTTGAATCCATTCAGACATGCAAGTCCATAACAGCCTCTAGCGATTGGAGGAAGGATTGAGTAGGTCCGGTCCGTAAATTTACTGGTGTACCTTATATCTGCTTGTCCAAGGACGCCTGGGTTCGTAGGTGACACGGTGCGAAACTGATTGCCGACGATACTTAACGCGATGCGTGTCTGCGTCGAGTTGTCGTCATCAACAAAGATTTCCAAGCCAACGTCGGCGTTGGCATCGAAGCGGTTCCCTATGATGTTGCCCTGCTTCGCTTCATATTCTTTGCTGATGCGCAAACCGCGGTAGCGCGCTCTCTCGAATTGGTTGGCGATGTAGGACACCCCATATCCCCGATCGATGCTGCCCAAACCCCCAGTGAAGTGGCTAGCTACGACCTCGGAGTCGCTCCAATTGACATCGTAAACCCAGGAAGTGCCAGCATCTGGTAAGCGCCAGTTGCACGCTATGATCCGGTTGATCCAAGCATTCAGTCCAGGCAGTTTGCCGCCCCTAATGCCGCCAGTGTTGACATTGTTCGTTTCGATCGTGCAGTTCTGCCACGTCATTTCCACGCAGTTAGGAAGATCGAAGACCGCGACGTATGGGCCTTCGGCGCGGACTGTAAGGTCATTGAATCCGCCGTGGGATAGGTAACTATTGGGGTTCTTCGAAACGAAGCAGCCGGATCCCGATCCCGTAAAGACCAACTTAGCGGATGATGTGACTTGAACGCCGTCGGAGTTGCCGGGCCCTAGGCTTCGCAGGCGAGCCATGCTGCTTAGTTCTAATTTAGTATAGAAGCGAAAGAGCCGTCCCGGCTCAAACATGACCAGCTTATTAGAATCAAGTAGCGCCTGCACAACTGGGGTGTCATCGTCGGTGCCGTTGGAAGGTGCTCCTGCAGCGTGAGCCCAAACAACCTCTTGTGGAATGGCTCCTGAGCTTACCGTGGCCATCTGGTAATCACCTCGTTTGTGTCATCAACCGGAACTGTGGCACGGCATCAGAGCGTCGATGTCGCAACCTTGTCTTTGTTCTTTTTTCAGCTTTTGCGCTTCACTTGTGTAGAGGCTGAAAGGTACGCCCGACGCGGTTGTGCAGGCGAGCGTGACGGAATATCTTCCCGATCATGCTGGCAAACCCAAACGGGCTACCAGTCCCCCGGACCCGGGCCAGGCGGAAAACTCTAAACCCGAGCGGTCCAAGGTTGGGTAGCAGTGCATTCAACCGCGAGAATCTCGCTATAACTGCGGGACCAGGGAGGCAGGTCACTCGGCATGCGTTGGTTGGACTGAAGGGGAAAAGTGATTCGTTGCCCGGACACCCTTTGTTGGGGGTAGCGAATGGGCCGATTTGCTCGTGCGCAAATTCTTAAAAAATGGCGGTTTAGCAAAGTGGTCTCATTCGACAACGATGTCCGCATGGAGCGCGCCAGCAGTCTTGAGCGACTGAAGAATGCTGATCACGCGACGGGTGTCGACATGCAGGGCATTGAGACCTTGAACCAGATCGCCGATTGTCGATGCACCCATGCGAATGGTGGCATCATTGTGACCTTCGTCCACGGACAACTTCGTGTTGGAAATGATCAAACTCGAAACATCGTTCGCCAAGCCGGAAATGAACTGGGGTTGCGAGCCTTCGTTGCGGGTTTCAACCTGAACCTTGATATCGCCTTGGGCAATAACCACCGGCGAAATCATCACATCTCCGCCTGCAACAACGGTGCCGGTGCGTTCATTGACGACGACGCGGTACTGATGAGCGGGACGGATTTGGGTGTTCTCGATCGTCGACAGAAAGCCGGCTAAGCCAGCCCCGTTCGCCGGTGCACGGATGACGATGCGATCGGCATTGGCAACTCGCGCCGTGTCATAGCCCAGTTTGGCGTTGATAGCCGATGCGATATCTTGCGCAGTCGTGAAATCTGGCTCTGCCAGGAGGAAAGCGATCTCACCGCGATCGTTCACCAAGCGAGCGTCGACCGCGCGCTCGATGGTGGCGCCTCGTGCGACACGACCGGTCGTCGGATAGTTGCGCTGTGCCATGTTGAACTGCGCCTCGAACTGGTGCCCTCCCACAATCAGCGGCCCTTGCGCCAGCGCATAAGTCTGCTGGTCGGGGCCAGCGAGTGCGGTCATCAAGAGTGTGCCTCCGGCGATGCTGCGGGCATCTCCGATAGAGGAGACCACAACATCGATGCTGTCGCCGACATTGGCGGATGCTGGCAGCATCGCCGTCACGATCACCACGGCGACATTGCGGCTGTTGATGTCTTCGGCTTGCACTGTCGTGCCTAGACGCGAGAGGACGTTGCGCAGTGCCTGGCGCGTCACCGTGCTGTTGCGCGAATCGCCACTACCGGAAAGGCCTGTGACCAGGCCGTAGCCAACCAAGGCGTTCTCGCGCCAACCATCAAAGCGCCCCAAGGCCCTGATAGGCACTTCCTGGGCGTTCGCGGGAATTATTGGAAAAGAGATGGCCAAGGCAAAGGCCACCAAAGTCAAGATGCGCAATGTCATAGTCCGAGGAAGCTGAAGATGCGTTGAATAGGGCCAGGCTTCCCGCTGCGCGAGACAAAACCTTTGCCATTATAGTTGATCTGGGCGTCGGCAATGCGGTTGGAGGCAACGCGGTTGTCGCTGTCTATGTCGGTTGGACGGATCCGTCCCCGTACTTCGACTGTCGTACTTTCGCCGTTGATCAGCATATGCTGTGCGCCTTCGATCCGCAGGTCGCCATTGGGAAGGACGGACGTGATCGTTGCGCTCATCTGCGTCACGAACCGCTCGGTGCGGCGTATTTCGCCGCTTCCGGAGAACGAGTTGCCCAGCCCGAGTTGTCCGCTTTCGTTAAGCTTGCCGGCGCTGACCTGTCCGCTCAAGGCGGTCGAGCGCCGCGTACCGCTTTGTAGCGAAGTGCTCGATTCGGCAGCCTGAAGCACCACGATGCTGATGGTATCGCCGGGCTGCGTGGCGCGGCGGTCACTGCTGAGAGATTGTGTCATGCCGGGCTTGAACAGATCATCGGCCCGCGCCGCCGCCGGTATGCAGCATGCGGCCAGCAACAGGCCACAAAGTGGGTTCCCCCATTTCCGATGCATATAGTAGCCCTCCACCGTGCAGTGGACCCCTGGCCAGTTACAATGTCAAGAATTTGCTGCAAATTTTTGTAACCAATGCGGCGCAAATTGAAATGTCTCGCTTGACCCAGGCCTTCGGCCATGTGATTTTTTACCGGGGCATTGGGGATTTTATGGCGGGCTTGGCGGAACTGGCGGCGGTGATGATGACAAGTGCGCAGCAGCGCATCGATACCACCGCTGGCAATATCGGGAATGTGAATACACCGGGTTTCCGCTCGCGGCGCGTGTTTGCGCAGTTGCTGGACTTGCGGACGGGCTTGCCCACCGGCGCTGCGCGTATCGCTGGTGCCGAGTCAACGTCGCTCAAGGTGACGGGGAACCCAATGGACCTCGCCGCAGACAAAGCATCGGTGTTCCAACTCCGCGATGCGCAGGGTCTGCATGCCGTTCGTTCGGTGCAGTTGCATCGCGACAGCGAGGGTCATTTGGTCGATGGCCAGGGGCGATTGCTGCAGGCCTCAGGTGGTGGTGACGTGATCATCGGATCGGGCGATCCTACAATCACCCGATCCGGAGTGGTGTTTGTCGATGGTCAGCCGCAAGCGCGCGTGGGCCTGTTTCGCGCCGATGGTGATGGCGTGCTTGACGCCAATGATGCCGGACAAGTGATGCAAGGCCAGCTTGTTCCGTCCGATGTCGATATGGCTACCGAGATGACCGAACTCACGCGCGCGGGCCGTTACGCCGAAACTGGCGCGAAGGTATTCCAGATCTATGACGACTTGCTCGGCCGCGCGTCGAGCATGCTGGGGAGTTTGGCGCGATGAGTGCTGCACTTGAGATTGCTGCGGTCGGAATGCGTGCGCACCAGGCGGCGCTGGATACCATTGCCGGCAACATTTCGAACATGAACACGACCGCGTACAAGCGCTCGGATTTGCGGTTCAGCGAATTGCTTTCGGTTGCCGATGTCGCGGACGCCAAGCAGTCGGCGGATTTCGTATCGGGGGTGCTGGAAGTCGCGACGCCAGCCTATGGCATTCAGGGGCAACTCGATGTCACAGGCAGTGCCAACGACTTGGCCATTGACGGGACGGGCTTTCTTGAGCTGATCGGGCCAGGTGGCAAGACCCTGCTATGGCGTGGCGGCGCGCTCAAGGTGCTGGAAGACGGTCACCTGGGCACCGCTTCGGGCTACATGCTGAAGGCCGCGATTGCCATGCCCCAGGATGCTACCAGCTTTGCCATCGCCCGTGACGGCACGGTCACCGCTGTGACGGCGTCGGGCGAGACTGAGGAAGTCGGGCGATTGGACTTGGCCCGGCCAGCAGATGGAGCCGATCTCTTGCGCTTGGACGGTGGGCTTTACCAAGTCGCTGACGAAGGCCAATTGCTTGCTGCCAAGCCTGGCGACGAAGGCTTGGGTGAGTTGGTACAGGCTTCGCTCGAACGTTCGAATGTCGACCTTAACCGCGAAATGGTCGATCTGTTGGTGGCGCAGCGCGCCTACGCGGCCAATGCCCAAGTGCTCAAGGCTGCCGACGAGATCAATGGCGTCGCCAATGGTCTGCGACGGTAGATAATGACTCTGGCGCTTTTTGCCCTTGCTGTCGCGGCCGTTGCGGTGCCCTCTTGCCGAGTCATGGTGATCGAGCGGCACGCGGGTGAGTTCGTGTCTGCGCAGGATACGGAAACGGTGCCATGCGCGCGAACCATCCCGCCATCGCGGCTGCGCCTTGATCCGGTAACGCAACAAGCGATGGCCCGTGTGGATCTGCAGCCAGGTGATGAACTGGGGCCGGTTCATTTCATCGACCGACCAATCGTGATGCCCGGCGATCGCGTCGCTGTCATGGCGAGGATCGGCCACGCCATGGTTCAGCGCAGTGCCACGGCGCTGCAATCGGCGCGAAAGGGCGAGCGCTTCTTTGTGCGTGCCGATGACGGCGCGGTTTTTGTGGCGCCAGCAATCGGATTGCATCATGACTGAACCACTTGCCGTTGTCGTCGCTGCCAAAGCGCTTGATGGTCTGCAAATGCGTATGGCCGCGCTGGCTCACAATGCGGCCAATGTTAGTACGCCTCGCTTTCAGCCCCTTCAGGTCGATTTTGAAGCCACCCTGCGTGCTGCGGCGAGGCATGGCGCGACTGCGGTGCGCGACGCAGCATTCGACTTTATCGCTGGCCCGGTACAAGGCCTCGGCGACGAGCGGCGGCTCGATCTCATCCTGGCAGATGCTTCGGCGACAGCCGCTCGATATGCTGCGGTGAGTGACATGCTGGGGCGTCGTCTTGCCATTGGTCGCGCCGCGCTGGGAGCCCAAGGATGAGCATCGACCCGGTCGCCATTGCCAGAACCGGCCTTGATGTCGAATGGCAGCGCATGCAGGTCATCGCGCAAAACCTTGCTAATGAGAATACCACGCGGGTGGTGGGAGGCGGCGGTTATCGCCCGTTGCGCCTCCGCAGTGGTCCAGCGACCGCATTCTCACAAATGGTTGCTGCCGGCGCGGTCGTGGCTGAGCCGACCGGTACGCAGGTTTTGGGCGTGGCAGTGGATCCGGTCGGTTACCGGTCTGTGCACGATCCGCGTCATCCCGATGCCGATCGCGCCGGGAATGTCTATTACCCGGCGATCGATCATGCCGAACAGATGGCCCTGCTGGTGAAGACCGCCCGCGCCTATGAAGCCAATCTCACTGTCCTCTCGCTTGCCCAGCAGATGACAATGCGCGCGCTGGATCTCGGTAAGGCATGAGCATGATATCTTCTGTGGCAGCCATCGGCATGGTTCCTATTGAACCAATCGTTCCCGAAAATTCGGGGCTTGCGCGCCCTGCTGCGGGGTTTGCCGATTTGTTGGTTCAGGGGCTGAATGCAGCGGACGCCAAGGTCGCTCACGCCGATGCCCTGTTGAGTGCGTTTGCCGCAGGCGATGCCATTCCAGTGCATCAAGTGACCTTGGCGTTGGAGCAGGCGCGCCTTTCGGTTGAGCTTGCCGTGCAGGTGCGCACGCGCCTGCTCGAAGTCTATCGTGATTTCATGAGTATGCAGCTGTGACCGGGACTGCTGCCAATGCGAGCGAGGGCTCTCCCCGGCAGCCCCTTTCACGCAGCACGATTGCCGCGCTTGCTGTGGTTGGCCTTGCCATCGCCTTTGCATTGTACTGGTTTGTATTGCGCACCCAATATGCGACGGTAATGACCGATGTCGATCCGCGAGACGCGGCAGACATCACCAAGCTTCTGGACGAAAAGAAAATTCCCTATCGTTTGGCGGATGGGGGGCAAACTGTCCTTGTGGCGCAGGAGCAAGCGGACAAGGCGCGTGTAGAGCTTTTGGGTTCCGACTTGTCGATGCGCGGCCAAGTCGGCTTTGAGCTGTTCAACCAGTCCGACATGGGTCTGACCGAGTTCGACCAGAAGATAAACTACATGCGCGCCCTCCAGGGGGAATTGGCCCGCACGATCCTTCTGCTGGACGGGATCAAGCAGGTAAGGGTGCATCTTGGCTTGGCCGAGCGGGCCGTCTTCGCCGGCGACGCCGCGCCGCCCAAGGCTTCGATTACGCTGTTGCTCAAGCCGGGGCAGGTGCTTACCGAAAGCCGGGTGAGGGGTATCCAGCGCTTGGTCGCAGGGGCTGTGCCCGATCTTTCCCCCGATGCGGTTGCCGTTCTGGATGGCAGCGGGCGGGTTGTCAGCGCCGATGCCATGACGGCTAATTCTGCGCAGCCACCGGTCGATCCCGCAACGGCTGATCTTCAGGCACGGGTGCTCGATGCAATTGAGGCTGCTTATCCCGACATGCATCCGCAAGTGGAAGTCGCCTTCACGTATCGCAGTGCGCCACCAAGTAGCCCGCTGGCCAGCGCGGCAGCGAAGCCAGCCGGCGTGGCGCTCGGTGCGCTGATCGATCCGGCCATTGGCGCCCCCAAGGTCACCGTGCGCGTCAATCTGGATCGCGTGCTCGATGCCCAGGCCCTGCGCGCAATCGAGGCAGATATTGTGCAGGCAGCCGGCCTGCATGTGGAGCGTGGGGATGCGGTCATCCTCACGGCAACGGCTAGGTTGCCTGCCACAATGCCGCAAGGCGTCGTGCTGAGGGATAAGGTCGTTGCCCAAGCGGCCCCGCGGCTGCCGGCGGTACAGCCATCGCCGTGGCAACGATATTGGCCGTTTGCAGTCGCGCTCGGCCTTGCCGCCCTTGCCTTGGCGTGGTGGACCGATCGCCGTCGCAGCCGCGTCAACCGGCACAAGGATTTGTTGCGCTTTTCCGATGCTTTGCAGGCCCGCCTGACCGAAACCGGGGAGCGCGCGGTATGACTACGATCGAGCCGGATCTTGCCGAAATGCTGGAGACCTTGGCCGCTCTGGGTACGCAGGATCGAGGTTTTGTGCTGGCGCGTATGCCTGCACCGTCCCGTCGCCAAGCTGAAAGGTTCTTGGCTGAGCGTCAGGCGAGCCGGCCGTCGGCTGGGCTGATCAAGCTGGTTGAGGTGGCCCGGCGTGGCACCATTCCGGCAGGCATGACACAAGCGGCGGCCGCGGCGTTGGCTGCTGTGCCAGGCGATGATCCGATGGCCGCTGAGTCTGACAGCAAGCCAGGCGCTGCCGTAGGCAGTGCGGCTTGGCTCGATCGCGTGCTCGGCGCCTTGCGTGGCCGGGGGCGCTAGGCCGTGCTGTTTAAGCACGACAGCGTGGTCGCCCGCAATGCGGCACTCGCAGATAGCGGCCGGTCATTGCCTGCCGCGCAGCATTCTGCCTCGAGCCGCGATATGGCCGCAGACCGGAAGCCCGATCCGCGAGATGCGCGTCTTGCCGAACTTGATTCAGAGAATGGCAGGCTTCGCGAAGAATTGCGGCAATTGCGCGAGACGTGGAGTGCGGCGCTTGCAAAGGCAATTGATCAGGCCCGAACTGAAGCGGCGCAGGCTCACGTCCGGCAGGACGAAGCGATGGCCCGGCAACTGGAAAAATCGTGCGCGCAGGCCCGTCGGGCGTTCGACAGGATGCTTGACCAAACTCTGGCAGGGAATGTTGGGGCGTTGGCTGCTGAAGCGTTTGGGCGTCTGGTTGCCCCGAACGAGACCGAACTTGCCTGGCTCGGGCGCTCGGTCTCGCGTCGGTTGGAGCGGGTGCGGGCAGAAGCAGTGGTTGCGATCGAAATCAATCCGGCCCTGTTCGACAGCGACCGATTGAGCGCGTTTGCCGGTGCCTTGCCTGCTGGAACCGACATCAAGCCCAATGCTGCTGTAGCGGCCGGGACCGCGCGGATCGTGCTGAAGCTGGGGGCGATCACTATTGAGCCCTCGCAGGGGCGAGAACGCCTGCTGGCTGCGCTAGGAGCGTTAGATCACCCCGATGACGACTGAGATGCGCCCGAACCTCAAGGAATTTGAGCCGTTCCCCGTGCTTGGCCAAGTGGCCCAAGTCACGTCGGGAGTGGTTATGGCGGATGGACCTGATGCGACCGTTGGCAGTCACTGCCTGTTGCGATCGCGGACCACCGGCCGTGCGTTGGCCCTGACACATGTGGCGGCAGTTCAGCGCGACGGGCTTACCCTGGTGCCGTTTGAAACCGTGTCCGATGTTCGGATCGGCGATCAGGTCGAACTGGTGGCGGATCATGCGAGTGTAGCGGTAGGTCCTTCGTTTGCCGGCCGGGCCGTTGATGCGCTAGGGCGGCCGATCGACGGGCGGACTGCGCCCACCGGAGCCGCGCCGCGCAGGAGCTTACCGCCAGTGTTGGATCGGACGGGTGGGCTGCTTCCGATGGCGACCGGTATCAGAGCTATCGATGGTCTTTTGACGATCGGCCGCGGGATGAGGATAGGCATTTTTGCGGCAAGCGGGGTGGGCAAGACTACATTGGTCGAGCAAATCCTTAGGCAAAGCGATGCGGAGCGGATTGTCGTGTGCCTGATCGGGGAACGCGGCCGCGAAGTCGAAGATTTTTGGCGCCTGGTCGGTGGCGACAAGGCGGACCATCGCGTTACTCTGGTGGCAGCTACATCCGATGAACTGGCGCCGATGCGGGCCCAGGCGGTGGATACCGCGCTGCTGCTCGCTGAATTCTGGCGTGATGCTGGCGAAAATGTTCTGCTGCTGGTTGATTCCATCACGCGCCTGGCCATGGCCCTGCGCGAAATCGGCCTCGCGGCCGGTGAGCCACCAACTGCGAGGGCCTATACTCCCAATGTGTTTCGTGAATTGCCACGGGTGGTTGAACGGTGTGGCGCCGTGCGCGGCCGCGGCAGCATCACGGCGATATTCACCGTGCTGAGCGAAAGCGATGATGTCGACGATCCTATCGTCGAAACGATGAAGTCTCTGCTCGATGGGCATATCGTGCTTTCTCGCCGCCTGGCCCAGGCCGGGCATTTCCCGGCCATCGACGTCAGCCGCAGCATCAGTCGTTTGTTCGATAGACTGGTCGATCCGGGCCAACGCGACGCGGCACAACGATGTCGGGCGTGGATCGCGCGACATGACGAAGCCCGTCTGTTGATCGAGAGCGGCATGTACAAACCCGGCGGCGATCGCGATCTTGATCAGGCGGTGGCGGCTCGCCCGGCGATCACAGCGTTCCTGCAACAGGATCATGGCGAAGCCGTACCACCAGATCAGACCAGAGCCGCGTTGCGCGCGCTGGCAGCGCCAAAGGTGGCTGCATGACACGGCGTGCCCAATCAGATCATGCGCAAGGCCTGGCGCAACTGCGCGCTTTGGCAGAAACGGCCGCCGGCCAAGATGCCCTGGCGGCTCGTGCCGAGACCATCGAAAAAGCTGATAGGCTGCATCAGGCCAAGGAACGACAGTTCTTGGCGAAGGACTTGTGGCAAAGCCAACTCCGTCACCGTCCTGATCCGGCCCAATTGCAGTTGTCGGCAGCCTGGCTGGTCGCGCAACAACGTCATGTCCATGAAGCCAATCTAGTCCATGATGCTGCGCAGAGCCGCGAACAGCATGCGCTTGTCCGGTACTCACGCGCCGGGGCTGAGCGTCGGGTGGCCGACGAGATCGCACGCGAAGCAAGGCGAGATCTTTTGCGGTACGAAGCCCGACAGGCCGACGATGCAGCGGCAGATCTGGTCCTGGCAAGGAGAGTGCGATGACCGCCATTGCAAGCCTGCCTGGTTTCGCCGTGATGCCTGCGGGCAATATGGTATCCGAAGGGGGCAATCAGGGCGGCGCGACTGCCGATTTCGCCGCACTGCTCGCAGCGCGGTTTGGTGACCTGCAGGGCATCGGCAATGCTACAGACCCAGCTCAGAGTGTGCCGAGCGCAGGTGCCACCCGTTTTGTCGACGGGCCATTATTTGGCCATTGGATCGAAGCGGCATCGAGCGATTCCCCACTCAATACCAAAACCGGTGCTGCACTGGCTACCCCCCTTGAGCCAGTGGACGTCAATGTCAGCGGCGCGGTGGCCCAACGCTCGGAACATCTTCACGAGGTACCGGGCATGGTTGCCAGCGCAGTCGGGAGGACTGCCGTCGGTGAGCGACCGGTTGAGCTATCTCTGTTGCCATCATCCCCCTCTGCTGTGACAGGGCCAACGCAGGTCTTGGGTCTCGTCGGCGAAGACGATGTGCAGGTTTCAGCGCCAAAGGTGCAACTGCCCACGGCGGCACTTGCTCTGCGAGCTGCCCGGGTTGCGAGTTTTGCTCCCCTGCAAGTGGCCCTTCTGGCGGAGGCCGGCGGGCATCGCCTGGTGCTGCGCGTGGCAAGGATGCCTGATGATGAAGCGCGCGAGACCGTTGTACGTCTGGTGGAGGAGGCTGAAAGGGCAGGGGTTTCGATCTCTGCCGTGACCGTCAATGGCAAGCCCTTCTCACTGTATGGGAGCTTCTGACATGGCTACCAATCCTGTGGCAGCGATCGGAGGTACAGCCACTTCGGCCAGCACGTCCAACGCTCAAGCTGCGAACAATGCCTTTGGTCTGGGCTTCGATTCCCTGCTCAAGATCATCCTGACGCAACTGACCTACCAGGATCCGCTCAAGCCGATGGAAAACTTCGAGTTCGTGTCGCAATTGGCACAGTTCTCGCAAATCCAGCAGGGCCAGGTCATGTCGGACTACCTTGGCCAGTTGGTTTCAGCTCAGGCCACGGCACAGGCAACCGGACTACTTGGCCGGAAAGTCGATATCGCTTCGGGCACGAGTGGGAGCGCCGCTTTGACGGGAACGGTCACAGCGGTGTCATTCTCCTCGGGATCGCCCGAAATCACCATCAAGACCTCCGATGGCCAGACCATCGCCAACATCGCGTTGACGGCGGTCAACCAGATCAGGGAAGGAAGCTGACATGCTGGGATCGATCTTTGTCGGGCTGAGCGGCCTTGAAGCCTATTCCGAGGGCCTCAAGAAAGTCAGCAACAATGTCTCCAATCTCAATTCCACCGGCTTCAAGACGTCCACGGTTACGTTTTCCAACCTGCAGTCGACGCGCGACAGTGGCGGCAGTGCGCTGACCAACGGTGCGCAATCCTGGGGCGAGGGCGTCAGCCTTTCGGACAGCACGATCAACTTCAAGGCTGGTGATCTGCGGACCACGGACAACGACCTCGATTTGGCCGTGGATGGCACCGGTTTCCTTGTTCTGCTCAAGGGCAGCGATGTGCGCTATGTGCGGACCGGCAGCTTTACCACGGACAAGAGCGGCAACATCGTGCTGTCCGGGACGGAATGGAAGCTGGCCACGCTCGACAGCACCGGACGGGCGGTGGCCGTGTCGATTGATGGCAGTCGTACCAACGCACCGGTTACGACCACCAAAGTCGTGTTTGCCGACAACCTTTCGTCCACCGGCACCACGGCATCGGTAAACGATATCGCGGTTTACGATGCATCAGGCGAGAAACATGTCTGGACGGCGACTTTTACCCGTGCGGAAAATAGCACCAACTGGACCGTGACAGTCAAGGACAGCACCGGCGCCACGATCGGCACCAGCGCGCTGAACTTCGAGAATAGCATTCCTTCTGCTGCCAGCGCGAAATTGACCTTTACCGACAGCACCACGGGGTTGGCGGTCCTGTTCGACTTTTCGTCGGGCGTTACTTCGTTCTCGTCCGGTACGGTTTCGTCGCTTCGGGCAGCATCGGTCGACGGCCATGCGGTCGGTGCCTTGACAACCGTTGCGGTCAACGATGCCGGCGAACTGCAACTCACCTATTCAAACGAGCAGACCAAGAATCTGGGAGCGGTGGCCGTCGCGACATTCCGCGATACCAGTGCCTTGACCCAGGAAAGTGCCGGCCTGTTCCAGGCCAAGGCCGGCGCAGATGTGCAGTTGATGGCCAGTGCCGATGACCGGGTCGGTCTGGTCCGATCCAAACGCCTCGAAGGCTCGAATGTCGATCTCTCGAAGGAATTTGGCGATCTCATCCTCATCCAGCGCGGTTATCAGGCCAGTTCGCAGATCATCAGCGTGTCTAACGACATGATCCAGCAGTTGTTCGGAATCCGTGGACAGGGCTGACATGGCATCGCTTTGGTTACCCCCGCCACAGGATGGCGATCTGGTCCGCTGCTTGCGCCAGATCATGGAGCAGGTCTTGCCGCGCTGGCTCCCGCACGGGCATGCGCTTGATATAGCGCCGGGGCGTCTTGCCGGTCGGGGTATCCTTTTTGCCGGCTCTTTCGGCAGCCTGCAAATTGCCGAAAACGAACTGCCTGCCCTGGGACAAGCCGCCTGCAATGGTGAGGGCGATACCGGCAATCCTGCCGACCGGCGCATTCTCGATCACCTTGGGCGGCAGGTTGTCCAGGGCATTGCCGATCTGCTCGACGAGCAATTGGGATTTCAACCGACAAACAGCGATACGAACGAGCCGTATGCCCAAAGTGCGTCGCTGCTTTACCACCGGCTACGGCGGCAAGGCGAAGAGTGGACCTTGTCCCTTGCCATGCGGCCTGATGCCGTGGTGCGACTGCGTCGCCAGGTTGCGGGCACGGCGCGGGTCTTGAGCGCCCCTGTTCCCTTGCTCGAAGCACTGGGTGAGGTGCCGGTTGATCTTGGCTGCCATCTGGGTTGCGCTGGTCTTGTGGCAGGCGATATCGCGACGCTTTCACCGGGCGATCTCATCGTGCTTGACGGCATTGTCGCCCAGCCCGCTGCACTGACCGTCAATGGTGCTCTGGCGCAAGCCGGCCAGGCGCGAGTTGCCCGCAAGGGCGACACACTCACAATTGCCGTTACCCAATCCGTTCGCATTGAGAGAAAGCATAATCGTTTCCATGTCTGATCGATCCGACCAGCCCGTTCAGGCGCAGGGAATTCCTGCGACGGTGCTCGACAGCGTGCCTGTTGCTGTAGAGGCGATCCTTGGCGTTGCCAGAGTAACTGTGAAAGATCTGCTGGCGTTGCAGCCAGGGCAGGATTTCGTATTGGACACTGCATTGGGCGATTTGGTCGAGCTGCGCATCAATGGCGCCGTCGTCGCCCATGGCGAACTGGTCGCGGTAAACGACCATTTCGGGATTCGGATCAAGACTTTGGCAGGGCAGTGATGTCCGTCACGCGCCGCATTGGCGGAGGCCTTGTTTTGCTCTGGCCCGGTCTGGCCCAGGCCCAGCAACTGGGTGGGGGCGGGTCTCCGAACATTTCCTTGCTCCGGGTGCTGATATCGCTGCTTGTCGCATTGGCTTGCGCCTTCGGGCTGGCGCTGTTCCTGCGGGCGCGCATGGGGCAGCATCCCGCGCCTGCGAGCTTGGGGCAATGGCTCAGTCGAATGGGCACGTCACGCCGGATCGAAGTGGTGGAAGCGCGTCGGGTTTCCGCTTACGCCGATTTGTGCCTGGTCCGTAATGAGGGCGAGGAGTGGCTGCTGGCATGCGGTCCTGCGGGCATTACCGTTCTGCGCCACGGCCTTGCTCCAGTGCGAGAAGACACCGCCGTTGCGGGGGGCAAAGATGCAGGCTGAGCGTCTAAGCCGATTTGTAATGGCGCTTGGATTGCTGTGTCTGCCCGGCGTGGCTTGGGCGTCACCGGTGGTGCCACCGCCAGACGGCGGTGACGTGGTCCGCACTGGCGTGCTCCTGGCTGTCTTGGCGATCCTGCCCACCATCATGATCGCAATGACCAGCTTCACGCGCATCGTCATTGTTCTCTCGATGGTCCGCCACGCCTTTGGCATGCCGGAAACGCCGCCGAATTCGGTGCTGGTGAGCCTGTCGTTGTTCCTCACCCTGTTCAGCATGGGCAGTGTGGCCACGCAGATTCATCGCGATGCCTTGTCGCCCTATCTGGCGCACCAGATTCCCGTCGAAACGGCGATCGATCGGGGCGTGGCGCCGCTGCGCAAATTCATGCTCGCGCAGACGCGGGACCAGGACCTGGCGACGATCTACCGCATCGCGCGAGAGCCTCTGCCAAAACACCCTGCCGATGTGGCCACGGTAAAGTTGGTTCCAGCCTTCATGATCAACGAACTGCGCGTGGCGTTCACCATCGGCTTCGTCATTCTCCTGCCGTTCCTGCTGATCGACCTGGTTGTTTCGGCCATTCTGCTGGCGCTAGGTATGATGATGGTGCCGCCGACCACGATTTCGCTGCCGATAAAGCTGCTCATGTTCGTGCTGGTCGATGGCTGGTCGCTGATCATCACCGGGGTCGTCGGAAGTTTTCGGTAGTGGCGGGCGCGATTGGTCTTGTTCGGGGGCTTTCGCTCCTGACTTGGCCGGAGCGCGAGGAAGCCGCGCTTTGGCGCCATCTACGCGATCATGCCCAGGCCGCCACGGCTCGGACCCGTTTGTTCAATCGCTATGTCCATCTCGCCCGCAGCGTGGCGCGTAAGCATGTGCGCCGCAACGGCATGCCCGAACATGTTCTGGACGACGCAGTTCAATTTGCCTTCAAGGGTTTGCTTGAGGCCATTGATCGTTTCGATCCCGAACGGGGGGTACCCTTCGCAGCATTTGCCAGGCCGCGCCTGAACGGGGCCGTGTTGGACGGCATCGGTCGATTGGATGAACGTGGTGCACAACTGCGGTTCCGTCGCCGAGCCGAACGCGAACGGCTGCAATCGTTGATGCCCGCAGGCGATCATGACCTCCCAACCGCCATCGCTGAACTGACCGAACTCATCACCGAACTTGCCCTGGGATTGATGCTCGATGCCGAAATGCGGCACGGCCCGAATGATGTGGTCGGACTACCCGACAACGGATTTGATCGTCTGGCCTGGCGCGAGATGCAGGGGTTGCTGCTGGAAGGTGTGCGCCAACTTCCCGATCTGGAGCAGACGGTGGTTCGGCAGCACTATGAGAATGATCTGCTCTTTTCCGAAATTGCCACTATGCTGGATCTCAGCCGGGGGCGAATATCCCAACTGCACAAGTCCGCGCTTGCGCGGCTGCGCAAATCGATGAAAGCGGTGCGATGATGTCCCATACCGACGAGACCTGCGATGACCAGACCATCCAGGCCATTCTGGCTACCGCCGGGCGCAGTTCCGAAGAGGGGTTGACGGCGATCGATGGCGCGCTTGCCGAACATCCCGGTGATGCCAGGCTGCACTTTCTCAAAGGCTCGCTGCTGATCGGTGCCAAGCGTCTGGTTCTGGCGCACAAGGCGCTGTCCCGCGCTGTCGAGCTCGCGCCGGATTTCCACATCGCTCGTTTCCAACTTGGCTTCTTTGAGTTGACCTCTGGCGAAGCGCAAGCCGCGCGCGATACCTGGGCTCCGCTCCATGTCTTGCCCGACGGTCACTGGATGCGCCTGTTCATCGATGGCCTGGAAAGTCTGGCTGCCGACCGGTTCGAGGCCTGTATCGATCTGCTGCGTCAAGGTATCGCGGCCAACACCGAAAACCTCCCGCTCAACAATGACATGCGCCTGATCATCGAACGTTGTGAGCAGCATCTGGGTGGCGCCTGGCAAGGTTCGCGGACCGAGCCCGAAGAGGCACTTTCGGCAACGTCCCTGCTGCTTGGCCAACGCCGGACCCATTGAGGCATGGCGTCGATCGGTCGTGTCGATCAGGCGGTCCTGCTGCTGCGCCAGCGGTTGGAGCGCCTTGACGCACAGCGCACCAAGGGAGGCAGCCGTACGGCTAGCGCGAAACGCCCGGACATCGTCGATCCGCTCCGCGCAGCCCGTGCCCTCGGGGATCGAGGGCCTTTCACCGCTGCTGAAATCAGGCGCGCTTTCGTGCGGACTTTGCTCGCTGATGCCCTCGGGCCGAGCCTGGTCACCAGCCTTGAGTTTCAGGCCCTCAGTGATCAGGTTGCCGACATTCTGGAAGGATCCGAAGCCGGGCGAGATTTGCTCGCCCGTGCTTTGCAAGAACTCGATTAGCGCCAAGAGTGCGCGTGTTTCCCCTCAGTGTACGGTCGGTAAGGCGAGCCGGGTCATGTAGCTGGCAACCGTCAGCCCTTGGTCGTTGATCGGCGTATCCAGCGCCTGGCGGAGCAAGGCCTGGGCCTTGTCACTGTTGCCCCCGGCCAGCAGGATTCGGGCAAAAGCAGCTGAAAAGCATTGCCGATCGAGCCGCAGGGCGGTAGCCACCAAGCGTCGGGCGGTATCGGCGTCTCCGCGTGTTGCCGCAATGACGGCAAGGGAGCCCTGGGTTTCGGCAAAGGCTGGGTCGATCGCCAAGGCGCGTTCAAACCGCAGTGCTGCTCGATCGGCGTCGCCGGCAAGATAGTGCGCCCAGCCAGCGGCGATCCAGGAGCCGATATGGTCGCCGAACTGTTCGGCCCCACGATCGATAGCATCGGCTGCGGTAGCCGGATCGCGCTGCGTCAGACTGGCCAGCCCCTTGCCGACCCAGGCGCGTGGATTGAACGCACGGATCGCCAGTGCATGGTCGAACGCCTGGATGGCCTGGACCGGATCGCCGTCGGCCAGGGCAATCACGCCATGCGCGGCCAATGCCTCGGGATGATCGCCCGCTTTTTCAGCGCAGTGCCGGGCCATGTCCATATCTTCCAGATCGAGCGCCAGCGTGGCTAGCGCGGCCAGCAATCCGGCATCCTCGGGAAAGCGGTGCAAGGCAGCTTTGCCTGCGGTCATGGCGGCATCGAACTCGCCAGCCTCGTGCAACAATTGCATATGCAGCATGGCCGCTGCGGAAACAGCTGCGACCGTCTGTCCATCCAGCAAAGCCAGCGCTTGTGGTTTGTCTCCCTGCATGGCGAGGCTCCAGGCAAGATTGAAGCGCACCGCCGGGGTGTCAGCCAAGGGCAGGAGACGGGAAAACCGGTCGGCCGCCCGGGCAAAATCGCGTCGGTACATGGCGCTCAGCCCGGCGAGATGCAGGGCATCGGCGCTGTCGGGGGCAAGCGCATCGAGCCGCTGGATCAGGGTTTCGGCCAGATCGTGGTCCCCGGTGTTGATGGCTTCCTGGCAAGTATCCACCAGCAGCGCCTGGTTGTCCGGATCGGCGGCAAGATAGAGTTGAAGGCGCGAAAGGCGGCTCGTGTCTGCAGTCGGCATGGCGTTCCCTGGCAGGTAGAAAGGATCAAGTTTCGAGGCGGACCACGTCGAATGAAGACAGCTCGATACGCTCTGGTATCTCGCCGACACCAATGACGGCAAGCCTTGGCAGGGCTCGGCGGGTCAGGGTCTTGATGGCCTTGCGTAGCTCATTACCGCAGAGCAACACGGGTGCGCGCCCCTCGCGAAACATCCGTTCGTAGAGTGGGGATAAGCGGCGCACCAGGGTGTCGGCAACGCGCGGGTCGATACCCGTGGCACCGTTGGCCAGCACATGTGTCAACTCGTTTTCCAGGCGTGGGTCTAGACTGACCACTGCAAGATCGCGATGGGTGCCGCGCAACTGGTCGCAGATGGCAAAGCCGATGCGCTGGCGCAGCAGTTCCGAAAGGACGTCTGGATCACGGGTCTGGCGGGACAGATCGAGCAGATGTTCGAGCAGGAGATCGAATCGCGCCACCGACACATTCTCGGCCAGCAGGTTGCGCAGCACCCGCTGGACATCGGCCAGTGAGAGGACCGTTGGGATCAAGTCGTCGACGAGCCCTGGCTGGCGGCGGCGGACACCGTCGACGAGTTCGGTGATGACCGGCCGGGTCAGCAGGTTGGCGGCTTCGCCACGGATGATGTCGGCGAGATGCGCGGTCATGACGGCTGTCGGTTCTGCGACAGAGAAGCCGCGATCGCGGGCGTCAGAGACCTGGTCGGGCCGAATCCAGAAAGCCGGCCGATCCAGCGTCGTATCGCTCGCTTCTAGCCCTTCAAGGCGGGCCTGGCGATCCCGGCCGGAAACGGCCAGCAGCCGGTCTGGATGGACCACCATGCGTCCGAAGCGCGTGCCAAACAGGCGCACTTCGAACTCGCCCGACGCTGTGCCTTCGCCTTCGACAATGCGCACCGGGGGCAGAGGCGTTCCGAACTCAGCCAGATGAGCTCGGCGTATCGCTGCCACGCCTTCCATGATTGTCGCGCGACGATCCAACAGGGCCGTGGCCAGATCCCGCCCCAGCACGATCTCAATGCCATCCAGGCGCTGCTCGTCGTCTTGATCCTGCTCCACTTCGCCCGCAATGCTCTCTTCACTTCGCGCGGCCCGCAGGCGGGAGCGCCAAAAGCTTACCCCTAAAAGACCAAGGAGCAGCAGGATCGGCCATTTGGGCATGCCTGGAAGAAGCAGCAGGAAAAGTAGAGCTACCGCAACGATGCGCGGAATGCGCGGGATCGAAGACAACTGCGCATAGATTTCCGTGCTCAGGTCGCGGTCAGCCGAAGAGCGGGTCACGATGATCCCGGTTGCGACCGACACGATCAACGCCGGCAACTGGGCGGCGATGCCATCGCCGATGGTCAGCAGCGTGAAGCGCTGGAGCGCGTCAGCCCAGGAAAGGCCCAGTTGCAGGATCCCGATCAGCGATCCGGCAATGATGTTGATCAGCAGGATGATGATGGCGGCGATCGCATCGCCTTTGACGAACTTGCTGGCCCCGTCCATCGCGCCGTAGAACGCCGCTTCCTGTTCCAGTTCATGCCGTCGCCGCTGGGCTTCGGGCTGGTCGATCAGGCCCATGTTGAGATCGGCATCGATGCTCATCTGCTGCCCGGGCATCGAATCCAGCGTGAAGCGCGCCGCCACTTCCGACACGCGCTGGGCGCCACTGGTCACCACGACATATTGGACAACGACCAAGATGCTGAAAACGACCACCCCGACGATGTAATTGCCGCCAACCGCAAAGCTGCCGACGGCGCGGATCACGTCACCTGCATCGGCCGTTGTCAGGATCAGCCGGGTTGCAGCCACATTGATCGCCAGGCGGAGCAGCGTGACCACCAGCAAAAGCGAGGGGAACGTCGAAAAATCGACGGGCCTGCGGACATAGAAGGTCATCAGCAGGATGGTGAGCGCGAGCCCAAAATTGCAGACGATCGCCATGTCGATTGCGGCCGGCGGGATCGGCGCAAAGAGGATGGTGAGGATGCCGAGCAGCCCTCCCACCAGCAAGAGATCACGATTGTCCTGGTATAGGCGGGAAAGCATCAGATCGTACCGCTAGTTGCTTTTGCTTGCGCTCTACGGCGCAGCAAGATGTAGATGTCTGCCACCGCCACGAACTGGAGCTGTCCGATCGGCTTGCCGATCGTGCCGTCGCGATAGAGCTGGCGGGCAAGGCCTGGCTGGCGAATGATCGGAACGCCAGCACGCTCGGCCGCGCGGCGCATGCGCAGCGCCCAGGCATTGCGGCCAGCGGCCACGATGGTGGGAGCTACGTCTTCTTCGTCGCGATAGCGCAGCGCCACTGCATAGTGGACGGGGTTGACGATCAGCACATCCGCCCCTTTCACCTGAGAGGCGGCGGCCGCCTGCTTCAACAGTTCCGCCATGATCTGCTTGCGCTTGCGCTTCTGGCGCGGTTCTCCTTCCCGTTCGCGCGCTTCGCGCGTCACGTCACGCCGGCTCATGCGCATCTGTTGGGCAAACGAGCGGCGTGCCAGCACTTGATCGATTACTGCCATTCCTGCTGCCAGAAGCAGCAGAAGAAGCAAGAGGCGCCCGGCCATGGCGAGGAGATGGCTGGCCAGCGTTCGAGCCGATCGGGTAGCCTCTCCGGCGTCGGCCATGGCGGCATGGATGAAAAGGTAGAGCGCCGTGCCATAGACCACGGTCTTGAACACATTCTTGCCTAGTTCCTTGAGCATACGCTTCGAGAACAGGCGCTTGAGGCCTTTGGCAGGATTGAGCCGTGTAAAGTCGGGTTTGAGCGGGGCGGCGGTGAAGACGATGCCCCGGTTCTGGACGATCTCCACTGTCGCGATCAGGGCTACCAACAAGAGCGCAGGAACAGTCAGCGTGGCGAGGACGGTGGCGGCGAGTTGCCCGGCGAAGTGGGCAATCCATTCCGGATCCTGGCCACGGGCGGCGGCGTAGAAGCTCTGGCGCATCGCGAAGATAAGATTGCGAACGATATCACCGCCTGTGATCTGCGCGATGATCGCCAGCGCGAGCAGGGTAGTGGCAAAACCCAGATCGGTGCCGCGTGCCAACATGCCTCGGCGCCGGGCCTTGTCGAGCTTGAAGGGCGTGGCACTTTCGCTCTTGTCCTGCTCGGCATTGTCTTCGGCCATGGATCAGGCAATCCGCAACATGGCTTCAAGTGATACGCGAATGATCCGCACCAGCACTGCGCCGGTCAAGGCCGTCGTCATTGGCAGGATGATCAGCGCAACCAGGGCCTTGACCTGAAAGCCGAGGACCAGAACGTTCATCTGCGGCAAAGTGCGAGAAATGGCTGCGATCGATAGGTCGATCAGGAACAGCACGGGCGTTGCAAGACCCACCAACCCCATCGCCAGGACTGAAACGGTGCCTGTAAAAGCAAGCAGGGCGGTCAGATCGTGTGGGCCCTGACCCAGTCCAGGCGGAATGCGCTCGAACGACAAGGCCAGGATCGAGAGCAGATCGAAAGGCGCACCCGTGGCGAAGAAAACGGCTGCTGCTGCATAGCCGAAAAGCGCACCGATCAGCGGCATCTGGGCCTTGGTGGTCGGATCGATGACGAAGGCCAGGCCGAAGCCGGCCTGAATATCCAGCGCGCGCGCTGCCATGCCGATCATCGCAAAGGCGAACTGCAACGCCAGCGCCAGGGAGATGCCCATCGCCAGTTCGCCGGCCAGCGCGGCGGGAATGTCGCGCAGCGCTTGTCCCTGAGCAGGCACCGCAATGCTGGCAAGGAATGCGGCAATAGCAATGACGGTCGTCGCCCGGGCTGCCGCCGGCATCTTCACCAGGGTGAATGGTGGAGAGAACGCCAGTATCGGCACAAGGCGCACCGCAGCGAGCAGCACGATGACTGCTTGCGCCGTTAACCCGCTGATGGCGGCGCTGGAGTTCAATGGGCCAGGCTCGGGATCAGCAGAAACAGGCCTCGGCTGAACTGGACGAGCTTGCCGATCATCCACGAACCCAGGATGATCAACAGCAGCACCGAGACGATCAGTTTCGGAACATAGGTAAGCGTCATTTCCTGGATCTGGGTCGCCACTTGGATGACGCTGATCAAAATACCCACGATCAGGATGGCCCCCAGGATCGGCCCGGCCACGATCGCTGCGGTCCATAGCATCTGGTCCATGATGGAAAGGGCGCGATCGGCTCCCAAGGCGAAGTACCCCCCTGTAATTCTCCTTAGTGGCTAAACTGCCGCGCCGTTGGAGGCCAGATGCAAAATGCTGCAAGGTGGCGCAAAAAATCTCTAAACAATTCGGATTGTCGGCGGATCTGGGGATAGAGAGCGGCCGGCGTTGTGTCTGGCCTTTGTGACGGGGCCAGCGTGATGGTGGGGATTTTTTCGGGTCGTTTGCTGGGGCTGACGGGCGGCTCGGGGGATATTCTGGGTGGGGCCGGCCTTTTAGGCAGCGGCTCGCTGGGGCGGGGTGGCGAGCAGGTCTACGTCAACGCGACGACCGGCAACCTGATTCTGTCGAAGCAGGACGAGTTCCTGGTGGGCAAGGGGCCGGATGCCAGCGTGTCGCGCACCTACAATAGCCTGACTACACTGGCTGACGACAACGGCGATGACTGGCGGCAGAGCACGGACCGGCGGGTTTATGGGCTTACCGGCACGCTGAACACCGCCGGCAGCACAGTGCGGCGCGTCTCGGGGGACGGGACAGAAGTTGTCTACACTTGGAACGCGTCGTGGCGGAATGGAACTGGCGCTTATGTGGCGACCGACGGTTCGGGGGGCTATGATACCATCGTCAAGAGCGGTTCAGAATGGTTCTGGTTTGACGGAGACACGACGACGCGGGAGGTGTATTTTGACGACAGTTCGTCGACGGCTCCGAGCGGGAAAATCAAGTCGCTCAATGTTCCTGCGGGCCAGACAATCGCATATACCTATGATTCCAATAAGCGTCTTTCCACTATTACAACGAGTGATGGTAGCTGGCTGCGCTATGACTATGCTGACGCAAATGGCCAAAATATTACGCAAATAGTAACGGGGTATACAGACTTATCCAGTTCAACCGCAAAAACGCTCACTCGCACGCGCTACGGCTACGATGCCTCAAATCGTCTGAGCACTGTCACCGTGGACCTGAGTCCAGAGGACAGCAACATCAGCGATGGCGCGATCTACGTCACGACTTACGGTTATGACGCGGTTGGCCACGTAACAAGCATCGCTCAATCCGACGGCTCGTTGCTAGCTATCGCTTATGAGTCAGTGACAGCCACGGCACGGGTAACAAGCCTTACCGAGACAGCGTCAAATGGGGTGACAAGGACGACCAGCTTTGCCTATGCGGCAAGCACAATTTACAGCGGTGGCATCTCTAGTGCTATCACTGACCCTAGCGGCCAGATTACCGTGCTTGAAACCGATGTCGCTGGCAATTTGCGTCGAATTATTGCTCCGCTGATTGCAGGTGCTGGCGCTCGTCAGCTTACACAGTTTGATTATAATACCAACGGCGATCTGGCATCGGTCATCGACTACGCCGGGAAAGTCACAAGCTACGGCAACTATACTGTTGATGGCCAGGCGCGAACGATCACTGATACGCTTGGAAATGTGGTCACGCGGACTTTTGGAAGTATCGACCGGACCACCGGTGCGGTCACGCTTTATAGCGACGCTACTCCATTTTCGACGAGCAACGATGGCAGTTACATCACCAATGTTTTGGTCAGCGAGACGCGCAAGGGCGTGGATCAAAGCGGCGCGCCGATCGACGAGGTGACGCGCTATGTCTATGACAAATATGGCGGGCTACGGTACACGATCAGCCCTGAAGGCCGCGTGACGGAATTAGTGCGATCATCGGGCGTGGTGACGACCGAAGTAGAGTATCCTGAGGCACTCTACACAGCTGCGGGCACCACGAGCGAAGCCGATCTCAACGCATGGCGCGACTCTCTGCCAGATCGCTCATCGGTGGTGAAGGTTAATTACGGCTACGACGCGCGGTTTAATATAAGGCAGATCACCACTTACGGAAGCTACACTACGACCGGCGGTGGTCAGACTGCCGATGGATCGAGCACCACACTTTATACTTACGACCAGGCGGGGCAACTGCTGTCCAAGAATGCTTCCGGCTACAATACCACGACCTATGTTTATGATGGTATGGGGCGCGTCAAGGCCACTGCTGACGTCAATGGCGGAACAACGACATACGTTTATAATGATGCCGCGACGACAACGACGATCACCTATGCCTCGGGTTATGTGGTCACGCAGACCTATAACAAGGCCGGCGATCTGATCAGTCAGACCGACAGCGGCGCCAACACGGCGGGCGGCACAACCAGCTACGCCTACGACAAGCTCGGCCGAGTGCGGGTCCGCACCGATGCCGTGGCGAGTGCCAAAACCTATTACATCTATGACAACGCCGGCCGCAAGGTCGGCGAAGTGGACAATGCCGGCTACGTCACTGAGTACCGGTACGACGGCGTGAACCGTCTGATCGGCTCGATTCATTATCGCAACGCTACGACGTTTTCTTTGGCGTCGCTGGCCGATCCCGACGCAGCCGTGGTGATAAGCTCGGTACGCCCGAATACGCCCAGCGCACAGGACATGTCTAGTTGGACAGTCTACGACAGCGAAGATCGCGTGCTTCAGACTATCGCCAGCGATGGCTCGGTCACGACCATGACCTACGACGCGGCCGGGCGGCTGCAAAAGACCACGCAGTTCGCCACCAAGCTATCTGCTGCGACGATGAGCGGTTTTTTCGCCAATCCGCCGGGCGCGTTCAACTTGGTCCAGAACGCCGCGTTTGATGCTGACACCCAGTATTGGAGTCAGTGGGGCATGGCCGGCACGACAGCCATGACAGCTCCGTCGTTGGTCAATGGCAAGATGACCACCACGTTCCGAAGCTCGTCCACAGACTCCTGGTTTGCTCTGTATCATGACGCCGTGCAATCGAGCGATATCAAGCCAGGGCAGAGACTGGCAGTGAGTGAGCAGATTGGCCTGTCTGGAGCGACTGGGAATATCAGACTTTCCGTCGAATTTCGCGATGCCAATGGCAATTTCGTAAGTAACGTTGATCTCGCAACGTTTGCAAATGTCACAAACGGTACCGTCAATGCAACGGGATTTGTGGATGTTCCTGCCAATGCAGCGCAAATGCGGGTGCTTGCATGGGGCTATCCGACAGCATCCACATTGAACACGGATCTGACGATTTCTGTCAGCAAGCCGATGGTCTCGATCGCCGGATCCGCACAGGCCGGACAGCCAGCCTTTTCGGCAACGCCGAGCGCATCGGCGAACGATTCTGTTAGTCGCAACTTCTACGATGACGATGGTCTGCTGATCGGCACGATGGACGGGGAAGGTTATCTTACCCGGAACGAGTACGACAACGCGGGTCGGTTGGTCGCAACCACAGCCTATGCCAACGCGACATCGAGCGCGAACCGTGCGAGCGGTAGCTGGACGACGCTGCTGGCGGGTGTCGGAACCTCGGCGCAGGATCGAGTCACGCGTCTTGTCTATGACGGTCGGGGTTTGCTGCGTTTTAAGGTCGATAGCCTGAATCAGATCACGACCTACCAATACGCCGGCAATATCGACAAGCCGGCAAGCGTGCAGGTCTACACGACCGCGCTTCCGGCAACGAGCGATTACACCTTCGATAACGTCAAGCGCCTGGTATTTGGCGATGCCAGCACCACGGCGATGACGGCCGCGCGCACGTCATACAATATTTATGATGCCGCCGGTCGTATGGCCTATTCGATCGATGTGTCCGGCACGGTAACTGGCTATGCCTACGACACCATGGGGCGGGTTACCCGCACGGTAGCCTATGGCACGGCGCGGGTGACAACCAGTCAGCCGGCGCTGAACACCATGGACGCGTGGTCGGCGAGCAACATTTCGAACACGGCCAACCGGATTACCCGCACGTTCTACACCGAGCGAGGCGAAGCGGCATATGTGGTGGACGGCGAAGGGTACGTCCGCGCTACCAGCTATGATGCTGATGGGCGCCCGCTTAGCACGACGCTCTGGAATGACCCGGTTACCGCAACCGATACGACCACGCTTGCAGGCCTGATCGCCCTTCTTCCTGCGGCCAGCAGCGCAAACAGCATTACCACCAGCCAGGTCTACGATGCGTTGGGGCGCGTAGCGGATAGCTATGACGCGCTGAGCAACCGCACGCACTACGTCTATGATGCCAACGGGCTTGTGCTGCAGAAAACGTCAGCCTACGGTACGGCTGATGCGGTCACCACGGCCTATACCTATGATGGCATGGGGCGCGTTCTGACGCAGACAGCGGCTTCGGGTACCGGCGATGCAGTTACGACGACCTACACCTACACAGCCTTCGGTCAGGTCGCCACGGAGACGGCTGCTAGCAACAACGCTACCTACGCCGTCACCACACGCTACAGTTACGATCGCAATGGCCGATTGCTGACCAAAGTCTTCGCCGACAGTACCAGCGCTGCTGTCACCATTGCTTATACTTACACGCCATTCGATGAAGTAGCGACGGAGACGGTGGCCGCGGGAACAAGCGACGCGGTGACCACGCGCTACAGCTACGATGCATTGGGCCGCCTTGTCGATAGAACGGCTGCCGACGGTACATCTGCGGCGGTGACGACCCACTATACCTACACGCTGTTCGGCGAAACGGAGAGTGAAACCGTCGCCTATGGTACTGCCGATGCGTCGGTCACCTGGTACACCTACGACAAACTCGGTCGGGTGCTCACTCGCACCGGTGCCTATGGCATGCCAGAGGCCACGACAACGATCTGGACATATACAGCCCTGGGGCAGGTGCTCACCGAAACCGCCGGCGACGGCGGCGTAACGCGCTACACTTATGACGAACTCGGCCGAGTGTTGACGCGCACGGATGGCTACGGAGTGAGTGGCCTCGCCACCACCACCAGCTACGAATATACATCGCTGGGCCGTCCTTGGAAGGTGACGGACGGGCTCGGCGCGATCACCTACACTTGGTATGACAAATTGGGCAGGGGAACGACTGTTCGCGATGCGCTGGGGTATCTGACCAAGACCAGCTATGATGCATTGGGCAACGTCAAAAGCGTCACTCGCTACGACACGGCTGTGTCCGGCACGGCGACCCAAGGCACTGAGCCGGCCGGTAGCGGCGGCGCATCTACAACCCTATTCAGCTACGACAAACTGGGGCGCTTGCTGAGCACCACCGATGCGTTGGGCGGAATCGAGAGCGCGACTTACAACCTGTTGGGTCAGAAGCTCACCGCGACCAGCAAGCTCGGCGCGGTGACTCGCTATACCTATGACAAACGCGGAAACCTGACTAAGCAGGTCTTAACAGCATCCACTAGCAACTATTCGGGCAGCGGAAATACATTCAACGCTGGCGCCGAGATCGTTACGACGTTTACTTACGATCAGCGTAACAACCGTACCAGCATGGCCGAAGGCTATGCCGCAACGGCAGGCGGTAGCCCGGTCAGTCTGCGAACGACGACATACGTTTTTGACAAACTTGACCGAGTCATCAAAAAGTACAATGCCCCTTTGCAAATCGTCGATGGTGCACTGACAGCGATCAATGACGTCGCTTATACGGAAGACTATAGCTACGATAGACGTGGTAATATTATACAGGTGGACAAGTACGGGTGGGACGGCGCCAACGCCAAGGCCTACGACAAAGTCAGCAGTTTCGCCTATTATGATGATCTTGGCCAGAAGGTCGCCGAAGCCCAGCAAAGTGGCGCCAGTGCATGGATCTACTCGACCTTTGCCTATGACAAAGTCGGGCACGTCGTTTCGACCAAGGTCTATGAAAATCCACTGACAGTGGCGCCCGCACAGGGTGGCGCAGCGCCGGCGGCCCCCGCTGGTCCTTGGCGGCAGACCGATGCCGGCTTCGACAAACTGGGGCATCAGATTTACACCAAAGTCGTGAGTACAAGCGGCAATACGATCGTCTCGGGTGCGTCCGACGGCAAATCGTGGTTGCGGCTTGCCATGAATGCAACTGCTGCAGGCCAAGTAGCTTCGATCGCGACCGATGACGCGCACTGGACACGTGTTACAGCGGGTTCTCGGTTGTCGGTAGGCGCTGGTGTAGAAACGACGGGTGCACTGTCCGATGCGCAGTTGATGGTCCACTTCCGGAATGCCAGCGGGAATACCATCGCCAGCGTTGAGATCGGGACGTTGAATGGCGTGCAAGCCTTCGATAGCCGTATCGAAGGATTTGTCGACGTGCCCGCCAACGCGGTAGACATGCGTGTGGAAGTCTATGGCCACACTTCGGGGGCGGGTGCGGCTGTTCTTAAAATGGTGCAACCCATGGTCGCACTTGCGACAACTGGACAGAATACATCGTCAAGTTATAGCGCGGATATTTCGAAGAATTTGCTTTTCAACGCGGGTTTCGCATCTACCAGTGGATGGGCCATCGGCTATAATCCTAACGGGATCGCTAGCGGTTCCATTACAGCCGGCGTTAACTCCTGGGTGGGGGTAACCGGTGATCTTGCCGCAGGTCAGACTTATGACGCAAACGGCAACGTGGTGCTCGCGACCGACGCCAATGGCGGGAAGGTCTATGCCTGGTACGACGCGCTCAACCGCAAGACCACGCAGCTTGATGCCGAAGGGTATCTGACGACCTGGAGCTATGACGCAGAAGGTAATGCGCTGCAGGAAACGCGCTATGCCACGAAGTACACTGGCACCGTGGCGACGCCCGGGATCAACCCGCCCAGCGTAGCCACAAACGCTGCCGACCGGGTGACGCAATTTACATACGACCGCAACGGCAATCGCCTGACCGAGAAGCGCCTGAACGTGGCCGCTTGGACGGTAAATCCTGACACTGGGGCGGCGTCTGCGGCCAGCTTAAGTTACTCCTTGGTGCGCTATACCTACAATGCGCTTGGCCAGGTCGTTACCAAGGAGATGGGCGTCGACGAGGCGGCAGCCATCCCGACCTATGATGCAACGGGCACAGCCATCGCTGCCTACAAGTACGATAATCTCGGGCGTCTGATAGAGCAAAAGGGGGCCAAATACACAGATTACCTTGGTGCCACCGTTCAGGCGATCACCAACTACAACTACGACGCCCTAGGCGATCTGGTGCGGACGGCCGATCTGGCGTCATCAACTCCCAGCGCCAACGATCGCGCGACCTACTATCGCTACGGCACAGGCGGTCGCCTTCTGTCTACGCAGGACGCAGCGGGCAATGTTCACACCTATGCCTACGACGCTCTGCAACGGGTGCGCAAGGACAGCTATAGCCGCCTGACATCCAATGGCACATACGTCTCCGAATACCAGACCACGTCATACGATCTGGCAGGGCGCACGCTTCAGCAGGAAGTGTGGAGCGCAGGGCAACGCATCTCGCTGACTAGCTATAAATACAACAGCTACGGCCAGATCACCGAGCAAGGCCAGGGGACCGACAGCGCAAGCGGCATGGCTGCTGGCAACGCGCTCTATCAGGTCAAGAACAAATACGATGGCGCGGGCCGATTGGTCGCCACGAACAATGGCGACGGGGTATGGAAGTTCTTGGGCTATGACAAGAACGGCAACCAGACCGCCACCGTATCGTCGGCTGGCTACGCATTCGGTGCCGACACGCGATTGATCGACGCACTCGCGCAGACGAACCGGACGGACGTCAATGGCACGTATGTTGTTTATGACAAACGCAATCAGGCAACGAAAACGGTCGAGGAAGGCCGCCAACTGATTGATACCAGCACTTCCAACACGCAAATGATAACGAAAACAAAGTCCTACACCGCGTTTGGTGAGGTAGCGAGCGAAACTGACGCGCGGGGCAACGCCACTGATTACACCTACAACACCATGGGCCGCGTGATCAAACGCGAGCTCCCCTCGGTGAATTGGACGGCGGAGAACGGCGTCGTATCGACCGGGCGTCCGACGGAGAACTACTATTACGATCTTGGCGGCCGCTTGGTGGGCAAGCGCGATGCCAATGGCAACGCCAACTGGCTCAGCCTCCTTGCTGGAACCGGGTACGACAAGGGAGAAGCCTCCATTGTCAAAGAGTTCCACGCTGATGGCGGCATCTACACCCGCGCCTACGATGCCTTCGCTGACTTGCGCAAGACCACCAATGAGGTGGGGATGAGCGAGCAGTACGCCTACGACAAGTTGGGTAACCTTATCACCCAAACCCATGAGGCGCGCGCCGACGGTACGCAACTTATTGATAACTATGCCTATGATCTCAATGGCAATCGCCTGACACACTGGAACAGCTTGCTGGGCTCGAGTGTAAAGGAAACAACCGACTATGATGCAGTTGGGCGGATTGTGAAGACGGTTGATCTTGGTGGTGACGCGACGACGCACAATTATGTTTGGGATGGGACTCAAAAAACCGCGGGCGTAGGCACCTTTGGTGGGTGGAACAATTTTACGACAAATGCGGCGTCAAGGAGCAACGTCGTTGTTGAGGATATATTTGGGCGCCAGATCGATAAGTGGGACTTTGGTGGTACGGACTATAACTACGTTTATGATGCGGCCGGGCGCTTGGCTAGTCGCACAAACAACAATGGAGAAACAATCAATTATTCTTGGTATAATACCGGACTTCAGGCCGCTATAACATCTGGATACATGACCGATTATTACGGATCCCAGGCAACCTCCAAATTTAAGTACGATGTCGATGGTAATCGGACGTTCGAATCTCATGCAGTAATGAGTAAATGGACAAACTGGTATAGCGGCGTTACTACAGCTGAAACTTCCGAAACGACTTACCAGTCCGCTACGGTCACTTGGGACGCGGCCAACCGCATGACCAGTTATGTCGACTCGAACAGTACGGGCTCTCCCGCTAATATCCAATGGGAGTATGACCTTACTGGTAACATCCGTCGAATGAATTCCGTGTTTCGCTACATGGATGCGCAGGGTGTTGTTTCGGCAAACAACACGGCGCAGGAATACTGGTATCGCTATGACAGTATGAATCGCTTCGTGACCACAAAGGGCATGCTGGCTGCCAAAAAAGCGGATGGGACAGTAGTTTTCGGCAATGCCGCTCGAGGAGTGGCTGGAGCTGTCATATCTCGTGCTGTTACCCAAGGGATGGCGGTCATTTTTCAAGGGGGTATGGATGTATCCTATGATAAATCTGGTAGGAGGGTTGGTGAAAAATCAACATCCTTTGTAAGGTGGCAGGAGGACATATCAGAGCATAGAGGGGATGGTTATGATGAGCCAATTTATGTTGATCATTTTGAACAAGAAGATTTTGGAGAATTCTATAATTACACTAATGACGGTTATTTGTTGAGTGTATCGTCAGATATAAAATTTGGAGATGTCACGGAATATAATGCCAATTTTGGTTCTTCGGGTTCAATTGCTATTGTCGGGCGATATGGCTACGATCTGATGGGGCGGACGGTAGAGCACTACGAGTATACGGGCTCAGGATATAATAGTGCGAACCCGAACGCAAACCTCGCCTACGCCCGAACTGCGCAATATAACAATAAAGGTCAGGTTACGAGCGACGTCGTGACGTCCGTGCGTTCTGACGGGCGCTATGTCAACTCCACGAGCTACTATTACAATGCTGCTGAAACGTCGTCAGGCTCTGGCGAATGGTCGGGCGTGACGAGCGGCGGCACGTATCTTGGCGGCAACGTCACCAAGACCGTAACGACGATTACCAAAGATGGCGTGGCGCAGACAGGCAACTCAACGACCTATAGCTACAAATTTTGGGACGCTGCAATTCAATCGAAGACGAACTATGTTTCAGGAAGTAATAACTGGACGTCGACCTTTTATTATGACACCAGCGGCCGCCTGACCTCGGTCTATGCACAGGATGGCAGGCCTCGCACAATTTCGTTCATCAATGATGCCAATGGGCAGGTCTTGCAGCGTGATGAAAACGACAATCAGTCGGGCGGCGATCCGCGCGAGTTGCATTTCTACTTCAATGGGCTACGCGTAGGCGATATCTCCAACAACGGCACGAGCGACGTGGATTATGTCACCAGCATCGCCAGCCACACGGCTACCGGCGGTACCGGCGCGTTCCGCGGCGGCAGTTCGTCCTCGACCAACTATGCCGACTTCGACCAGAGCTACGACCCGATCAACGGCCTGACCTACGAGTCGACGTCCTCGCGCTATACCGTGCAATCGGGCGATACCTTGGAAGCGATCGCCCAGCAGGTGTGGGGTGATGCCAGCTTCTGGTACATGATCGCCGATGCCAACGGCTTGTCCGCGTCCGACAGCCTGGTGGCCGGGCAAAGCCTGATTATTCCTAACAAGGTTCACAACGCCCACAACAACACTAGCACCTACAAGGTCTACGATCCCAACGAAGCAATCGGCGATACTTCGCCGACCGCAGCGCGGCCACCCAAGAAGAATGGGTGTGGGGTGTTCGGAATGATATTGGTGATGGTTGTGGCTATTGCGGTGTCGTATTTTTCTGGTCCTGAGATTATTCATGCTGCACAAGCAGTTTTAGGTGGAATTGCGAGTGGTGGGGCAGTTGCGGCAGGTTCTTTTGGTGCCATAGCTGGTGGGGTAGTAGGCGGAGCCGCAACCGGCGCTTTGGCTAGCGTTGTAAGTCAAGGTGTTGGCTTGGCTGTGGGTGCACAAGACAGCTTTAGCTGGAAAGGTGTGGCGCTTAGCGCATTGGGCGCAGGCATCAGCGGTGGTCTGGGAGCAACGGGGCTATTTGGCAGCATCGCTAAAAATGGATTTGAAGTTGGAAAACTCGGCATAAAGAGCGCATTTGCTGATGCCATGGTGCGAAGCGCTTTGGGGAGTGCTGCAACTCAAGGTATCGGCGTCGCCACCCAGCTCCAAGTTGATTTTGATTGGGCTGGCGTTGCGGGAGCTGCGCTTGGGGCGGGGCTGTCCGGCCAGGTTAAGGTTGGCGCATTCGGGGGCAACGTGCTGCGGAACATGGCCGGCGGCTTGGCAAACGCCGCCAGTCGCAGTGTGATCAACGGCACCGATTTTGGCGATAACATCGTTGCCGCGCTGCCTGATGTGATCGCCAATACCATCGGAAACCTGGTGGCGGAGAAGGTCGCGAGCATAGGTCGCAAGCCGGGAGGTGATGCGCCTCAGACGGTCATCGATCCGGTGACCGGACAGAAGGTCGTGGTCGATGCAGCCCTTGCCGATCAGATCAATCTTCGCCGTTACGGTAAGCAGATCGACGCCGAAATCGCTGCGGGTGTCCGCAATCCCGATGGATCGCTGCGTGACGGCAGTGGGCCACGCGGTTTGGCGACGGTCGAGGATCCATCGGGCCGCCCACCAGGCGACTACCTCAACCCCGATCGCGCTGAGACTTTCTCGCGGTCGATCAATGAGAACTGGCGCCAAGGGTTCGAAGCGACGAACGCGGCGCATCTGGCCAGCGTGGGTCATGAATATACCGATGCGCCCGAGTTGCGTCAGGCTTACGCGGATCGCGATGCCTATCTTGTGAAGCTCGACGCCTATGCCACGCAAATGGTCGATAAGCCGATCGCGCTGGGATTGGGTGCGATCGTTGTTACCGCAGCGACAGCGGGCACCGGGGCCGTCGCTGCGGGGTCTTTCGGTCTTACAGGATGGGGCGCATTCGGCGCTGGAGTCGTCACCGATGGACTGGCAGCGGGCAATGGTGGGCTGTTCTTCCGTCCGATGGTGGGCCAACAGAATACGTTCCGTAGTTATGGCAAAGATGTGCTTATCGGTGCTGGCACTGGTGGCACTTTCCGTGTTCTGGGTAAGGGGCTATCCTGGGGCATCGGGAAGATTGGCAGCAGTGGGGCAATTGCCGCAGACAGTGTGGCGCTTGACGCGAACGCTGTGCGCTTCTCGCAGGAGTCTGTTTCTTTCACAAAGATTCGACCGGGCGGAAACTACACCTACGATGATATCGTCCAAAGCATGTCAGCGAATGGCTGGAAGGGCGATGCGATAGACGTTGTAAGATTGCCCAATGGAGAGTTCACGACCATCGATAACACACGTGTTTTGGCCGCGAGGGAGGCCGGGATAGATGTTCAGGCCAATGTTCGTGCGTTCGACGAACAACTTCCCAGCAACCTCCTCGAACAACGTCGATTTGGCGACGCTCAAACCTGGGGGGACGCATTGACTCAGCGCATCAACGGTCAAAGCTCGACATTCAGAACCAACAACCCCTATGGGTCGTATTCACCACCACGAATCACCGGTAGACCGGGCTGGTAATCATGACTTGCTATCTGTTCGATCAAAAATCTTTGCCTGAGGGATTCCAATTCCCTCAATCCTTCCTCGACGTAGTCGGCCGGGATGTCCTGCCCGACCTTCAGCCGTGGCGCTTTCTTTGCCAGTCCCCAAAGGATGCTGACGGGTGGATGCTAGCGGTTCAGAGGCTCTATCCGACGAGGAAGCTCGTGCCATTCGCCCTTTGGGTCGGGTCGGACGACGTTGCGTGCTTCGATGGGGGCGGCGCCTCAGACGATCCTGTTGTGCACTACGTCCATGCCTATGCTTCGGCGGGCTGGGAAGATCGAGGTAACGTGCCAAACTTTGGCGAATGGCTAAAAGCGGCGACAGAACAATCGGCGAGTTTTAAGGCCCAGGTCGATGACCAGTAACGCCGTCGGCGACTTATCTAGCCTAAGCCGAGCCGTGTCTCATGCGCTCCGCCATGAACCTTGGCTCTATGAGTTGGAGTTGGATGAGGCAGGTTGGGTTCCTATTGAAGACCTGCTTGGCGCGCTCCGTACTGAGAAGCCGGCTTGGGCAGGCATGGGTGAAGCTGACTTGGTGTATATGATCGAGCAGTCGGAAAAGAAGCGCCACGAGTTGCGTGACGGTAAGATACGCGCGCTGTACGGGCACTCCGTACCTCAAAGGCTATCGAAGGAAGCGGCCCCACCCCCTGCCGTTCTTTACCATGGCACAGCTCCGGCGACGGTCGCTTTGATCAAGGAGGCAGGGCTGCGCCCCATGGGGCGCCAGTACGTTCACCTTTCTGCAGACACCGCAACTGCCAAGCAGGTCGGCAAACGCAAAGCTGGAAAACCTGTTATCCTAAGCGTGAGGGCGGGCGAAGCGCATCGCGCTGGTGTGCCCTTCTACCTTGGCAACGATCAGGTCTGGCTCGCCGACATGATCGGGCCAGAGTTTATCGACGAAGAGCTCGATTCAGTGAAAGCAAGATAAAACACACGGCACTCCGTTTGGGTAACCTGTTATCTGCACATCGCTTTTCAGTAAGATTGATGGCACCGTAGGCAAGCCTACGGTGCCATATCGCCAGTTTTCTGCTAAATTGGCCGCACAGGCCTCGAACGGAAAGCCCTTAGAGCCCGGTTTGCCGCTGCCGAAGGCCACGTCGTTCGCTGGAATGCCCCTTCGCATACCCCAGATTTTGAATCTGTCTCAAGATATTGAAATTAGTAAACATTGTTGTGGATGATGGCTCTACCATCGGCGCTTCTTGCCCTCGAAGCCGTCCTTGACGCGATCAATCCATGCGACAATCTCGCGCTCGCTCCAACGGGCCGTGAAGGGCGACAGCTTGTAGGGTGCTGGAAAATCCGCCCGCTGGATCAGCCGGTAGATCATCGTCTTACCGAGGCCCACGCGTCGCTTGACCTCATCGATCCGCAGCAGCCGATCGCATCCCTCCGGCGACGGCGTCATTTTGACTTCTCGCGGGCAAGGGCTTCGCGGGCGCGGACGAAGCCGCGATCGCTGTCCAGAAACGCGGACAAGATTGCCGGGATCAGCTCGGCGACGGGTTCCTCGCGGCCATAGGTGTCGGCGTAGATCCGGGCATAATCGGTCAGGGCAAGGTGCAGGTCGGGCATCACCATGACCGTCAGCTTCACCGGTGTGCGATCCGGTATGCGGGGCAGCTTGAGTTCGGGCATCGAAGGCCTCCTATGGCTTCCAGGGTGCCAGGATCAGATCGCGATGGACGACAAGCCGCACGGGCGCGCCGGGCCTTATCGTGATCGTGGGTTGGATTTGCAGATTGCGGGATGTGATCTGGTCACCGGCACGGGACACGTTCTGTTGCGTCGATTCCCGGATCGCCTGGACGAGGTCGCTCTTGTCGGTGAACGTCAGGTTCGCCCCCACGCCGAGCATGGTCGAGATTGCCACACCCTTGAGAAGCGCCCAGGTGTGGCGATCGACCTTGTCCGCCAGGCCCGCATAGCCCGACGGATCGGTAGCTGGTACGTTGTCGATCCGGATCGATCTGCCATCTGGCATGACAATTCGCTGCCAGACGATCAACGCGCGGCTCTGCCCGAAGGCCACCACCGAGTCATAGCTGCCGATCAGCCGCGCGCCTTGCGGAATGAGCAGCATCCGCCCCGTGGCGCTGTCGTAGGTGTTTTCGGTGACCTGTGCGGTGACCAGGCCCGGCAGGTCGGAGCGCAGGCCGGTAATCAGACTCGCCGCAATCACGCTGCCCGCCGACAGCGTGTAAGGTGACGGCGGCGGCGTCAGCACATGGGGATTGACGTCACCGCGTGGATCGAGGTTGCCGACGAATGCCTCTTTGCGCGCCTGCGCATTGGGATCGGTCGCAGGATCGAGCGTCAGTTGGGGTGGACTGGGCTGGGCGCTCTCTGCGGCCGATACGCTCGCCGCCGGTGTCTCGGCGGAAGCCGCTGCCTGCCGGTTCTGCACCAGCAGACCGGACTCGCGCGCCGCCTTCGCCTTGGCGAGCTGGCGCTCACGCTCGGCCTGCTGGCGTTGCTGGTCGCTCGGGTTGATCGCGGTCGCAAGCTGCTGCTGGCGATCGAGGATCGGCTTGCCAAGATCGCCAGGCAGGGGCGGCCCGAGCCGTGGCACATCGCCGTAGCTTGCCGGCAATCCGTTCAACGTGTCGCTGGTATGGCGCTGATCAGGCTGGGAAAGTTCCTCCAGACCCGCGGCGCCGTGGAACAGGCGCGGCTTCAGCGCCAGCCAGGTCACCGTCACGAGGCCGATCGATCCCACCGCTGCGATAGCGATGATGACGCTGCGCTTGAACCTGATCGCGCGCGGCGGTCGCGCACGCAGCGCCAGGCTCTCGGGGTCAAGCTTGGCAGGCGGTGTCGCAGCTGCTTCGGTCACGACGGCCTCCGCGGGCTGGTTGTTTCACCGGTCCGGCTGATCCGCACCACGTCCTGATGCTTGAGGCCAAGACGCAGCTCCGCCGCATCGAAGAGCCGGTCGACGACGTAGTAGCGCCCCTGCACGCGGTAGTTGACCAGGTCGGCCCCGCCTTTGGCATCGACCAGGAACAACGGCGGCGCCTCGCTTTGGCCGAGACTGGCCGGGAACTCGATGAACGTCTGGCGCCCGTCATCGAACGCGCGCAACGGCCGCCAGGCCGGCGTGTCGCCGGAGATGGCGTAGCCGAAGTGCAACTGGTCGACGGCAAGCCCTGTAGCCACCGGCTGCGCCGCGCGCGCTGCTTCGGCGGCAGCCTTGAGCGCGATCAGCGCGTCCTGCGGATAGGTCCACGATAGTGCCGCCATGGCGGTGTGTGCGGTGCTGGTCAGCGCCAGATGATAGGTCCGCCGATCGGTGGTGATGATGACATTGGTGGCGAGCCTGGCCGTAAATGGCTTTACCAGCACATGGGTACGCTTGGCCTCCTCCGAACCGCTGCCGCTCCCTCCGGACGTGGTATCGCCGATCACCCAGCGTACGGTGTCGCCCGCCGCGACGGCTACCAGCCCCTCGCCGGGCTGGAGCGCGATGTCGGTAACTTGCCCGGGCGCGGTCAGCACATGGTAGATCACGCCGTCGCTGTAGGGAAAGACCTGCACGGCATTGAGATAGCTGCCGGTCGCCGGTTCGAGTGTCGCGGCGTGATTGGCGGCCCGGACACGCCGTTCAGCTGGGGAAGGGGAGAGAGGGTGGCGACGCGGCACCGGCGTGACAGTCTTTGGTGGCGGATTGACAGGTCCGCTCGGCGGCTTTGCGACAACGGCCGATGGCGCCGCTGCCTTGGCAGGCAATGACGGAGCGGTCGGCGTGGTCTGGGGGGCGGCGGGAGCAGCGACGGCCAGTGCCGTCACCGCGAGAAAAGCGGTTTTCATGGCTGGGGCTTCTGATTGGCGGCGGCACCGAGATTGGGATCGAGCGGCGAGCCGGTGGGGATGCTGGCAGGCGGCGGCAGCGCAGCGCGCGTCGGCGTGACAGCCGTTGGTGGTGCTGGGGACGAAGCAACCGGCTCGAGTTCGCGGCTCCAGTCGATGGCATCGACATAGATGCCCAATGGGTTCTTCCGCAGCGTATCGGCGCTGGTCGGCGGCACCATCTGGATGGTCAGGATCGCGGTCCAATGCGAGGTCCCTGCTTGGGCGCCGCGCTCATAGGCGGTCTCGACCCATTTGAGCTGGAACGACTTGTCCGAGGCCCGCACCACGCTGGTGACTTGCACCGAGACGGTGCGCTCGCCGATACGAGCGAACGGTTCGGCAGCCCGGGCGTAATCGCCGAGGAATAGGCTGCCGCGCTTCGTCGTGAAATCATAAGCGGCAAGCCAGTCCTGCCGCATCAGCACCGGATCGAGCGAGACCGACCGCACATGCTCGATGAAGCGGGAGAGGAACCAGGCAACTTGGCTATCGGTCGGCCGGTAGTCCTTGTCGGCGGGCTGGACAGCGTGCGCTTCACCCAGCTTGTCGACCTCGACCACATAGGGCACGACACGGCTTTGCAGCGATTGCCACAGCAGGCCGCCCGAAAGTGCGGTGGTGAGGCCAAGGCAACCGAAAGCCATCAGCCGCCAGTTGCGGGCTTGAACACGGGCTGAGCCTATGCGTTCGTCCCAAAGCTGCCCGGCGCGCTGATAGGGCGTCTCTGGCTCGGGGGTATGGCCGTATCGTTGCACAGCGCGCCTGAACAATGATGAATTCGCGAGCATGGGGATCAGTCCTCTCTTTCCTTGATGTCGGGGGTTGCGCCGTGACCGCCACGGTCGCCGGATTGGATGACGTGCAGGGCGGTCTGGCGGTGGTGGCGAGCACTCTGCTGGGTTTGCATCGCCCGCGCCCATCCGGGCATCGACGATGAACCATCTTCAGATTCCGAAGTGATGGATGCCTTCTGTCCGGCCATCGCGTTGAACGCGGCCCGGCGACCGGACTCGGCCGCCTCGCCAAGACCGAGCGCGGCCGACAGGCGCGACCGCGCGGCGCCGGCTGCGGCGCTAGCCAAGCCGCCGATCCCGGCGCCGACGCTGGGTGAGCCGGCGCCCTGCTGCCCGAGCGTGTAGGCGGTCGAGGCTGCCGATCCCATTGCGGTGCCGGCACGCACAGCACCAAGGCCCGCGGCAGCCAGGCCGCGCGCAGCACCGGCCACCCCTGCGCCGCCGAGGTAGAGGGCTCCGCCCGCGCCAAGCACGGTGCCGAACGCGGCGCCCGCCCCCAGCTGCGGCGCGCCCGCGACCAGGCCCGAGGCGATACTGGGACCGAAAATGCCGAGTCCGAGAAGAGCGAGGCTCGCCAGCACCAGGCTCATGGCCTGGCCGATGTCGGGTTCCTGGCCCTGGAGCGCGGTGGTGAACTGGGTGAAGTAGTTGGAGCCGATACCGACGATGACGGCGAGCACCATGACCTTGATGCCCGACGACACGACATTGCCCAGCACACGCTCGGCGAGGAAGCTGGTGCGGTTCCACAGCGCGAAAGGCACGAGGATGAACCCGGCGAGGGACGTCAGCTTGAACTCGAGGATCGTGACGAACATCTGCACGGCGAGGATGAAGAAGGCGAGGATCACGATCACCCACGCGACCAGCAGCACCACGATGGTCAGGAAGTTATCGAAGAAGGTGGTGAAGCCAAGATACTGGTTGATCTGTTGCAGCAGTGGCCAGGCGGCCGAGAAGCCGGTCCCGGCCAGGCGGCCGGGCTTGAGCAGATCGGCGGCCGTGATCGTGCCGCCGCCCGCCGTCATGCCAGCCTGGGCGAAGGACCGGAAGATGATGTCGGACAGCGTGGCGAAGCTGTTGATGATGAACGCGAAGGCGCCGATGTAGAGGATCTTGCGGATCAGGCGGCCCAGCACATTGTCCTCGCCGCCCAGCGCCCAGAACAGCCCGGCCAGCGTGATGTCGAGCGCGATCAGCGTGCGCGTCAGAAAGCTTACATCGCCGCCCAAGAGACCGAACCCGCTGTCGATATAGCGGATGAAAGCCGCCATGAACTGGTCGATGATGTTGAGGTCGCCCATGGGCTTTGCATCCTGATGCTGGGTTCAAAGGATGCCGCGAGGCCCGGTCATGGGGAGCGGGAACCGGACCCCGCGGCGACGGCGGCGAGAGAGGTGTGGGGAATCGCCGCCGCCCTGGCCGGCCGTGCCTAGTGCTGCGTATAGGCGCTGCCGGAGCCGAGGAACTTTGCCGACGCGCTCTGGGCATCGCTTCGCGACTGGGCCTGGTTTGCCCGTGCGATCGCCTCGGCGCGGTATTGCGCCGCCATCAGCGTCTGGATCTGGAATTGCTGCTTGGCGACAAGCGCGAGGAGCTGATTGGTCGCCTGGCTGGCCTGCAGCGCGCCTTCGGCACTCTGGCTCCGCGCGGCGATGCCAGCGAGCGCCGCCTGATCGGTGGCGATATTCTCGACGACCTGCGCCTGCACGGTCATGGTTTGCTCGAAGGCCGCGCGTGCCGTGTCCATCCGCGTCCGGGCGCTTTGCAGCTGCTGGCTGGTGGTCAGGCTTGGCGCGACGCTGTCAGGGTAGAGCGAGCGGAACTGCTGGTCGAGGCTGGCGACCTTGAACTGGATGCCCTGCGCCTGGCCCATCAATCGGTCGATCTGCTGCATGGTCTGCTGCAGCGCCTGCAACTCGGGAAAGCGGATCGTCGACAGGTTCTTCGCCTGGTTGGTGAGGCTCTGCGCCTGGTTCTGCAGCATGCGGATCTGGTTGTTGATCTGCTCGAGCGTGCGCGCGGCGGTGAGGATATTCTGGCTGTAGTTCGAGGGATCGAACACGGTCCATTGCGCCCGGGCAGGCTCGCTCGGTGCGAGCGAGGCAAGGGCGAGCGCGCCGGTCACGGCGCAGCCGAGTGCGCTGGCGATGAGGGGCTTCTTGAAAAGCAGCAGTCTGGTCATGGTCATTCTCCAGGGGCGGGAGGTTGGGGGGCGGGGGATTGCGCGGCGTCGGGAAATGCGCCGATCAGGTCGGCGGCCCAGGCGAGATCTGCGGCGCGCAGGAAGTGGCCGGCGAAGCCTTCCGTGCCGTGCTCGGCGAGAAGGCCGTCGATGCGCTTCTGGCTGGCGGGATCGGACGCACCGCAGAGCGCCAGCGCGATCGGGCCCAGGCCCAGTTCGAACAGGCGATTGCCGCGTGCCGATTGCAGATAATAATGCCGCTTGGGGGTGGCCCGACTGACCAGCTCGATCTGCCGGTCGTTGAGGCCGAAGCGTTCGTAGGCGGCACGCGACTGCGGCTCGATCGCCCGGTCGTTGGGCAGCAATATACGCTGTGGGCAGCTTTCGATGATCGCGGGTGCGATGCTGCTGTCGGCGATGTCGGCGAGGCTCTGCGTTGCGAAGAGCACGGCGACGTTCTTCTTGCGCAGCGTTTTGAGCCATTCGCGGATGCGCGCGGCGAAGAGCGGATGGTCGAGGAAGACCCACGCCTCGTCGAGCACCAGCAAGGTCGGGCGGCCGTCGAAGCGTTCTTCGAGCCGGTGGAAGAGGTAGGTCAGCACCGGGGCGACCACCCCGGCTTGCCCCATCAGCGCTTCGGTTTCGAAGCACTGCACATCGGCCAGCGCGAGCCGTTGCTCGGCCGCATCGAGCAGGCAGCCATAAGGTCCCTCGAGCGTATAAGCGCTCAGCGCGGTGCGCAGCGCGTTCGACTGGAGCAGCATCGCGAGCCCGGTCAGCGTGCGTTCCTGAGGCGGCGCTGATGCGAGGCTGTTCAGCGCCGACCAGACAGCCTCCTTGACCTCGGGCGTAACCACGACCTTTTCGTGCGCCAGAAGCGCCGCGATCCATTCTGCCGCCCAACTGCGTTCACCGGCATCGTCGATCCGGCGCAGCGGCTGGAACGCCAGGGCATCCTCGCCGTTAGGGCTGCCCTCCGCGCCAAGCCCGAGGGCGTGGTGCGCGCCGCCCATCGCCAGTACCGCCGCGCGCGCCGAGAAGCCCTTGTCGAAGACATAGACCTGCGAGCGGGCGTAGCGCCGGAACTGCAGGGCGATCAGTGCCAGCAGCACCGATTTGCCGGCGCCGGTCGGCCCCACCACCAGCATATGTCCTACATCGCTGATATGGGTGGACAGGCGAAACGGCGTCGATCCGCTGGTCTGGGCGTGGAGTAGAGGCGGCCCGCCGAGGTGGCGGTTTTCTGTCGGTCCCGCCCAGACCGAAGACAGCGGCATCAGATGGGCGAGGTTGAGCGTGTGGATCAGCGGCTGGCGCACATTGGCATAGACTTGGCCGGGCAGCGAGGACAGCCATGCCTCGACGGCGTTCAGACTCTCGCGTACGCAGGTGAAGCCAAGGCCGTTGACTATCCGTTCGACCGCGCGGACCTTGTCTTCCACTCGCGCCCGATCGGCATCGGCGACGGTGATCGTGGTGGTCAGGTAGCCGAAGGCGAGCATGTCTGCCCCGAGCGCCTGCAGCGCGAGATCGGTATCCGCGACCTTGTTGTCCGCGTCGGTGTCGAGGAGCTGGGCCGGCTGGTTGTACATCACCTCGCGCAGCAGCGCGGCGATCGACTTGCGCTTGTTGAACCATTGTCGCCGGATCTTGGTCAGCGCCTTGGTCGCATCCTGCTTGTCGAGCGCAATGAAGCGGGTGACCCAGCGGTAGCCGAAGTCCTGATGATTGAGCGCGTCGAGGATGCCCGGCCTGCTTAAGTTCGGGAAACCCAGCACGGTCAGCGTACGGAGATGGGTCTGGCCAAGCTTGGGCTCGAGCCCGCCAATCAATGGCGTGTCAGCGAGCATTGCGTCGAGATAGATCGGCGTCTCGGGCGCAGCGACCGCATGGCTGCGATCGGAAATCGTGCCGTGGAGATAGGTTAGCGTCTCGGCATCGTCGAGTGCGTGCACTTCTGGCATGAAGCCGGAGAGAAGGTGGAGGATGCGGTCGGTTTCGGCGATGAAGCCGGCGAGACTGGCATGCCAGTCTCGGCCTTGCGCGTCGTCGGGCCGTTCGACCAGGCTCCTTCCGGCGGCATCGCTGCTGTCGGCCGGCGGCAGCCAGGTCAGCGTGCCGTGATAAGCGCTTTCGAAATGCTGACCCTCGGCTTCGAAGCCGGCACGCCGTTCCTGATCGATGAGCCATGATGCGGCGTCGGGAAAGGTGCTGTTCGGATAGCCAAGGCTGCCTCGGCGCTCGGCCTCGAAGAACAATGCCCAGCCGGTGCCGAGACGCCTTAGCACATTGTTGGCCCGCGCGCAGGTCGCGACGAGTTCGGCCTCGGTTGCGCTTTCAAGGTCGGGGCCGCGAAAGGCGAAGGACCGCATGAAGCTGCCGTCTTTGTTGAGGACCACACCGGGCGCAACCAGCGCGGCCCAGGGGAGATGATCGGCGAGGCGATCGGCCCGCGACCGGTATTCGGCGAGGTTCAGCATGCCAGATACCCTTTCTGGCGCAGGTGGCGTAGCAGCACGGGGGCGAAATCGGGATCGCGGCGCGCGGCGAACACGGCGATGCTGTGGCCCACCGCCCAGAGCATGATGCCGACAACCCACTGCTGGAGGCCCAGGCCGACCGCTGCCGCAATCGTGCCGTTGACGATCGCAATCCCGCGCGGCGCGCCGCCGAGCAGGATCGGTGACCCGAGGCTGGCATGGATCGGCGCTTCGAAGCCGCCAATATGTTCAGAGGCGATGTGGCTCATGCGACCAGCGCCCCGCCGCCGAAGCTGAAGAACGACAGGAAGAAGCTGGAGGCGGCAAAGGCAATCGATAGGCCGAAGACGATCTGGATCAGCCGGCGGAACCCACCCGCGGTCTCGCCGAAGGCCAGTGTCAGGCCGGTCGTAATTATGATGATCACCGCGACGATCTTGGCGACCGGTCCCTGCACTGATTCCAGCACCTGCTGGAGCGGCTGCTCCCAAGGCATGCCGGACCCGCTGGCGTGGGCCGTGTCGGTCATGGTGAACGTGAGGCCGAGCATGAGGCCGCTCAGAAGAAAGCGGTCACGATTGGGAATGCGAAACGTGCGCATGTCAGTCTCCTTCAAAATCGGGGGGCAGGGGTGGGGAGAAATCGACGATGGCGTAGCCACCGTCGGGGTCGAGGCCCGCGACACGGGCGATCGTCTCGATGCGCCGTGCGGTGCCGCGGCCAGCGATGAACACGATTACATCGATCGCGTCGGCGACCAGGCGGCGCGGGACGGTGATCACGGCTTCCTGGATGAGCTGCTCGATTCGGTAGAGCGCGGAAGATGCGCTGTTGGCGTGCACAGTGGCGATTCCGCCGGGATGGCCGGTGTTCCAGGCCTTGAGCATGTCGAGCGCTTCGCCGCCGCGGACCTCGCCGACGATGATGCGGTCAGGCCTGAGGCGCAGGGTCGAGCGCACCAGATCACCCATGGTGACGGCGCCGACCCTTGTTCTCAGCGCCACCGTGTCGCTTGCGGGAGACTGCAGTTCGCACGTGTCCTCGATCAGGATCACCCGCTCGTCGAGGTGTGCCATCTCGGCGAGGAGCGCATTGGCGAGCGTGGTCTTGCCCGAGCTGGTTCCGCCGGCGATCAGAATATTCCGGCGCTCGACGACCGCGAGGGAAAGCAGGCGCGCGGTTTCCGCTGACATGACGCCGTCGGTCACATAGTCCATGAGGGTGTAGACCCGCGCCGCCGGCTTGCGGATCGAGAAGCACGGCGCAATCGAGACCGGCGGGAGAATTCCTTCGAACCGTTCGCCGGCGCCTTGGCCATGCGGTGGCAATTCAGCCGAGACGATGGGCCTGTCGCCATGGACCTCGGTACGGGCATGCGAGGCCACGAGCCGGATGATTCGCTCCACCTGGGGAGCATCGAGCTTCACGTCGGTATCGACGCGGCCTTCACCGAGAATGTCCACGCGCAGCGCGCCGTCAGGATTGACCATGATTTCGATCACGCGCGGATCGGAGAGCGCAGCGGCGATCGCCGGCCCCATCGCGGTGCGCAGCATGGCGCGACGGCGATCTGCAGCAGCATTATCGGGTCCCGCCGGTATCATGGCTTGCCTTCCTGCGCTGCCGTTGGCGCCAGCGTGCGTTTGCCCGCTGCGATCTGGCGACCGACCTGGGCGACAAAGGACTCAAAGCGGTCGCGCCCGATGGCGCGGCCTGCAGCATCGGCCTCGGGCAATGGTGCCGTCACCATCAGCTGGTAGCGGACGAACAGCGACAGGCTTTCCAGCAGGACGTCGATGTCCCGGCGCGCGCCATCGAGTTCGCGCGACAGCCGGTCGAGACGGACTTTCAGAAGATCGTCGATTTCCTTGGTGCCCCGGCGCGCCAGCCAGTCGCGGAGCGCATCGTTGACCAGGTGGCTCTTGTTGCCGCGATTGCCGGCGGCGAGCGCTTCGAGCGCGTCGCCGATCTCACGGTCAAGATAGAGGTTCTGGCGAATCTTCATCGCCGCCTCACAGTTCGGGCACGAGGTCGCGGTGGGCGCCCTCGTTGATTGCATAGCCACGGGCGACGGCGCTCAGGCCCTGCGCCTGGTCCATGGCGCGCTTGTCGGCGGCGATATCGTCATCGTCGGGTGCGAGTTGCGGATCGCGCGTTTCGGCGGCGTCGGCGCTCTTGGCTGGTTGCTCGGGAAGGCCGGGATGACGCTGCTGCTGCATGCCGCCATCGTCTTCGCCGCCCGCAGTATCCTCGGCGTGCCTCAGCCGGGCATCGGTGCCGCGCACCTGGTTGGACCAGTCATCGTCGCGCAGCTGCGGGCAATCGGCATAGCGGCCTTGTGCCAGCTTTGGTGCGGGCGCAACCCGAGCCATGAAATTGCGATCGCGGTAATAGCGCAGCTTGCCTGCCCGGATCGGTGCAAGCCCGGAGATGAGCACGATCTCCTCGTCGGGCGACAATTGCATCACTTCGCCGGGCGTCAGGAGTTGGCGCGCGGTCTCCTGGCGGCTTACCATGACATGGGCGAGCCAGGGCGCGAGCCGGTGGCCGGCATAGTTGCGCATGGCGCGCTGTTCGGTCGCGGTGCCAAGCGCATCGGAAATACGCTTGGCGGTCCGCTCATCGTTGGTCGCGAAGGCGACGCGAACATGGCAATTGTCGAGAATGGCGTTCTGCTCGCCATAAGCCTTGTCGATCTGGTTGAGGCTTTGGGCGATCAGGAAGGCGCGGATGCCGTAGCCGGCCATGAAGGCAAGGCTGGTCTCGAAGAAGTCGAGGCGGCCGAGCGCCGGAAATTCGTCGAGCATCATCAGGAGTTGGTGCCGGCGTGCGGGCGTGCCAGGCTGGTCCAGCCGCTCGGTCAGACGGCGACCGATCTGATTGAGCACAAGCCGGACCAGCGGCTTGGTGCGGCTGATGTCCGATGGCGGAATGACAAGATAGAGCGACAGAGGCTGCTTCGCCTCGATTAGGTCAGCGATCCGCCAGTCGCAGCGGGAGGTCACCTCGGCAACGGTCGGGTCGCGATAGAGGCCGAGAAAGGACATCGCAGTTGAAAGCACGCCCGAGCGCTCATTCTCGCTTTTGTTGAGCAATTCGCGCGCAGCCGAGGCGACGACCGGATGGACCTTGGGATTCTTGTCATCGCCGAGATGATTGGTGCTCATCATCCGGCGCAGCGTGGCAACGAAGCTGCGCTGCGGGTCGGAAAGGAACGTCGCGACCCGCGCAAGCGTCTTCTCCTCCTCGGCATATAGGATGTGCAGAATCGCGCCGACCAGCAGCGAATGGCTGGTCTTTTCCCAATGGTTGCGGCGTTCAAGCGCGCCTTCCGGATCGACCAGGATGTCCGCGATATTCTGGACGTCGCGCACTTCGTTCACGCCGCGCCGGACTTCCAGTAGCGGATTGTAGTGTGCGGAGGCGGCGTCGGTCGGGTTGAACAGCAGACAGTGCGAAAAACGCGCGCGCCATCCGGCGGTCAGCGTCCAGTTTTCGCCTTTGATATCGTGAATGATCGCCGAGCCTGTCCAGGAGAACAGGGTGGGGACTACAAGGCCCACGCCCTTGCCCGATCGCGTCGGTGCAAAGGCCATGACATGCTCGGGGCCGTCATGGCGCAGATAACGGCCGCGCAGCGTGCCGAGCATGACGCCGCCGTCGCGATGCAAGCCGGCGCGCACGATTTCGCGGCGGCTTGCCCAGCGCGCCGAACCGTAAGTGGTGACGTTGCTCGACTGGCGCGCGCGCCACAGCGAGCCGAAGATGGCCGCCGCGCAGCCGAGAAAGCCGCTGGCGCCCGCGACCATGCCTGCCCGGTTGAAGACATGCGGGGCATAGGCGTCGTAGTGATACCACCAGGGGAACAGCGCCCAGGGATGATAGACCGGCACACCATCGAGCCGGAACCAGGGCGCACCGAGTTCGGGCTGATAGGCCAGCATGACTGCTACCCATTGCGTCGCCGCCCAAATGCCCAGCAGGACGATGGCGAAGACGACGATGATCTGGCCAATGAGCAGTTTGGTGGGTGTCACGTCGAGGCTCCTGCCCACCGGACAGGACCGGTTCGGGCAGTTTCAGACTCGGTGACAGAAGCCGAAAATTGAACGGGGCTGATGGGCGCTGATGGGCTCGTACCGGCCCGTTCCGGACGGATGCCGGAACGGAAGGCTACCCGGAAGCAGGCGCTTGGCGGTTAGAGGCCGGCGTTGGCTTTCAGCGTTTCGAGGCGTTCGCGAGAGACGATTTCGATGGTGTCACGCAGGGCATGGACAGATTGCGAGAGGGCGTCGAGGTCGTCGTTGCCTATCGCATAGCTCGCCGAATAACGGGCCTCGACATAGGCGCGCTTCAGAAGCTCGAACCGGCGGCGATCGATCCGTGTGGCGCGGGGCCAAGCCTCGATCAGCCGTGGTTCACTGTCCTCGGCCAGCGAACGCAGGAACTTGATGTTATGAGAACGGGGGAAATAGAGGGTCCTTACCAGCAGGAAGCAGGCGTAAGCCGTTTCCGTCGCTTGATGCAGGTTGAACGCCGCCTTTCGGCTCCAGTCTGAATCTTGGGCCGCTCGCGAGCTTGAAAATTCAGCAAGATCGATCCATTGATCGAGAGATTTCAATTGATCGCGAAAATATTCGGCTGCCATCTCATAGGCGTCGGCCGCAGTTAGCGGTTTCGGCGTGGCGAGTGCTCTGCCCGGCAACTCGTAGAGCACGATCCCATCGCGGGCGATGTCGGTCCAGAAATACTCGCCCCGGCTCAGCGCCTGGTTCACTTCGTCCAGCGTATGGACGATGATGTTCACCGGCCGCGCGATCGCACTGTCGTGCAGAATCTTGTCCTCGGCTACGTACCAGTAGTCCGCGACGTCGGTGAGGTCCGGGTGGCTGACGATGACCAGCAGGTCGAAATCCGACTGGTAGCCATTCTCCGGCTCGTCCACCCAGTCTGTCCGGGCATAGCTTCCGAACAAAATGATCTTGAGGATTTTGCCGTTCTTCTTCCACGGCTGGTTCGCGCGCGCGATCACATCGGCAAATTCACCCATGAGTGTTTGCTTCACCCGGTCCAGTTCTTTTTGCTGGACCGCGGGCAGATGGTCGATATCACTCCGCATGCGGGAGTTTCTCGTCGCAGGACGTGAAGTTGGCAAGCCTTGCCCACATGGACTGGGACACGAATGATCGCGCGTCACGCACGAACGCAATCCCAGGTGTTTTCCAGATGATCGCGCACCTTGCCGCCTCTCTTATTTAAGCGGGCTTATCTTAGCTCATTTTCTAATTAAGTGAAGTGGCGATTGCTTAAATAAGATGCGCCATGCATAATGGTGCCTATGGCTGATCCAGAACCGAATCTGCGGCTGGGCCGTTTCGTGGAGACACCCGTCGCCGGGGAAATGGTCAAGGCATTCGTGCCGCCGCCGCTGCCACCTGTGCCACCGATCGACGTGCTGGTGTTGCTGGACCGGCTCAGCCTCGCCGAGCGTGCCTTGGGTCGCCTCGACGGCATAACCATGCTGCTGCCGCGTCAGGAACTCTTCCTGTACATGTATGTCAGGAAGGAAGCGGTGCTTTCATCTCAGATCGAGGGGACCCAATCGACACTGTCCGACCTGCTCCGCTTTGAAACCGAGGCGCAGGCCGGTCAACCGATCGACGATATCCGTGAGGTATCGAACTACGTCGATGCCATGATGCACGGTCTCGACCGCCTTGAGGAAATGCCGCTATCACTGCGTCTCATCCGCGAGATGCACGAACGCTTGCTGCAAAGCGGCCGGGGTGGGACCAATAGCCCCGGCGAATTCCGCCGATCGCAGAACTGGATCGGCGGTAGCCGTCCCGGCAACGCACTGTTTGTTCCACCACCGACTACAGAACTCGATGGCTGTCTCGACGCCCTCGAGCGGTTCATGCACGAAAGCGAGTCCCGACTGCCGGCGCTCATCAAGGCGGGCCTGCTTCACGTCCAGTTCGAGACGATCCACCCCTTCCTCGATGGCAATGGGCGCATCGGCAGGCTACTGGTCACATTGTACCTCTGCGTCAACGGCGTGCTGCGCAAGCCGCTGCTTTACCTCAGCCTGTATCTCAAAACTCACCGGAACGACTATTACCGGCTGCTGCAGGAAGTTCGCGAACGGGGAGCTTGGGAGGCTTGGCTCGACTTCTTCCTGACCGGTGTTGCTGACACCGCAAACCAAGCCTTCGACGCTGCAACTCGCATCGTCGATTTGTTCAAGGACGATCGCGAGCGGATCACGGTTGAGAGCGACCGCGCCGGGTCAGCGTTACGGGTCCATGACCATTTTCAGCAGAACCCGTTTCTTACTGCTAACCAACTGGTCGAACGCACGGGACTATCGGCACCGACAGTCAATGCTGCGCTTGCAGACCTGGAGCGTTTGAGTGTAGTGGACGAAATCACGGGCAAACGACGCGGCCGGGTCTTCAGCTACCGTCGATATCTCGCGATCCTAAGTGAGGGCACAGAGCCATTGCCCTCGCGAGCGATCTGATGTCAGTTTTTGGGGACGTTATGGACTGTCCGGATTCAATCTGCAAATAGGCATAAGCGGACGTTGCCCTGCGCACGGGCGTTGGTAATAGTTCGGCGACACTGCACTTAAGCCATCAATAACGAACTTCAAATCTCGCAAAGATCCGCTAGTGTAACCGGCGAGCCGGTCAACCGAAAAGGCAATTGCTGTCAGTATCCAAGACTAGATCTCCTAACATATTGCCCCGTTCCAGCCGAGAAAGGGCATACTGTTCGATGGCACTCAGGCCACAAAATCGCGGCATCGACCTATCGCTGAGCGTTCGGGCGGCGTAGCAGACCGATGCCACTTCCACAGTGTTTAATCGAACACTAGCCGAGCAAATCTGCCAACTCGCTCATGTAGCGTTCGAGGTAAGCTGTGACGCTTCTTGCGCTTGTGAAGGCTGCGTAAGTTTGCCAGCGGTCGTCCTTCTTTTCATCGGCGAGGTCACACACCGATTTGCAGCTGAATGTGAGAGGACGCGGGCGCGGAGCAGCAGCGGTCGCCGAGAAAACACCGTAGGCTTCCATCTCGACCGAGACCACGCCGCCATGCTGCGCCTTGATCCGCTCCACTATTGCCGCATCGGCCAGAACGGATGAGCCGCTCACCGAGGGACCAAGACGAAGTCTGAGTTCGGTGTCGGGAGCGTCGGGCCATTCGGCGCGAAGGTCGCTCCAGAACTGCCGATCACCTTTAAGCTGTTCCCAGCGGACACGCACTTCTTGCATGATCGGCAGAGGATCGGGGCGAATCTCGAATTCCTGCGCTCCATCCTTAACGATGTGCTTGCCGCTTTGCCAATCCCAGCAGGGGTCGGCGACGATCGGGTCTCCATAGTTCCCGCGGCCCTTGATACCGGCACAGATACCGGCGATCGCCAAGATCCTTGGCCTCAGTTTCTGAATTAGCTTGGCCGAGAGAAGTGATGCAGGAATCATCCCCATCTTGGGAGAGTGCGCCGAGGCTACCTTGTAGGTCGATCCGGCGCAGATGAACTCGCCATACCGAATGAATGCCGTGTCGTCGAGCGGCTCAGCTGGCCCCCACGTCCAACCGTTTCGCAGGACAGCGTCGTATTCCGGATACGGGAGCGCGGTGATGATGCAGGCATCAATAGAGAAAGTGCGTTCCTCGGGTTTTTGTGCCGCCGAGGCGATCCACGCAAGCCCTGCCTTGATCTGGTCCGACCAGTCGGTTTCAGCTTCGGAGTAGCGCACGATCGTCCAGGTCTGCTGCGAGAAGATCGGTTGCAGCGCGTCCACGCCCTCCTGATACGCGGTGAGCCCAATGATGTGGGCTGGCTTTCGCAACCGCTTTCGATCGCGCAGTTCGGTGAGAAGATGGACCGTGCTCTCGGTCTGGGGACTGTCCCCCGCGCGAAACGGCATAACGAAATCTAGGATCATTAGGTCGTAATTGTTCTGCGAAAGCCTGTCGCGAGCCTCGATCATCGTAAACGCGACATCGCAGTCATCGCGAGCGACGCCCGCAACCCCATCTATACAGTTTAATATCTTCGCTACTTTCGCAGCATTATCGTCAACTACCAGAACCTTCATCGTATGATGACCTCTTCTATCTTAGTTTTCAGCTCATCTCGCCAAGTCGAGAACATCGAATTATAAAAAACGATTCCTCTAAAAATTTTGGGGTGTTGTGCTTCGAGATTCTTGCCGAGCTCGGTGAGATCGATTTCTTTGTCGCCCTGCGAGAAGGCGGGATAGGCCGTTACTACGATGACCGCTGTCGGTAGTTTAAAACGATCCATGTAACGCAGAACCTCGACCCCGCCGAACCCCTGTGCGCGTCCTCCGCTCTCTCCAGCGACGATATCGAAGGTCGGCAGAGACATGTCGAGGAGAATGAGGTCGAATGATGAAGACCGCAGCGATCTTATGGCGCTTCCTACCGAGCAAGCCTCTGATACCAAGCCTAAAAGATCCATCTGCTCCAATAGCGAGCGAATGTTCTTCCGCTTGGGTGCTTCGTCCTCTACCAGAAGAATACTCACCGTGCGATTCCTTCAGGCACCTGAAGGGTAACCGTTCCTAGCGAGATTATCACCGGTATTTCCATTTCCGTCAGAAAGCTCAGTGGTTCGGCGATAAGCTTGAAATCAAGCGTGCCCGAAGGATACTCGCGGACGAAGGACGCGACCTTTAGAAGGCCTGATCCCCTGTCCGACGACGCGCCATGCATGATGTCGCCTGCTGCGATCTTCTCCCGTGTACTCGTGAGCTTGGCCTCGACAGTCTTTAGGTCAAGCTGGTCGCCCACGGGATTGGTGATCGACAGCCGCAGCCTTTTGGCAGTCTCGTTCACTTGGCAGCAAATTGAGATTTCGGGCTCATTTCCAGCTCGTGCGCGCCTGAACGCATTATCGAGTGCGACGAAGACAAACTCCCAGATCACCAAAAGCACCGACTGAGTCGTGTCGATCGTATCAGGTACATTCCACACGATTTTTGGACGGAAGGTTCCCAGCGACTTCAGGCTCGACTGCACGGCGATTTCGACGGCGAGCTTCAGGCGGAAAGTGCGCGTTCCGCGACCCTCTACGCGCTGGAACCACGCCCCCACCGTGTCGAGTTCGCGCTGAACTTCGGTACTCGCCCGCTGAATCGCGATAACTGCATTCTGGACGCAGTCCGGAGTTTCTGAGGCCGCTTCGAGGCCTGCATGCAGTTCGCCGAACAATTGAACGACGCTTTCTCGGATGTCTGAAGTCAGAAACTCCCGCGCCCTGGTGAGCGAAGGGCTCAGGAGACCCCAAAACGTCTGGATGCACACGTGCACGAAATCGTCGAAATCTGCATCGCTGGTACTGAACGCTTTGAGGATATGGAATTGCGGAGCCGTCACGGCAATTTCGAAGAGCCCTTTGGGATGCGCGCCCGAGCGAACATGCAAGTAGTTGTCGCGAACGTCGCTGATGAGCAAGTCATAGCGTTCCGAAAAGGAATCGAATGTCGCAGAGGCGGCGTCTCGTTGCGCGTCGCTGGCAAATCCAAGATGCTCGATCCAGAACGCGTTTCGTTCGTAAGGGGAGCGCGCCGTTCGCCTCTCAGTGATCAGGCGCGCGACTTCCACGGGGCTGCGCATGTGGCCTGCAATGGTTCCATGGCGGATGCGCTTGCCGAGGAAGTACTCCAGACCGTACTGCTCATCAGAGAGAAATTTATCCTTCAATCCCAAGATGATTTCGAGCAGCAGAGTATCGGCTTCGCTGGTAGGAATTGAGAAGTACTCGCCAGATAGGTCAGTAGCCGACCGAACCTGCTCCACGATCTCCTCGAACTTGGCGTTGATACCGATGCCGGCGACCTGCAGCGCTTGGTAACGCGAGTAGCTCTCGCGAAACGTTCGGCTCGCCCACCGCGTGAGCCCTGGTACGTCGACGGTGACCCGATTGCTGTCCACCAGTTCCAGTCCGCTCTTGAGCATCCTGGCTGCATTTATCGCATCAATGTCTTGCTCGAATTCGGCGCGCCGATCTTCGCACGCCGCAGCGAGCAGGCGAAGGACCGCGAGTCGTTCCTGCGACAGCTCCTCGGTTGAGGCGAAGAACCCGGATGTGTCCATGAGCTGCGGAATGCAGATGTGCTCAAGAAAGAACACTAGTCGCGGATTATCCTCGAGTTGATCCACACTTATCGATGAGGGCAGATCCCATCCGTTTTCGAAGAGCACTTCCTCGAAGGAGAACCGCAGAAATGTGGCATGGAGGCTATCATCGGTCTGTTTCCAATAGGCATATAACGCAATGGCAAGATCCAACTTGTCGGGCATCGATTGAAGTTCGTCCCACTGCCTCCCGGCCAAGGCGTTGCGCGTGGGTACAATCGTAATCACGTGAATGCTTCGTGCTAGTTCACTCGCGATCGCTTTCAATGCGGCGCGCCAATCTCCTGCGTCGAGATGAAATTTGAGTTCGAAATTTGTAAGCAGCAAGCGCTGTCCGTCGGTCATACTCGAGCGGGGAATCTTACGGAGGATTTCAGTTGCGGCGGCCGGATCGACATCGCCGGCGCGAAGCGCGTAGAGAATCCAATCCATAGGGCAGAGCGCGTGTTTAAGTGGGGGAGTGTTTGAAGCCGCCCACTTTAGCGCCTCACTTGGACCAACGCGGAGTTGCCACGCTTCAACGCTAGCCTGTGCAACGCACAAATTCTGGGAAAGCAGGTCGATGGCATGGGCACCTTTGTCATTGAGAGCGGCGATCGCGATCGTCGCGCGACTCGCCAAAGGTACCGAAGTGAGAAAGTCTGCGATTGAGCCGACCGCTTTTGGCGATGGCAGAAATGCGAAGTTCCGCGAAATTTTCACCAGTCGGCTGAGGCTATCTTCGAAGCTGTCGTCTCGTCTGATCACGCTGAGGAGCAATTGCGCGAGCGTTTTCTCTCTCGAATGCCGCGCCTGCTCGACAAGTTCACTCTCGGCGATGCGGCCCTCGACCAAACCCCAGAATGCCCTGGCCGGGTGATCGCCGAGCGCTGGCGGTCCGCTATTTTCTTCCCCCTGGGCGCCGGAAGGTGAAAAATTCCCGAGCGCGCAGAGCAGCTTGCCAACTCTCCAGTCACCGATCCCTGCGAAACCTGCGAGGATGTTGATCGCCGACTGGAGCCAAGCTGGCGGGGATGAGGTGGAGATGGTCTGCTGCAATAGGTCGATCGTCGTTTCATAAATATCGAAGATCGATTGGGCCTGCTCGATCCTAAGTATCGTAGAAATGTTCTCACTGCTCGGCTCAACCACCCCAAGAACCTTATATTCTAGGTAAATCTTTAGGCCCGAGCTGGAATTCGCTTTTGCTAGTCTCTTGCGATAATCTTCTGAGAAAATTCGGTAGGTTGAGCGCTCTTCATTGCGAATGCTGTAAAAGAATGAGAGATAGGCAGGAAGTCCGCTCGGGTATAACTGGAGCGTGTTTTCAAGCACTTTCTTCTGCGCCTCTAGTCCGTGGAATTCCTGCTCGAAGGCTAGCTCTGCCGACAAGAGCCACAGGGATGGTCCGAAAGACTGCCTGATTTCTTTCAGCGACGCGCCCATCTTAGCGACGTCTTCCGCCCAGAAGTGGTCGTTCAATCGTTCGACAGCGGCCCGGAACGCCTTTAGGTCTTCGATGTGATTTGAAAGCCGGAAAGAGATCCATTCTAGCTCGCTTTCGACCGACAAAGATTTGGTGTCGGGAACCTTTGTCGTCAGATCCCTGCTGAGCGACGAATAAAATTCGGGTCCCAACCCGTCGCTTAGGCGACTGAGCCAGGCGAAAAAGCTCTCGCGCTCCGAACGTGGTAGATGTTCGCGGATATTGAGCAGTGCGGAGCGGATCGCGGACCGTCCACGGATCACGCGCCACTTGTCGTCCTTGGATCGCCGTTGCTGCTCGCCGATCACACCGCGAACAATATTTTGATATCGTCCCAGCAGGTCGTGCTTCACTTCAGTCAAAATGGTCCCCCCGTTGGATCTCTTTTATCTTTCTGCGTCCGGCGAGCAAGGTTGCTTTGCCGTCAATCAGCATCAAAGCGTTGGACGTCCTCAGCCCAATGTTGCTACTCAGCATTAGCTTCCGGGTCGTTCTTGAAGGTCTATCGCTCTGCCACGGTTCGATGAATGAACGGCACGTTTTGGAAAGCTGTTTCAACTCTTGGAACGTCAGCTCTGAGGGCAGCTTCGAGCCCATGCAAACTCCACACAACCCCGGGATTGCAGCAGCCATCGTCCCGCGCCATCATGACAGAAATTCTTGATGGAGAATTGCTCTTGCCCTCGATCGCCATCCTGATCGGAAATGCAACTTACACTCAGCAAAACCCACTGGAGTGCTGCCGGCGCGACGTCGAGGCGATGGCGGCCCTTCTCGAAGCGACAGAACGATTTGATCGGATCGATGCCCATGTCGACCTTGACGCCGACCAGATTCGCGCCGTCGTTCGCGAAGCCCTTCCCGCAGAAGGTGGCTGCGACGAGGTGTTCTTTTACTTCTCAGGCCACGGTGACATCCAGACGGCGGAATTCTACTATTGCGGAACAAGCTACGACTCCAAACGTCCCAATCTGACCGGCGTCTCACACAGCGCCCTCGACGACTTGTTCCGAGCTGCTTCGCCGGCAACGCTCGTCAAGGTAATTGACGCCTGCTTCTCCGGCACCTTGCTGATCAAGAGTGAACCCTTGCCACCACCACCGGTCCACAAGGACGGCTTTCGCAACGTGCTGCAATTCTCATCATCAATGGACAGTCAGACCTCGATGGGCGGCGATCCGCTCAGCACTTATACGCGCGGATTTCTCGAAGCGAGTGTGCGGCGGGAGGAAGGCGCGGTGTTCTACACCGACATCGCCAACGCGCTGCGCGATGCCTTCATCGACAACGACGAGCAAACTCCTTTCTTCGCTAACCAGGGTACCGGACGTGAAATCTTGGTCGACGATGCTGGCCGGCTCGCCGAGTTCAAAACGCGATTGGCCAAGGAGTTCGGCGCGCCTAGGCAAGAAGGAGTAGGCGACGAAGACGGTCAAGCAGACGAAGATGCTGCCGAGCGCGGCAACGTGGTGGTGGCCGAGCCGCGCACGATCAAGGATATTCTCGAAACTGCCGAAGTACGAATGGGCTCCCCGGAGCAAGCCACGGCCATGATTTCAGAGCTGTTCGATGGCTTGGTAGAGGCATTCGATGAGCACGAATTCGTTGAGGCTTTTGAAAAGGACGTCACGCAGCATAGCCATTACTGTGAATCGACCATCGAAAACTTCATGATTCGCGTTTTGTCGCGTGAGAAACGACCCGACAATCTCGTTACTGCGGAGATAGAGCGCAAGCGCCGCAAGGCCAACCCGTTCACGGCAGCCACAACAAGTATGTTGTTGGCCCTCAACCAGTACGACGACCAGTATACCGAACTCTTCACGCTCCGGCTCAATTGCTCGCTCGACAGAGCCCAACTCAGGCTAACGCTCACGCCCAAATATCGCAGTCTCCAGCAGCATGTGTTGGTGCTCAGCTGCGCACCTAGTCTTGAGCGACTCTACGTTTTTGAACTCCTCACGCGCCACCTTAGGACCGATTGGAACCGCTTCGATGACGATGGCCAAGAGGTCGTGCGCCGGTGGTACAAGCTCGAATGGGGCCAGGACCTCGGCTGGCTCGTCGAGAAGATTCATGCTGCACTGGTCAATTCCATGCGGGAGCATATTGAAATTTCGATTCAAGGTCTCACGGACGAATAACACGACGGCCCTGTCGGTTATTGGCGCACCGTCGAGACCCTGGACTGAGTAGCCGCCAGCTCACGGACGTTGTCGGCGGAAATAAACTGCCGCAACTCGAAGCGCGTTCGATCGCGCCGGCAAGAGCGCATTAACGAAGGGCAGTTCTCAGCGAGTACATGAGGGGCTGGGAATGACCGCTTTGAGGGCGGGTCAGGATAGCCTGGCCTTGAACCACCTCGCCACTTCACCCTCGCCGAGCGAACCACTGGCCAACGCTAAAACCATCTGGATGGCGTCTTCGGGCGCAAAGCCGACCTGCACGTTGTTGAGCGCGAGGAACAGGCGCGCAAGCACCCAGGCGGTACGCTTGTTGCCATCGGTGAAGGGATGATTGCGCGCAACACCATAGGCATAGGCCGCAGCCAGAGCGCAAAGATCGGACTCGCCATAGGCCCATTGGTTGCGTGGCCGCCCCAATGCCGATTCCAGCGCAGCAGCATCACGCACCCCAATCGGCCCGCCATGCTCGGCTAGCTGGCGGTCGTGGATGGCGAGCGCAAGTTCAGCCTCAATCCAGACTGGTTCAGTGACTTCACCCATCTTACTTGGCCAGCACGCGCAGAATATCCCTGTCCTCGCGCATGATCTGCTCGGCCAGCGCCATCTTGGCCTCGAATGAGGGATCGGCGGCGGTGATGCGGATGCCGTCGGGGGTTTCCGATACATATAGCGTGTCGCCCACGCCCGCGCGCAGCTTGGCGAGCAATTCCTTGGGCAGGACGACACCGGCGGAATTGCCGATCTTGGTGATCTTGAGGCTGGCGTTCATACGAACGTTATAACATTGGGCGCGGATTCCTCAAGAGGCGTATCCTGCCGCTGGCCATGTCGGCCGCAGGAGAAGCACAATGGGACATTCAGATCTTGACCCCGCCGTGCATGAACGGCGCCCTTGGAACGCTGGCCAGAATGTGGGCCCGAAACGACCGCTGAGGCCACGGGATATTTGGGCCATCCGTTTCTATCTCGATGAGCACAAGCGATTGCGTGACCGAGCCCTGTTCGACCTCGCCATCGACAGCAAATTGCGCGGCTGTGATCTGGTGAAGCTGCGCATCGGCGATCTCGTCAGCGGCGGGTCCATTCGCAATCGCGCGACCGTTATCCAGCAAAAGACCAGCCTGCCAGTCCAGTTTGAAATCATGACCGAGGCGCGCAAAAGTCTGCTGGCTTGGTTGGAGCGGCGCAAAGGCTCGTTGGGCGATTTCGTTTTTCCCAGCCGGATCGATTATATGGGGCATATCAGCACCCGCCAATACGCCCGCCTCCTCGATGAGTGGGTCTCGACCATCGGGCTCGACAAGCGGGAGTACGGCACGCATTCTATGCGTCGAACCAAGGCGGCATTAATCTACAAGGCGACCGGCAACTTGCGTGCGATCCAGATACTGCTGGGCCATACCAACATCGAGCATACAGTGCGCTATCTGGGCGTCGATGTCGATGATGCTTTGACGCTGTCAGAACGAACCGAGATTTGATCAAATTTCCGGCCCATTGCTTTGTCCGGTGGGCCGGAGATTTTTGGCATGAACGAGCGGCTGGTTCGGGCGCACTGTTCGGCACCCTCGGACGTCGGCTTTGAGGGCGTTGGCGGACGACGGGGCAACGGGCAAATCGGCGAATCGGAATCGCGCGCTTAAGGCGGACATCTCGAGCCACTTGTTCCAGATTAGTTCCGCCGCCATGCTCCGAACGATCGACCGGAGGCGCAATGCCGATGAAGAAGCCAATCTTTTTAGCAGCATTTCTAGTGATCAGCTTGCCTACCACCTCTCCATCTGCGGCTCGCGCAGCAAAAGCCGTGGACCAATCTGAGGTTGCGATCACCCTGGAGCGGTCTGCCTGTTTAGGCCCCTGTCCGGTTTACAAGGTCACGATCCACGGCGACGGGCGCGTGATTTTCACGACAGACACGGAACCCGTCGGTCAAGTGGATGAAGCTCACCGACGCTTCGTACAATCTGACGGCGTCTTGTTGCCTGGCACCCATGAAGACAATGTTTCTGCTGCCGATGTCGCGGCACTCATCGAGAGATTCCGGGCAGCCGGCTTTTGGAAGCTAAGGCATGCCTATTCAACGCCTGTCAACGACAGTCCGGCATACGTGGTTACCTTCGACACGGGGAAATCCCGAAAGACGGTGATCGGCTATGTTGGCAGCGAAAGCGCCATGCCGCACAGCGTGACTGAACTCGAAGAAGCAATTGACCGGGTTGCTGGCACGGACAGATGGGTGCGCGGTACTCAAGGCTTGCTGCCATGGCTTGAACGGGCAGGCTTCGATTTCCATTCGGGAAAAGCTGCTGAATTGGCCGGCGCGGCCGCATTTGGTGACGGCGCGGAGGAAACTGTTCTCGGCCTGATTGACCGAGGGGCACCGCTAGACGGCAACGTGACGGTAAGCGGCAGTTGGAGAGCCTCTCCAGTTCTCTCAACAAAATCCGCAGGTATCCTTATCACGGAAAGTGCGATCAAACGAGGCTACGCAAAACTGTTTCGCCGAATGGCTGCAGCAGGATGGCTTGAAAAAATGGGCGTAGCCAACGCTGCACAGGCCTTTGCGGAAAATGCTGCGGGCTGCTCACCTCAGCTGGTTGACGCGGCAGCGGACGCAGGAGTTGATATCGACGTTGGCGGGCAACGCAGCGCGGACGATGATCCTGACGGTCCTGAGGGTAAGACGGCATTGGCTGAATTGGCCACTTCTTACGCTTGCGAGGGGCGGGAGGCGGATCGCGTAAAAACCGCTGAGCGGTTGCTGGCCCATGGAGCTAATCCCAACCGTCGCGACAGCCTTGGTCGAACGCCATTGTATGGGGTCGAAAGTCCTGATCTGTTGAATTTCCTGCTTCAACACGGCGCAGATGCCACAGCGAAGAGCATCGACGGGCAAAGCATGGTTTTCGGCAGTTGGACGGATGCCATCGTTCTTCGCCTTCTTGAAGCTGGCGCAAGTCCTGCTGGGCACTACGACGTCGATGGCGTCAGAACTTTGGCAGAGCAGGCAAAATACCGGAAAATGCCGCTCGTGGCGAACTGGCTGGCTGCCCATCCGGAGGCGTACCATCGGTAAAAGAAGGACGCCGAGCCGCAGAATGTTGCCCATGGCAACTCCCCGCCACTTTCGGCTGGCAGGCAGCGTGAATAGCCAGGGAAAGTAGCTGTCACCAGGCTCCTAATCCGAGGTGAATGAAGGCGCGGTTTCGTTGTCGACCGCGTGCTGCGGGAACGCCCGCCATGAGGGCGGCGGTCGGCGCACAGGCCCGCCGTCAGGTCTCTTCGTCCCACTCAGCCATCCAGCCAAAGCTGTCCCTTATCATGGAACTGATGCGGTTGATGACGATGACCATCTCGGTGAACTGGATAGGATCGATCGAACGGGAGTGCATTGCCGGCCTGCGGATCGTGTTCAGGCGGCGCATGTCCACCCGGAAATCCTCCGCGTTGCCGAAGATCGGCTGGAATACCGGCCAGTTCTTTTTAAGCGTCACGATGGGGATCAGATCGCCCAGGTCGACAAACGCTATGAGATCGGCAACCTGTTCGCCAGCGCGTTCGGCATCTGCTTTGCGCTCTTTTGCTCGCTGTAGAATATCGCCGGGAACGCGCTGTTTGAACCATGCATCCGGGTTTTCGCCAGCGTCGATCTGGGCTTGCACAAGCACTCGCCTGACGAGGCCGCGCATCGCGATTTCAAAGCCGGTGATCGCCCGATAGGTTCCGATGCGCGTGCGCGAGGCCGACACCTCGACGCTCAGCGGGCCGGCCTCAATCACGGCGGTGACGCGCTTTCCACGAACCTGCCCCTCGACAAGTCCGCTCTCAACGAGAACCTCAACGATCTCGGTGTTGCGGGTATCGATAAGGCCGCGGTCGACCTCCGCTTCCTCATAGTAACGCTGACGGACCGACCGACGGTGCCAGAATTCTTCGGGTAGGTCAGGTCGGGTCTGCCATTCGCCAAGCAGCGAACCCGCGGCTGCGCTGCTCACCGGACTGAAAGCGCCGATCGTATCGATGGCGCCAGCGAAAACCGAAAGTTTGGAGAGTGTTTCGCCGATACGGACATTGCGGGCCAGCATCGCCTCGACCCCTGGTGAGACCAGCAGCGCGCCAATCCCAGCGCTGCCCCTTATACCGGCCGCGCGTTCCGCCAAGAGCCGAAGCTGCTCGCTGACAAGCCCCCCGGTTGCGAACCTGCTGGCGCGATCCGTTACATAGCCTAAGGGGGCGGCCGAGAAATGTTCCGCCCAGCGCTGCGGGTGCATCAACTGACCAATATTCGAATGGTTCTGAAGGATCGCCCAGTTCGGCAGCGTACTGCCTGGATAGGCGCTCGCTAGGGCCGCCAGTTTTGAATTCTCCGCGAGTATACCGCTCTGCGCGAGCAGGCGCGCGGTGCTGGTCATGTCCTGTAGATGGCGTGAATGCCGGTTTGTCTCGTCCAGCATCCAGGCAAGCTTGCTCGTCGCGCCGATGTTGGTGAGCGCAGAAACCTTGTCTGACAGGGCCAACATTTGGGCGCCGGTGCTCAGCTTGGTAAGGGCGCCCATCTGGGTCAACTTCGTGACCGCATCGAACTTGCTCTGCCGGGCACCTAGCGCTTTCACCATAGAACCTATCCTGGCGATGTCCCGAGCGGGCAGGCTTTCGTGGACATCTCGCTCCAGCTGCGGATCAGCTCTGTTCGTCAACGGATCGGATTCGTCTTCAGGTTCGCTCATGTGCGGCAGATTCTTCCCTTAATGTCTCGCCGCGCGATGCTAGTTGAAGGGCGGACGAAGCGCGTCATGATAGCGAGTTTTTCACGAGGAGGCATCTCTGGAACCTGCTTGTCTCGAATCCACCAGCCCTCATCATTCAAGCGCCCAGCGGCAACTGTGAACGGGCGACTGGTTCCGACGTCCCAGTTCTGGCCGCTGAATGTCGGGTGTTAAGGCGATCGCGGCGTCATGCCCAACTCGGTGACTCGCGCGCCCTTGCAGACGTTGATCCGGATTGCCAACCCGCCCGAAAGCCGTCAGCCTGCCGTTGCAGGTACAAATCGAGAGAAGCGAAAGTGTGTAGACCGTGGACAAATAGGCTGAAGTTGGCAAGCCTCAGCTTGGTATATGCTGGAAGTATTTTTGCTCTCGATAAACTGGGTGTCCATGATCTTGCAAGCCCATGGTTTTTCACTGCGCTCATTCCGCTGATTCTGATTTATATAAGTGAGCGCATAGGCTGGGTTAACATGTTCAGGGGTATTTCTCTCCCGAGTTTGCTTTTGTGGGCGTCAGCCAATCTAGAAGTTTGGGTGCTGAATACGCGTTCAGACGTTCCGGTTTGGGCTGGCTACTTGATCTTCGGCTTGTTCCTGGTCGCTCTTGCCTTCACACTGGTGCAAGTGTGGACCTATCGGGAAAGGCCCCTCTAACCGCATCCACTTCAAAAACCGCACGTCAGCCAACCACCAACCCAAGCTATTCCTGGGGCCAGCGAAATCGATAAACAAACGACCGGTTCCGGCGTACCAACTCAAGCGCCTGAACGGCTGCTATGAAGGCGATCTTGGTGGAGGACGAGGCGATGGTCAAAATGACAGTTCGCGCCCATTTGCCGATGTTCCAGTTGGATCAACGAGTGACCTTCTTCATCCCTTGATCTTCGGGGTCGAAGCCCTGCGGGAATTGGGTCGCATCATTGTATTTAGCGCCAGTCAGCAACGCGCCTTGCAGTTTAGCGTTGGCGAGGCAGGCGCCTTGCAGTTGTGTAGCTCCTCCGACGTTATCCTGGGTAAGATTGGCGCCTCGCAGGTCTGCGCCTGCCAATCGGGCCTCTTTCAGATCTGCGCCGCGTAAAACCGCGTCACGTAGATCAGCGTCCGTGAGATCGGCGCGGAACATGATTGCCCAATAGAGGTCGGCGTTTCGCAGATCGACCGAACGTAGGCTGGCGTCACTGAAGTTGAATCCTTCAAGGTTCGCGTGGCGAAGATCGCGGCCAGACAGATCGATGCTGTCGAGATCGTGGCCGGAACGGTCATCACCTGTATCGAGTAGCTCTTGGCCTGCAGAAGTGTAGATTTTCATTGGTCGCTATATCTAACAGTTTCCTAAGGTCGGCTTTGCGCCAAAAACAATCAAAAGGCCCCCATCCAGTTCCAGGAGGCCAGGCAACTTGCCAAGCGAACTATGGTCAGTCAAATCTGCTGCAGTCCTTACCGTAGGTAGATGAAATGAAGGCAGCATTCTGGCGGTTCGCTCACAAGCGCTATCATAGCAAATCGATGTCGAGTCTCACAGAGCTTGCATTTTTTATATGGTCGCTGTTTTTCGTGATGGTTTACGGTGCGGCCTTTCTGGCAGGATGGCAGCCGAGCGTGTTGGAGGCGATTTTGGGTGCCGCGCTAATTGGCGCGCCCACTGCCGTTGGATTTGCCCATCGGCTTATCCGCCTTGAGGCTTTGAAAGGCCCTGATGCTCTCTACCGAAAACGGTTGGCAACCAGCCGCTAATTTGGCCTCCCATTCAACCCAGGTCATTCATGGGGCCAGCGGCATCGATAAACAAACGACCGCTTCCGGCGTACCAAATCAGGCGCCCGAACGACGACTATTAAGGCGATCGCTGCAGACGGAAGGACGATGCCCAAATCGGCGGCTCGCGCCCATGTGTGGACGGCTCTCCGTTGGCAAGGGGTTTGGTGAGCGTGTGCACTTGGTGGTCGGTGCGGCCATGTGTCCGGCCTTTGATGCGGCTGTCGTTGCCGCTGGCCATAATGCCTTCCGCGGACCGGATCCCTGATCACTTGCTCGCACTCGGAGTGCTTGGGCGTAGTAGGGTGGTCTGATCCGGCGGTGTCGACCAGCTTTTGTGCAATAGCTCCTTTGCCCTTTCCAACCTCGAAGCGCAGCCTTCAGCCGCGCGGTATCATGCAGCGATAGCCATCGGCTCGCGATAGCGGTCTCCGCGCATCATCATGGCCCATGCGATCCGAGCGTTCTTGTTTGCCAGTGCGATGGCAGCGACCTTCGGCTTACGGCGCTCAAGTAGACGTACGAGCCATGTGCGGCGCGTGCTCTGCATCGCGCGTCGGATCACGGCCATGGCGCCCGTGAAGAGCATCTGGCGCAGATAGCGATTGCCCGCCTTGGTGATGGAGCCAAGCCGCTCCTTGCCGCCCGATGAGTTTTGCCGTGGCACCAGGCCCATCCACGCTGCCATGTTACGGCCGCACCGGAATACCGACGGGTCGGGGATGCATGCTATCAATGCCGAGGCTACCAGTGGCCCGATGCCGGGCACTTCCATGAGACGACGACCAAGCTCCGTTGAACGGGCCAGGCCGAGGACTTGGCGATCGTTTTCGAGGATCTGCTGTTTCACAAGGCTCAATTGGGCAACAAGCATCTGCAGGCACTGACGTGCTGCTGCAGGAAGACGTTCATCGGTCCCATCCTCGATGACCTTGAGCAGCCGGTCTACGCCGATGCGCCCCACCGGCGCGGCGATCCCGAACTCAGCCATGTGCGCACGAATGGCATTGGTGAGCATCACCAGTTGACGGTTGAGCATCAGGCGCACCTTGTGCAGCATCATTGCGCTTTGCTCCTGGGGCGCTTTCGGCGCAACGAAACGCATGGTGGGGCGCGTCACTGCCTCCGCGATCGCCTCGGCATCGGCCATGTCGTTCTTCTGGCGCTTCACATAGGGCTTCACATATTGAGCAGGCATCAGCCGTACCTCATGACCAAATTTGGCGATCTCGCGAGCCCAATAATGCGACGTTGCGGATTCCGACGATGCCGGTCGGCTATTCCGATCTGATCCCGGCCACCATTCCGATTTGATGCCGGCCAGCGTGAGCCTGATCGCTGGTTGCTAATGGCACTGAGTTTCGGTGGTGGTCAAGCCGCGACGGCGGTGGTTTGGCGGCGCATGGACTCGCCGCTGATTTCTAGCCGATGTGCGTTATGAACAAGGCGGTCCAAGATGGCATCGGCATAAGTGGGATCGCCGATCAGTTCGTGCCAACGGGACACAGGGAGCTGACTGGTTACAAGGGTCGCGCGCCGACCATATCGGTCTTCAAGGACTTCGAGCAGATGGTGGCGGGCATTGCCGTCGAGGGGATCGAGGCCCCAATCGTCAAGGATCAGCAGATCGACCCTGGCCAGGCTCTTCATTCGGGCGGCAATGCGGCCATCGCCTTTGGCAAGTGCCAGTTCCTCGATCAACCGTGGCAGCCTGGTGTACAGCACCGAACGGTTGTCGCGGCACGCCTGATGGCCAAGCGCGCAAGCCAGCCAACTCTTGCCGATCCCAGTTGGCCCGATAATCGCGCAGTTCTCGTGCTTTGCGATCCAATCCCCCTTGATCAGCATGTCGAACAGGCGGCGATCAAGACCACGCGGGGCGCGGTAATTGACGTCCTCGGGCACAGCGTGATGGCGCAATCGCGCATGGCGCAGACGCAACGCCAGACGTCGGTCATTGCGGTAAGTGGCTTCATGGTCGAGCAATAGCGCCAACCATTCGGCGTGGCTCAGGCCGGCCGCTTCATCATTGTCGGCAAGGTCGGCAAAGGCCTGCGCCATGCCGGGCAGACCAAGCTGGCCCAGCAGATCAAGGGTTGGATGTTTGAGCACTCTGGTTCCTTTCAGTGGTAGTATTGTGAGCCCCGGATGTTGTCGTGGTCGATCGGTGCGCGATCGGGGGACTTGGGCACCGGAACCTTGTCGAGCCCCTTTTCGAGGATCGATTTGACCGAGGGGTAAGTGCGGGCCTGGATCTCCAGCGCGCGCAATGCCGCGGCTTCGAGCCGCTCAGCGCCGAAGCACTTTTCAAGCCCGATGATCCCAAGGCAGGATCGGTAGCCTTGCTCTGGGTGGGGCCGTCCCTCGATGATTTTCTCGACTAACAGCAACAGCATCGGCCCGATGCGGGTTGCTTCTTCGCGGATCTTCGCCGGCGTCCACTCACCATAGCGTCGGTGACTGGATGGCATATGGTCCGGGATCGTCGTGTGGCGTCCGTTGCCACTGCCGCGCATGTGCACCGCGATGCGCTCACCGCCGAGGAATATCTCCACCGTGCGCACCGTGAAGCGGGCTTCGACCTCACGGCGGGCATAGCGGTAGGGTACTGAGTAATGGTGCCGCTCAAGTGCAATGTGATAATCAAGCCCGACCCGGCACCGCTTCCATTCGGCGTGAACCCAGGGATCGGTCGGCAGCGGCTTCAGGCTCGGCACGTCGATTTCTTCGAACATCTGGCGACGGGTCTTCCCGAACTGGCGCACCACCCGCACGTCATTGAGCCGCACCATGCAGTCGGTGATCGCAGCGTTGAGCTCGGCCAGGCTATGGAATATCCGGTTGCGCAGTCGCCCCAGCAGCCAGCGTTCGACGATGCCGACGCAAGCCTCGACCTTGGCCTTGTCCCGTGGTTTTCTGGGCCGTGTCGGCAGCACTGCAGTGCCGTAATGGCGGGCCATATCGGTGTAGCTGCGATTGACCATGGGATCGAACAGACACGCCTTGATCACCGCGACCTTGGCATTGTCGGGCACCAGCAACTGCGGCACCCCGCCGAAGAAGGCGAAGGCAGCGTTGTGCCCTTCGATCCAGTCGCCCATCTGTTCGGTCCAGGTCGCAAGCGCGAACGACAGGCTCGAGCCGCCCATCACCGCGACGAAGATATGCGCCTCACGGACCTCGCCGGTCTCGCGATCGATCACCGGAACCTTGTCACCGGCATAGTCGATGAACAGCTTCTCGCCGCCGCCGTGGCTTTGCCGCATCGTCAGCGGCAGCCGTCCTTCCCAGCCCCTGAACAGGTCACAGTACCGGCTATAGCGATAGCCGTCAGGGTGTTCGGCAATGTATTCTTCCCACAACACCTGCAGCGTCACGTGCTTACGCTTCATCTCGCGCGCTACGACCGACCAGTCCGGCTCTGGCAGCTTACGCCGCCCCGGCTTCACCCCGGCCGGGCCGTATAGGCGCATCTCCAGTTCTGCATCGCTGATCTCGGACGGCACGGGCCATGAAAGGTTCGATCGATCGAAGCGCAGGATCATGTCACGCACCGTTGAACGGGCGATCCCAGTCATCCGGGCAATCTCCCGCATCGCCACCGCACCCTCGCGATGCAGTCTCATCACTTCGCGCACATCGCGCATCTTTGGCCTCCTCGTCGGCATCCATCCCTCCCGGCTGCTATTCAGCCGAAAAGATGGCGCCAAGTATCAGGCTCCGCACCCCAAACAAGGTGACCGGGAATTTCTCGGAATGGTGGCCGGGATCAAATCGGAATCCCGGCCGGCATCAAATCGGAATCGTGGCCGGCATCGCCTCGGAATCCGCATGCGACGTCGCGCAGGGCTCGATTCCGACCAGGCAAGGCGATAACTTTTCGAAAAACGGCAGCAACCTCGCTCGTGTCAGTCGCTTCTGCAAAACTATGGTGCCAGCCTCATCCAGCCCGTGCAGCTGGAAGACCGACTTCGCGATGTCCAATCCGACCACATGTACGTCCGTC
>NZ_LJHO01000013.1:0-80116 GCF_001295765.1 Novosphingobium sp. AAP1 | reverse complement strand
GCAGCCTGATAGGTCGCGCCTGCAATATCGTATCCCGGACACAGGCCGTTGGTGCTAGGCGCCGGCGTGGGCGACCATGCCCGAGCAGCCACCTGGATTATCGCAACGTGTCCTTGTCCATCCAGCCCCGCGTGGCGCCTGCCGCGCATCCGCTGTCCATTCCCGCCTTCGCCATTTCTGGATCGCGCGCATCTGCGCGATGCTCGCGCAGAGCAACCTGGTCGTGGTGCTGGGCTGGGCAGTTTATGATGTGGCGCGTCTGTCGATGGACATGAAAGCGGCTTCGCTGCGGATCGGGCTGATCGGCTTGTCGCAGTTCCTGCCGGTGCTGCTGATCAATCCTTTCGCCGGCCTGGTGGCCGACCGCCACGATCGCCGCCTGGTGGTGCGCCTGGCCTTGCTGGTGCAGATGCTGGCCGTGGGCGTGCTGGTGGCATTGCAGGCCATGGGCCGGGCCGATCTGCCGGTGTTCTACCTGGTGGCAGCTGGGTTTGCCGCCGGCCGTGGTTTCTATGCTCCGGCGATGAATGCGCTGGCCCCGGCGCTGGTGCCGGTAGAAATCCTGCCGCGCGCCATTGCCGTCAGTGCCATCGCTGGCCGGATCGGCGGCATTGTGGGCCCGGTCTTGGGTGGCTTTGCCTATGGCGTGGCGCCGGCATTTGCCTATGGCCTGACGCTGGCCCTGCTTGGCGCGGCGCTGGTGGCGCAAATCGCCATCGGGCCACATGGAGCCAATCGCCCGATGGCTGACGGCAAACCCCTGGCGCATATCCTGGACGGGCTGCGCTATGTGGCGCGCAGCCGCATGCTGCTGGGTGCGATCAGCCTGGATCTGTTTGCCGTGCTGCTGGGCGGGGCAACCGCCATGCTGCCGGTCTATGCGCGCGATATCCTGCATGTGGGGCCGAGCGGGCTTGGCCTGCTGCGCTCAGCCTCGTCGGTGGGGGCGGTGTCGACGGCGCTGTGGCTGTCGTGGTGCCCGGTGGAAAATGGCGTGGGCCCCAAGATGCTGGCGGCCGTGGCGCTGTTCGGAATAGCCTCAGCGGTGTTTGGCATTTCGCGCTGGTTGCCGCTGTCGCTGGCGATGCTGGCCCTGGCCGGTGCCGCCGACATGATTTCGGTCTATGTGCGGCAGACGCTGGTGCAGGTGGTGACGCCCGACGGCATGCGCGGCCGCGTGGGGGCGACATCGGCCTTGTTCATCACTGCGTCCAACGAACTGGGCGAGATGGAAAGCGGCGTTGTCGGCGCGATCCTGGGGCCGGTTGGCTCCGTGGTGTTTGGCGGAGTGAGCGCAGTGGCCATTGCCTTGGCCTGGGGACGGCTGTTTCCCGAACTGAAGCGCGTGCAGCGCTTTGACGAGTTTCTGCCCGAATCATGAGAAAAGCCCCTCGCTGCCTTGTCAGCGAGGGGCTTTTTCCGTTTCAGCCGTGCTTGGTTTCGCGGGTGGATTGCACCATGCCCGGCGCCAGGAAGCCGATGGTCGGGCTCGGCTCCACGGCGCGCTTCTTGAGCTCGCCCTTCATCCGGGCGTATTCCGCTTCCATTTCTTCGGTCACTGTCGCGCGGGAATCGGCCAGTGCATCGGCAAAATCCGCCGCATTGACCGACTGTACGTTGCCGCCGGCGCGGCGGATGGCGTTGAGGCCCGCGCGGCGCACCACGTCTTCGAGATCGGCACCGGTGAACCGCGCGGTCTGGCGGGCGACATCGAGCAGATCTACATCGGCCGCCAGCGGCATGGCGCCGGTGTGGATCTTGAGGATATGCGCGCGCCCTTCCAGGCTGGGCGTGCCGACATAGACCAGTTCATCGAACCGGCCCGGCCGCAGCAGCGCAGGATCGACCAGGTTGGGCCGGTTGGTCGCGCCGATCAGCACGACCGACTGCAGCTCTTCCAGCCCGTCCATCTCGGCCAGGATAGTGTTGACCACGCGCGCCGTGACCTGCGGCTCGCCGACACCCGTGCCGCGCGCCGGAACGAGGCTGTCGATCTCGTCGATGAAGATCACGCACGGCGCGACCTGGCGGGCGCGGGCAAACAGGCGGGCGATCTGCTGCTCGCTTTCGCCAAACCACTTGCTGAGCAAGTCTGACGACTTGATCGCAATAAAGTTGGCTTCGGCTTCCTTGGCGACGGCCTTGGCCAGCAGGGTCTTGCCGGTCCCAGGCGGGCCGTAGAGCAGGAAGCCCTTGGCCGGGCGGATGCCGAGGCGGTGGAACGCCTCGGGCGTCTTGAGCGGCAGCTCGACGCCTTCCTTGAGCTTGGCCTGGGCATCGTCGAGCCCACCGACATCGGACCAGCCGATGGTGGGGGCCTGAACCATGACCTCGCGCATGGCCGAAGGCTGCACGCGCTTGAGCGCCTCGAGGAAATCGTCGCGCACGACGCGTAGGTTGTCGAGCACTTCGGGCGGGATCGTCTGCCGTTCGAAATCGAGACGCGGCATGATGCGGCGCACCGCCTCGATCGCCGCCTCGCGGGCGAGTGCGGCCAAGTCGGCCCCGACGAAGCCGTGCGTAGTGCGGGCGAGTTCGCGCAGGTCGACATCCTCGGACAGCGGCATGCCGCGCGTGTGGATGCCGAGAATCTCGCGGCGGCCAGGTTCATCGGGAACGCCGACGACGATCTCGCGGTCAAAGCGGCCGGGGCGGCGCAGTGCTTCATCCAGCGCGTCAGGCCGGTTGGTGGCGGCGATGACGACAAGGTTGGAGCGGCTGTGCAGCCCGTCCATCAGCGTGAGCAGCTGCGCGACGAGGCGCTTTTCCGCTTCGCCGGAAACCTGGCTGCGCTTGGGCGCGATCGAATCGATCTCGTCGATGAATATGATCGAGGGCGCGTTCTGGGTCGCTTCCTCGAACACTTCGCGCAGGCGCTTTTCGCTTTCACCATAGGCCGAGCCCATGATTTCCGGGCCGTTGATGGTGAAGAAGCTGGCGTCGCTTTCGTTCGCGACAGCGCGGGCCAGGCGGGTCTTGCCGGTGCCTGGCGGGCCATGCAGCAGAACGCCCTTGGGCGGATCGACGCCCAGGCGGGTGAACAGTTCGGGATAGCGCAGCGGCAGTTCGACCATCTCGCGCAACTGGCGGATGGTGTCGCCCATGCCACCGACATCGTCATAGTTGACGTCGGCGCGGCTGCTGCGCGGCTCTTCGTATTCCGCGCGCAGTTCCACCTCGGTGCTCTCGTCGATGTGCACCACGCCCTTGGGCACGGTGGAGACGACGGTGAGGCGGATCTGGGTCAGCGCGAAGGCTGGAGCGTTGAGCATCTGGCGCAACTGGGCAGGCATGTCGCCCCGGTTGACCTGCTGCTGCCCCGCCGTCGCGACCAGATCGCCGGTGAGCAGCGGGCGCCCAGCAAAGTTGCGCTTGAGCGCGGCAGCTGGCCCCTGCAGGCGCAGATCACGCTGCGCCGGGGCAAACACCACGCGCTGTGCCGGGCGGGAATCGATCCGCCGCACTTCGACATGATCGCCCGAGCCGACATCGGCGTTGGCGCGCTGCAGACCGTCGAGCCGGATCAGTTCGAGCCCTTCATCCTCGGGATAGGGCAGCATCACGCGCGCGGCGGTGCTGCGCTTGCCGATGATTTCGATGACGTCGCCTTCGGTTACGCCCAGCGTGCCCATCACGGCACGGCTGATGCGGGCGATGCCGTGGCCGGATTCCTCTTGCCTGGCGCCTGCGACCTGAAGACGGGCGATGCGATTTTCGCCCAAAGTTGCTGCCTCTGCCATTGGCCCTCTTTTCACCCTCGGCGTTGCGCATGTGGCATGGCGCCTCGGGAGGTTTGCGGATCGGGGCAGACCTGCCCCGCTTGCACCCTAGCTAGGATTGCGTGCCACGGTTTTCAAACGCCAGGCCGCAGCTTTCGTTCTCGGGAGTGATCGAGCGCGATGGTGCTGGGGTTTTGGCGGGATAGCAAGCCGGGCGCTGGCGCCGGCACAGACACAGAGCAAAAAAAGGGCCCGGCTGTTGCCAGCCAGGCCTTTGGAAGTTTGGGAGAGGATGCCTGAAAGGCAGGATTTGTATGCCTTGCATCCTTGTTTTGTGCAAATGCGAAAGATGAAATATAAATTGCGTTTTGCGCAACTGCCTGCAGAATGTCAGGCAGGTCGACGAAAGCGCAGGGCAAAGCGATCGGTCTTTCCGCGCAAGGCAGGATCGAAAACGATTGCAGTGTGCGGATCGTCGTTGCGCTGCAATACGCTGCTTTCAGCGTCGAGCACGAAGCCGGCGGCAAGCATGTCTGCCTTGACTTGAGCAGGATCGATGCGGTGCAGCGTATCGGCAACGGTGGCAGGGGCGCCAGCCGGGCCGACGTGATCGACGATCACCACGGTGCCACCGGGACGCAGCGCAGCAAACCAATTGGCCAGCGTGGCGGCCACCGGGCGGGCGGGCGTGGCACTGCCATGCGCCGCCGGCAGATAGAGATCGTGAAATTCGAGGTGGGCGAAAATCGCGTCGAGGCTGCCCGGCGCGAGTGTCATCGCGGAAGGCGGGGTAACGAGCATCAGCACGTTGGCATGCGCCTTGGCCACGGCGTCGAGCGTGCCGGGCTTGAGATAGGCGGGATTGGCCAGGGCATAGACACGGCCCTTGGGGCCGACGACATCGGCGATCAGTTCGGAATAATACCCGCCGCCGGCGCCCCAATCGGCCACGACCTGGCCGGGCTTGAACCCGGCAAAGGCAAGCACTTCGGCCGGCTTGCGGCTTTCATCGAGGGCACGGTTGGCGGCGCTGCGCGCCGGATCGGCCAGGGCCTTGGTGATGGCAGCAGGCGCTGCCGGCGCGGCAGCCGCGTGAGCGCCCGTGGCGGCGAGGGCAATGCCCAGGGCGAGTGAGGCGAGAAAACGGTGGCGGCGCATCGGCATGAACTCCCAAGGTTGGCGGCAGCCCCTGTGCCACCACCTTGGGTGTGATCATGCCAGAGCGGCGCGAACGGGCAAGTGCCCGGCCGCAAACAATGTTTGCCTTAGTGCGCCAGCAACAGCGGCAGGGTGGAATTGTCGAGCATGGCGCGCGACACGCCGCCGAGCAGCAATTCGCGCAGCCGGCTGCGGCCGAACAGGCCCATGACAATCAGCCCCGCACCCAACCGCCGCGCGGTATCGACCAGCGTGGCGGCGATCGGCCCGGCGGCCTGGATTGCATGGGTTTCGGCATGAATGCCGTGGCGCGACAGGTAGGCTGCTGCATCGAGCGCCGGAAGCGCGTCGGGCTTTTCCTCGACCGCCACGATATGGACGGCGCTGGCGCGGGTGAGCAGCGGCAAGGCGGCGCGCATGGCGTGCGCGGCCTCGATCCCGCCATCCCAGGCGATCATGGCCGGGCCGGTGAAATCGACCAGCGGCGCCCCCTTGGGCACGGCGAGCACCGGGCTGCGCACGCCGAGCACAAGTTCCTCCACCAGCGGATCGGCCAGGCTGGTGACGACCACATCGGCAAAGCGGGCGCTGGCATAGGCGGCGGGGATCGGGGCCTGCGCGGTTTCCATCACGTCGAATGGCACGTCTTGCGGGGCCAGGCGCGCATCGACCTTCTCGGCCAGGGCGCGGTCTTCCTCGCGCACCTGGGCGATCACTTCGGCTGTCAGCGCCGCGCCGCCGAAGGGTTCCCACACTGCCATTTCGGCAAAGGGGCTGGCGATCTGTACGCAGACATGGCCGTTGGTGACGCGGGCCAGGGCCAGCGCGGTTTCGAGGCGGTCATCGAGCGTCTTGGCGCCATCGACCGGGCAGAGAATGGAGCGCATGGGGGATCCTCCTTCTTCCAACAATGCCCGCAGTGTGGCACCGGGAAGCCGCAGCGCCATGACCTGAATCAACCGGCGTGGATTTCCTGCGAAAAAGGGGCGCCGGCCATGACCTATACCCTGATCACCGCCAACCGAAACTATTCCAGCTGGTCGTTGCGGCCCTGGCTGCTGATGAAGGGGCTGGGCGTGGCATTTGTCGATCGGATCGAGCCGTTTGCCAAGCCGGTGAACTACGAGGAATTTCGCGCCTTTTCCCCTACCGGGCAGGTGCCGGTGCTGATCGATGGGGAAGCCACGGTGTGGGATTCGCTGGGCATCGCGCTCTATCTTGCCGATCGCCATGGCGGTGTCTGGCCCGAGGCGGGAGCCGCGCGCGCCTTTGCGCAAAGCGCGGTCTGCGAAATGCACGGCGGCTTTGCCGCCTTGCGCAACGATTGCACGATGAACGTGGGTGTGCGGGTGCGCCCGGTGCCGATGCGCGCCGAACTGGTGCGCGACGTGGCCCGCGTGCGCGCATTGTTCGAGGAAGGACTCGATCGTTTCGGCGGCCCGTGGCTGGCCGGGGCGGCGTTCAGCGTGGTGGACGCGTTCTTTGCCCCGGTGGCGTTCCGCATCCGCACCTATGGCCTGGACGTGGGGCGCGGGCAGGTCTGGGTGGACCATATCCTGGCCCACCCGGCGATGCTGGATTGGGAACGGCAGGCCCTGGCCGAAACCTGGCGCGAGGAAAGCCACGAGGCCGAGCTGGCGCAGGCCGGCATGATCGTGGCGGATTATCGCCAGGGCTGAGCCTGCGACACGCAGTTCTTGATCGCCCAGGCCTGTGATGAAAGGATCGCCAACGTGAACGGCATGGGGGCCGGGTGAAGGGGGCGATGATGCGGCGGCGATGGTGGCTTGGCGCGGGTATGGTGGCTCTGGCTCTGGCGGGCGGCGTGGCGGGCGCGCAGCCGGCCGCGCGGACGCCATCTGCAGCACAGGTGGCAGAAGACCATTCCGGGCTGACGCGTGAGCGGTTTCGGCGCAATTGCCTGATGTGCCACAACCGCGCCGCGCCCGAGGGGATCGCGCCCGAGATCATGGCCGGGCTCTATCCCGAACCGGGCAAGGCCCCGCGCGACATGATGCCTGGGCTGGTCTGCTGGCGGCGGTGCACGGCGTGTCGCCTGCCCGATGCCAAGGCCAGCGCCAGCCGGCCGAGCCAGCCGGCGCAGCGCCCAGGCGCTTAGGGCTCTTCGCGCTTTTCCATGCGGGCCCACAGGCCTTCGGTGCCGGCCTCGGTGGCCTTGTTCACGTATTGCGAGGCGACCAGCCAGCCCTTGAACGGGCGCAGCGAGCCAAGGCAGCCAACCGCCAGGATCGGCACCGAGGTGAGCAGGTGTACCCACCAGGGCGGGCTGAACGCCACTTCGAGCCAGACCGCGAAGAAGGTGAGGGGAAAGGCGGTGAGGCACAGGGCGAAGAACGCCGGCCCATCGTCTGCCCGGGCAAAGCCGAGGTCGAGATCACACGCCGGGCAGCGCTGTGCCAGCTTGAGCCAGCCATCGAACATGCTGGCCTTGCCGCAGCGCGGGCACAGCCCTTTCCACCCGCAACGCAAGATCCAGCGGAATTTCGGATTATCCAGCAGCGCCATTGCCCGTGTCTCCCTTGGCTTGATGCCTAGGACTGTGGCGACGGCGCTGCAACCAGTGAGTGGGTAGGCAATCAGTGTGCAACCAGAGTGACGCGATCCTCTGACGGAACCTGGCGCACAGGGACGGCGGCGATCCACGCCTGCAGCGCGTCAAGATCGGTCATGCCGGTTACCGCGTCGGGCTTGTCGGCCAGGTCGGTGAAGGTATCGCCGCCCAGCGCGAGGAAGTTGTTGACCGTTACGCGGTAGGTGGCGGCAGGCGCGACCGGCTTTCCGTTGACCGTCAGGCCCACCACGCGCGCGCCGACGGGGCGGGCCAGGTCGATGGCAAAGCGCACGTTGCCCGATACGGCCAAGCCCTGCTTTGGCCCTTGTTCATCCAGGCCCTGCTCCAGTACCGCCTTGAGCTGCGCACCGGTGAGCGTTTCGGTGACGAGCGTGTTGCCGAAGGGCTGGACGCGGTAGATATCGCCGAACGTCACCGTGCCATCGGCCGCCGGCACCAGGCTGGTGCGGATGCCGAAGGGGTTCATCAGGGCGAGTTGCGCACCCGCACCCCGCGTTGCCGCCAGCTGCGAATCCGCGATGAGATTGCCCAGCGTGCCCCCGGTGGTCACCGCGCCGTTCTCGCCGCGCTGGGCCGGGCCGGACAGGTGGCCCACCGGCTTGGCGGCATAGACCTTGGCCGCATCGACATAGCGCTGGACGTAGCCGGCGACATCGGGGCGCGGGGCAAAGACCGGGAAGCGATCATCGTGGCTCACCAGCCGCGTGGCGGACTGATAGGGATCGGACTGGACAATGACGTTGTGCGCCTGGACCGCCGTGACCGTGTGCTTGGCAGGATCGATCTGCAGGGCAATGTCGGTGACCATTTCGCCATAGAGGCCCGCGCTGGTCAGCAGCAGCGGATGCGCGGCGCCGGGCGCCGGCATCTGGCAGATATAGGCGGCATGGGTGTGGCCCGAAATGACAAGGTCCACGCCCGGGTTCAGCCGCTTGATGATGTCGAGGATCGCGCCCGACATGCCGTTGCAGCCCTGCGGATCGGGGCTGCCCTGCTGCTTGCCGCCTTCGTGGATCAGCACGACGATAGCATCGGCGCCGGCGGCCTTGAGCCGGGGCACCTGGGCATTGATCGTGGCGGCTTCGTCTTCGAACGTCAGCCCGGCGATACCGGCGGGATTGACCAGCGTGGGCGTGGTGCGCGTGGTCAGGCCGATCACGCCCACGGTCACTTTGTCTACGCCGCTGCCAAACGTCTTGAGGCCGGTGGCCGGGAACAGGGTGTGCCCATCCTTGTCCACCGTACTGGCGGCGAGATAGCGGAAGCTGGCGCCGGGAAAGCGTTCGAGCTGGCACGGCTTGTGCGCGGTGAACTGGGTGCAGCCGCCATTCTGCATGCGCAGCAGTTCATCACGGCCGCGGTCGAATTCGTGGTTGCCGACGGCGTTGAAATCCACCCCGATGCGATTCATCACCCCGATCGACGGCTCGTCGAGATAAAGCGAGGAGGCCACCTGGCTGGCGCTGATCATGTCACCAGCCGACAGCGTGAGATGGTTGGGATAGCGATTGCGCACGCTGTCGACCGCGCTGGCCAGCCACGCCGCGCCGCCGGCGGGAACCTGGGCGGTGCCGCCATGGTCATCGGGCACCAGCACCGATTGGTGCGGCGGTTCGAGCTGGCCGTGAAAATCGTTGAACGCGGCAATGCCGACGGTGACCAGGTGCGGGGCGGGCGCAGCGGCCGGAGCCTGCACCACGCGGGTTGGCTGGCCGGCACAGGCCGCCAGGGCCAGGAACGAGGAGAGGATCGTGCCACGCAGGGTAATGCGCGGAAACAAAGGGAAAAGCGGCTTGGTCAAGGCGGCGGCTTTCAGCAACGGGAGATGCCCGCCCATAGCCGCTTGCCATTACAACGGGAAGGCGCCTGGTTTCACCTGCACCAATTTCCGCGCCGGCCCTGCCAGTGTTCGGCCAGGCCCTCTGCCTCGAGCCGGGCACCCAGGCTTTGCCCCTTGCGCACCACCACGCGCAGCGCGCGGCCGTAGCGATCGACCGGCCGCCCCTGGGTAACCAGGGAGAAATGCCCGGCATTGAGCAGTTGCGTCAGCCGCTCGGTAGCCTTTGCGCCCAGGTCCGCTTCTTCAGCGCAGCCGGGGTGGCTGATTTCCGGGGCGTTGATATCGGCAATGCGGATCTTGGTGCCCTGATACCAGAACGTGTCGCCATCGACGACGCAGGTTACCCGGCGGTCGCTGCCGCAGGCGGCAAAATGGCCGGCCTCTTCGTCCACGCGGGGCATCGCCGCTTCGGGCGGCATGGCAAAGGGCGTGGGCGAGGCCAGGGCCAGTGGACCGCCGCCGAGCAGGACCAGAATGGCGGAAAGGGCGGTGGCACGGCGTGTGGGAGGGCGTTTCATGGGGGGAGCATGACCCGTTTGTTGTGCCGTAACGAAGCGCAAATACTACTTAAAGTACGAGTGCTTAGCGAAGTTACGGAGCCTTGATTTGTGCGCCGCAACAGGGCGCCAGGCCGCGTTAACACAATTGCTCCAAAATGGAAGAATGTTGAGGCTGCGCCCTGCGAGCTCTTGGCCAGCCGCACAATTGGTGCGGACGGGTTGCGCTGCGCGGCTCAGCTGGCGCTGCGATGGGGGCGATGTGGGAAAAGGTACTCCGCGCGTCCGTTGGCGACGGGCAATGGGGTGCGCTTGGGGAACGCGCGGAGCCTTATGGTTGTCCCTTGCAGTAGACGCGGCGGCAATTCGCACCCGCGCTTAGGACGAGTGCGTAGGCTTGCCGCGATCAGCGCGGGCGGCGCAGCACGATATAGACGGCGCCGGCGCCACCGTGACGGGGCTGGGCCGGGCGCACCGCGGCGATGCGATCGGCATAGGGGCTGGCCGCCAGCCAATCGAGCAACTTGGCGCGAATCGCCCCGCGCCGTTCACCGCGCAGGTCATGATCGCCATGGGGGCGTGGCTTGCCGGTCACCAGCAGGATGACCCGCGCGCCGATCGCCAGGGCCTGCGCCAGGCTGGCGAGCAGGCGGCCGTGCGCCAGGTCGAGGTTGAGGCCGTGGAGATCGATCGAGACATCGGGCGAAATCGTGCCACGCGCCAGCTTGCGGTCCCAACTGGCGTCGAGCCCTTGGCCATTGGCGTGGAGCGGACGCGCGGGCTGCGCCGGTGCCGGTGGAGCGGGGCGCGGCGGTGGCACGCGGCCCTTGAGCTTGCGCGGCGGTGGGCTGGCTGGCTCGTTCGCGGCGGGCAGGGCTGCGACAGGCGTTGGCGCCGCCGCACGGCGTGCCGGAGGATGCAGCGGAGTGACGGTATCGGCCACCTTGCGCCACAACACGAGTTCATCGGCACTCAGGCCGCGCGGACCGCGCCTCATCGGCCGAGCCGGGCCAGTGTGCCCTTGGGCAGCAGGACCAGGGCCTGGCCATGTGCGCTCATGCCGCCGGCGGTTAGGCGGGCATCGGCGCCCGCACCCCAGAAGCTGTCGAAGCGGTTGGGGCCCTTGATGGCGCCGCCGGTATCCTGCGCCACCCACAACCCGCTGACCTGTGGGCGATCAACCTGGAGCCAGACGGGGGCGCCCAGCGGCACGAACGCCGGATCGGCCGCCACGGTGGTGCGCGGGCTGACCGGCACGCCCATCGCTCCGATCGCGCCGGGCTGGGTGTTTTCGCGGAAGAACACGTAGCTGCGGTTCTGCCGCATCAGCGCGTCGCCTTCCACCGGGTGATCGTGGATATAGCGCAGTATGCCCTGCATCGATCCGGGATACTGGCCCGGGCCGGTGCCAATCAGGCCCTGCTGCGCCATGACCGTGCCGATGCCGGTGTAGTCCCAGCCGTTGATGGCGCCATAGCCCAGGCGGATGACGCTGCCATCGGGCGCGCGCAGCCGGCCAGACCCTTGCACCTGCAGGAAGAACAGCTCTGCCGGATCGGCCGCCCAGGCGATTTCCAGGCCCTTGCCGGCAAGGGCGCCGTCCTCGATCTGGCTGCGATCGAAATAAGGCACGAACTGCCCGGTTTCGTCATAGCGGCCAAGTGGCTGGCGCCCATCGGGCAGTGGCGGGGCATCGCCCGGCCGGGCGCGCACGAGATCGGCCGGCACGCCATAGACCGGCACATCGAAGCCGGGCTGGTGCGTGCGCACACCAGCGATCTCGGGCTCGTAATAGCCGGTGACGAAAGTACCACCATCGCCGACGCGGGCGGTTTCGAAGTAGCCGTCGAAAAAGGCGGCGGCATTGTCGCGCGGCCAAGTGCGCGCGGCCGCGCAGGCGAGGGCCCAATCGGTTGGCTGGGTCAGGCCGCTGCTGTCGCTGCGCCGGGTCAGGCCAGGGCATGAGGTGATGAACGCGTTGAGCGCCGCACCGGCATTGCCCGGGGCAAGGCCCAGCGCGGACGGTGCCGGCCCGCGCGCCAAGCCGGCGCTGACCGCCGTGGCGAGCGGCGCAGCGGCAGTGCCCGAGGGCGTGCGCGGTGGACCAGGCTGGCGCCCTGGCGGCGTCGCAGTGGGAACGCAGGCGGCCAGCAGCGAAAGGGCCAGTGCAAGACCGGCCCTTTGCGCAAGCGAAATTCGGGAGAGGGGGCGACCGGCGCAGGCCACGGGATCAGTGCCCAAGCCGGTCAGCCCACGTATGCCTTAGGCTTCATCGGTTTCGTCGAGCAGCCAATCGGGATCACGCGAGGTAAGATCGCGCGAGAACGTCCACAGGTCGCGGCTTTCGATCGCATCGTTGAGCGAACCGGCAACGACCTGCCCTTGGGCATTGCGCGTGACGGTGGCGATATCGGCGATGAAGCGCACGGTGACTCGCGCCGTGGAGCCGGCGAGTTCGGCGCCGACGATGCGGGCTTCCTCGATGCGGATGAGGCGCGCGTCGAGCGTTTCACCAGCAGCTTCGCGGGCGTCGAGCGCGTCGGCAAAGCCGGCAAAGACATCGCCATCGCACAGCGCCTTGAGTTCCGAGCGATTCCCACGCCAGAACGCCTCTAGCACCATGCCATAGGCGCTCTTGGCGCCAGCCATGAACAGGCCCACGTCAAACCGGCGATCGGCCGCGATGATGGCGCGGATGCCCGGTTCGGCATCGGCATCGAAATCGCGCGTCTCGGGCACCGGGGGCGCCAGGCGGTTGGCCGGCGTTGCCATGGCTTCGGGCAGGCGCGGCGCCATCGGGCGGGCAGCGCCTTGCGGATCGGGTTGTTCGATGCGGCGGCGGACGGGCTCCTCGTTCTGTTCGGGGCGACGGCCCAGAACCGAATAGAGCCTCAGGCCCAGGAAGGCCGCGATCATGGCCACAATGACGATCTCAACAATCACACGCACATGTCCCGCAAAGGTAGCCTTGGAATGCCGATCCACGTTTTGCGCAGCGCGGCCGGCCACCGGTTGATCGTGCATCAAATAGGTACGAATTACAAATGAACAACGCGTGGACGGCACAATGGCGGATTCCCGCGTTGTGACGTTGCCCACCGACGAAGTCGCCCGGATTGCGCCCGTGCGCTGCCTGATCGCTGCAATCGCGCAGGCGCGCAGTTGGTTCCCGTCCTTTGGTGCAATGACCGCTGGCAGAGGGTGACTGGCGTGCCAGACGCAGTCTGTTGCCGGGCGTTGCGCACAATGCTAGGCGCCGGGCACGTTTACCCGGCGCGTTCCCTGCGCCCCATCCGAACGAAAGCATGCGACCATGGCCGACGAAGGCAACATCATCAGCAATCTCTCCCTCGATGGCGCCGAAGGCGTGGTTTCAAACGGCGAAGACAACTCGCCGGCGATCGGGCTGATTTCCCAGTATATCAAGGATCTCTCTGTCGAGAATCCCAATGCGCCGGAAAGCTATCAGTGGACCGAGGCGCCCGAAATCCATGTCGATTTCAACATCGCCGCCCGCGCCCTGGCGCCCGAAGTTCACGAGATCGAACTCAAGATCAACGTGACGTCGAAGGGTGCGCAGGGCACCGCCTTCATCATCGAACTGGCCTATGGCGCGCTGATCGGCATGCGCAACGTGACCGACGAACAGGCCCACCCGTTCCTGTTCGCCGAAGGCCCGCGCCTGGTCTTCCCGTTTGCCCGCCGCATCGTGGCCGATGCCGTGCGCGACGCCGGCTACCCGCCGCTGCTGCTCGATCCGATCGACTTCAACGGCCTCTACATGGCGCAACTGGCCCAGGCCCAGGCCACGGCGACCGCCGAACCGGCCGGCCACGCCTGATTCGCTGATCGCCCGAGTCGCACCGGTCGCCTGAAGGACACCGCATGAACCTCCTGAAGGCGACCGGCACGATCGGCGGGCTTACCCTGGCCAGCCGCGTGCTTGGCCTGGTGCGCGACAGCCTGTTTGCCCGCTTTGTCGGCGCAGGCTTTGCCTCTGACGCGTTCCTTATTGCGTTTCGCCTGCCCAATCTGTTTCGGGCGCTGTTTGCCGAAGGGGCATTCTCCTCGGCGTTCATCCCGATGTTCAACAAGAAGGTGGGCGATCCTGCCGGCCAAGGGCTGCCTGATGGGCTGCGCTTTGCCGAAGAAGCGCTGGCGGTTCTGCTGCCGGTTCTGATCTTGATGACCGTGGCACTGGAAGTGCTGGCATGGCCGGTCACGCTGCTGCTGTCTGGCGGGTTCAACGGCGTTTCGTCCGAACAGTTCGCCTTTGCCGTGTCGCTCTCGCGGCTGACGATTCCCTATCTCATGCTGATCAGCCTGGTTTCGCTGCTGGGCGGGATTCTCAATTCGCTGCACAAGTTCTGGGTCAACGCGGCCGCGCCGATCCTGCTCAACATCACGCAGATCGTGGCGCTGTTCGGGTTCCACAATAGCGATCCGCTACTGACCGCGCGCAACCAGGCGATTGCAGTGTCGGTTTCGGGCGCATTGCAACTCGCCTGGCTCTACTGGTCGTGCCGGCAAAATGGGATCAGCCTGCGTTTGCGCCGACCGCGTCTGAACCCTGACGTGAAGGCCTTCCTCGCGCTGATCTGGCCGGCTGCAGCCGGGGCCGGGGCGGTGCAGATCAACCTGGTCATTTCCACCGCGCTGGCGGCCAAGCTGCTGGCGCATGGCAGCGTGACCTATATCTACATGGCCGATCGGCTGAACCAGTTGCCACTCGGGCTGATCGGCATTGGCCTGGGCACGGTCCTGTTGCCGACGATCTCGCGCCAGCTCGGCGCGGGCGAGGATGCGGCGGCGCAGGAAACCCAGAACCGCGGCATGGAACTGGCCCTGCTGCTGACGCTGCCGGCGACCATGGCGCTGGTGCTGTGCGGCGAACCGATCGCCGCCGCGCTGTTCGGCTATGGCCGCTATACCGCCGCCGACACCCATTTCACCGCGCAGGCCTTGGCCGCCTTCTCGATCGGCCTGCCCAGCTATATCCTGGTCAAAGTGCTGACCCCGGGCTTCTATGCGCGGCACGACACCAAGACGCCGGTGCGCTATGCCACGATCTCGATGGTGGTGAACCTGGTGGGCAACCTGGTGCTGATCGTGCCGTTGCAGCACATGGGGCCACCGCTGGCCACCGCGATCGCCTCGACCGTCAATGTCGGCATGCTGTATCATACGCTGCGCAAGCGGGGGCATTTCACCCCGGATGCGCAACTGCGCCGGCGCGCGCCGCGTCTGGCGCTGGCCGCCCTGGCCATGGGGCTGGTGCTGTGGGCCGGGCAGGGCGTGCTGATGCCGTATGTGCATGGCACCTGGGCCTTGCGCATCGGCGCGCTGGCCGTGCTGGTCATGGCCGGCATGGTCGTCTATGGCCTCGCCACCCTCGTCCTGGGGGCGTTCACGCGCGAAGACCTCGCGCTGCTCACCCGCCGCCGCCGCGCGGCACCCGCCAACAAATCGTAAGGCAAGACGTTCCATGCGTATCGTTTCCGGCATTCAGCCCACCGGCAATCTTCACCTCGGCAACTACCTGGGTGCGATCCGCAACTGGGTGGCGATGCAGGACGAATGGACCGCCAAGGGCGCGACCTGCCTCTATTTCCTGGCCGATCTGCACGCCATTTCCATGCCGCACGAACCGGCCCAGCTGGGTGCCAACACGCGCGAAATGGTGGCGGCCCTGGTATCGTGCGGGATCGATCCGGATCGCTCGATCCTGTTCAACCAGGCGCAGGTGCCGGCCCATGCTGAGCTGCAATGGCTGCTCAATGGCACGGCGCGGATGGGCTGGCTCAACCGCATGACGCAGTGGAAGGACAAGGCGGGCAAGAACCGCGAAGGTGCCTCGGTGGCGCTGTTCACCTATCCCGTGCTCCAGGCGGCTGACGTGCTGCTGTATCAGGCCACGCACGTGCCGGTGGGCGACGACCAGAAGCAGCACCTGGAACTGGCGCGCGACATCGCGCAGAAGTTCAACAACGACTTCGCCAGCGAAGACGCGCCCGTCTTCACGCTGCCCGATCCGATCATCCCGCCCGAAGCGGCGCGGATCATGAGCCTGCGCGATGGCACGGCCAAGATGAGCAAGTCCGATCCTTCGGACATGAGCCGGATCAACCTGGTCGATGATGCCGACACCATCATGCAGAAGGTGAAGAAGGCCAAGACCGATCCCGAGCCGCTGCCGAGCGAGGCGGCCGGGCTGGAAGGCCGGGCCGAGGCGCGCAACCTGGTGGGCATCTATGCCGCGATGGCCGGCACCGATGTGGCGGGCGTTCTGGCGCAGTTTGGCGGCCAGGGCTTTGGCCAGTTCAAGCCGGCGCTGGGCGAACTGCTGGTGAGCAAGCTGGCGCCGATGGCCGAGCGCTATCGCACGCTGCGCGAAGACCGCGCCGCGCTCGACGCGATCCTGGCGCGCGGCGCAAAAAAGGCGCGCAGCCTGGCGGTGCCGACGCTCGACGCGGCTTATGCCGCGCTGGGGCTGGTGCGCTGAACCACCAAGCGGCCCCGGGGCTGGCAGATGAACAGGGCGCTCCTTTGACGAGGGGCGCCCTTTCGTTCATCTCCCTGGATTTCGGAGCATTTCACCGTCCTGTGCGTTATTATTCAAGCTCCATTCAGCCCCTCGCAGGCATCATTTCGTCGTGCTAACACACGACCGGCGCCGGGGATTGGGGACACCGGTGCGCATAAGGAGTCGATAGTAATGACCAAGATGCTTCGGGCCGGCAAACTTGCCTTGCTGGCTGCTCCCCTTCTTCTGGCCTTGTCGGGTTGCGCCACCAATTTCGACGCCAAGGTTTCCCGCTTCCAGCGCGAACTGCCGGCCCCTGCCGGGCAGACCTTTGCCGTGGTGGCGGAAGATCCGCGTGACCAGGGCGGTCTCGAATTCTCGCAGTACGCCAGCCTGGTGGCCGCCAAGATGGCCAGCCTGGGCTATGTCCCGGGTGATCCGCAGACCTCTGACCTGGTGGTCAAGTTCGGCTATGGCGTGGACCAGGGCCGCGAGCATGTACGCTCGACCGGCGCCTATGACCCGTTCTGGGGTCCGTGGTATGGCCCCGGCTTCTATGGCCGCCCCTATGGCGGTTTCTGGGGCCGGCGCGGCTGGGGCTATGGATGGTATGATCCGCTGTGGGGCCCGGGCTTTGGCGGCGTCGACGTGGTCACCGTCTACACCAGCGGCATCGACATGAAGATCGAGCGCCGCAGCGACGGCAAGCGCTTGTTCGAGGGCAAGGCCCAGGCGGCCTCCTCTTCCAACCGCCTGCCCTATCTGGTGCCGAACCTGGTGGATGCGATGTTCACCGATTTCCCCGGTCACAACGGGGAAACCGTGCGCATCTCGGTGGCGCCCGAAAAGAAGAAGTAAGGCGTGATCGCCGGCTGGCGTAACTGGCCGGTGTGATGCCCAACGAAGACCCCGTGCCGGCAAAGGCGCGGGGTTTTTGCTTATGCGGCGTCGGGGCGTTCCTGCCGGTTCAGTGCACCGGCGGATCGACCGGCGGAATGGCGGCGATCGGCGCGACGGGTTCGCCCGGCTCGCGCGGGGGGAGGGCGTTTTCGGGGACGTCTTCGATCTGCATGGCGGGGGTGGGCACCGCTTCGAGGTTGCGGACGGTCACCTCGATATCGCCGTTGCGCAGGACGAGATCGTTGAAGCTGGGCGGGGTGGAGCGGGTGCGCAGCGAGAGCGTGCCCGCCCCGATCATGCGCACTGGGCCATGCGGGGTGGGCCGGATCAGGTCGAACGCATCGTGGACATGGCCCGAGAGCACCGCCATCACCTGGCGGCGGGCAAGTTCGGCCAGGGCCTTGTTCCCATTGCGGGTCAGCGCCTTGCCGCGCGTGCCGGCCTCGACCAGCGGGTGGTGGCACGCCACGATCGCCCGCGTGCCGGCCGGCAGTGCATCGATGCGCGCCAGGCAATCGGCCAGGGCATGGTTGCCAACGTGGCCCTTGGACCAGTTGAAGCGCCATTGCGCCCGTGCCGTGGTCTTGAGCGGGACGATCGCCACGCCGGGCAGGTTGAGCGGCCGTTCCAGCACGTGTTCGATGGCGCGAAAGCGGCGGTAGGGATCAAAGAACCGCTCGATCGGATTGAAATAGGGCAGGTCGTGGTTGCCCACTTCGACTGTCACGGGCACGTCGAGCGCGCGAATCCATTGGCAGGCCGCGGCAAATTCGCGGTGCCGGGCGCGCATCGTCAGGTCGCCGGTAATGGCCACGGCGTCGGGCCGTTCCTGCGCCACGCAATCGACCAGCCAGGCCAAGGCCCGCGGGTCTTCCAGGCCGAAGTGGATATCGCTGATATGAAAGATGCGCGTCATGCCGGGCGGGTTCCTTGGGGCTGCCGGCCGGCTTTTCCCGCGCGGCGCTGCCCGGTCAAGAGGCGGCGGCCGCGCTGGCGAGGAATTCGACCGGCAGAGTAACGCAGCGGAAGGTTTCGCGCTGCGCGCCATCGCGGCGTTCGCCATCGATCATCAGCGCGATAGGTTCGTCACTGGCACAGGCCACCGCTTCGGCCTGGCCCAGTTCTTCATGCGGCCCCTGGCGGAAATCGCGCTTGACCAGCATCGACACGCCATGGGCGGCGAGATCGGCCCAATCCTGCGCGTCATAGCCATCGAGCGTGAGCGTGCCATCATCGGCATCCATGCGCACGGCGCGATAGCCTTCGGGTTTGCCCAAAGCGGGGTCCTCCACGCGCACGGCAGCGCCGCCGGCAGTGCTGCGCACCGCTTCGCCCAGGGCGCTGGCGATGCTCGACAGGTCCATGTCGCGCACGCCCTCGCGCACATCAGCCCAGGTGGCGCCGGGGCCGGCAAGAACTTCGACCAGGGCATGGCCGGCCGATGTTTCGACCGCGTGGCGGCGCATCGCATGGAGTTCACCCCGGCCCAGCCGCGCCGCGATCGTGGGGGCATCGACATCGCCATGCAGGGACTTGGCCAGGAGATTCTGCGTGCCGCCCGGCAGGATCAGTACTCGCCCCGACCAGCCGTGCAGACGCGCAACCTGGGCATTGACCGTGCCATCGCCGGTGAAGATTGCCAGCGTGGCGACATTGGCCGCCTCCAGCGTGGCGCGGGTGGGCAGATCGTCGGCCGGGATACGTAGCACGCGCGAGGGCGCGTGGCCGCCTTCGGCCAAGGCAGCGGTGAGTGCGGCAACGGCAGCTTCGGAATTGCTGCCGCTCGCCGGATTGACGATAAGCCAGAGCGGAATGGTGGTCATGAGCAAAGGGTCCTCCCCCCGGCCAATGCGCCGGGCACCGCGCGGTTCCCCGCCATGGCCTTATGGTCAGACCCGGCCCGACAAGATCATCCAGGCGGAAAAGCCGTTCATCATGCTGTAGAGGCCATAGCCGATCGCGCCCCAGGCCCAGCCCTGCGCGGCGAGCAGCATGCCCGCCACCAGCATGAGGAACTCGATCAGCAGCGAAAAGCGCTGGTTCATTGTCTTGAGCAGCGGCGGCATCTGGCGCAGCAGCGGATGGTTGCTGGCCATCACCGCGCGGTTGAGCGCGAAGTTGACGATGCCCAGGACAAAGATGACGGCCACTGCCATTGCGCCACGATAGTGCGCCTTTCTTGCCGCGGGGCAAAGGCTTTGCTGCGCAGTGACACGCAGGTTCAGACGAATCGAGCCGGCATTGCCGTCCGCCGGCCCGCGCGGTCAAGGCGTTGGTCGGCCCAAGGGCGGAACGGTCGTGTCGTTGGCCGGTGCTGCATGGCGGTTCGTCGGGGACGAGCGGCGCTGGTCGGGATGGGGCCGTGCCTGGTCGAGCAGGGCGCGCCGGGGCGGCAGGACTGGGTTAAACCACTGACATACCGCAAGACAGACAGCCCAACGGGCCAACAGACGCCCTGCGGGATGCCACAGAAACCCGACTGATCCATTCGATCCGCGCTTTTGTTCCACCACACAAAAGGAATCGACCCATGTTTGCCACCACCACTGCCTTCCGCCCCGCCTTCCGCCCCCTCGCTCTCTCGCTTGCCGCGCTGGGCGTCCTATCGCTGGGCAGCATGCCTGCCGCCGCGCAGACCACCGCCGCCGTATCGGCCGAGTCGAACGCCGACATGGGCATGACCGTGACTCGCGTGCCGGTGAAGCTGTCCGACCTTAACCTGATGACCGTGCAGGGCCGCGCCGTGGCCGATCGTCGGGTGCGCGCCGCTGCGCGGCAGGCCTGCGGCATCGGTATCGGCAAGGTCACGCTCGACCAGGCGCAGGACCAGCGCAACTGCTTCAGCGTGGCGACGCGCCAGGGCAAGGTTCAGGTTGCGCTGGCCCGCGAGCAGGTTCTGGCCGCACGCTGAGCAGTTCGCCGCATTCATGAATTTGCGCGAACGAAACCGTTTTGGCTCCATTCATCAAACAACGTCCAGACAAGAGCTTGCCGCACGCGCAGTCCCCCGTGCGGTTGGCGGGGCAGGGTCGCCGTTTCCACCGGCGATCCTGCCCCGAATACTGTCAGGCCCGTTCCTTGGACTTTGCGGCCGGCGCTTGTTCCCCACGATCATGATCGGCGTTTTCGGCCGGTGCCGGCGCATCGATTTCTTCCCGCGGGCGCCAGGCAAGATCTGCCGGGCCAAGCGGGCGGCCATCATGCGCGCGCAGCACGATCGGCGCGATCGGCTGGCCATCGCGGGCATCACACAGCACCGGGTTGCAGGAAATGCCCGCGCCCCACTTTTCCCCCCACTGGCGCAGCGCCAGCATCGCCGGCAACAGGTCAAAGCCCTTGGGCGTCAACCGATATTCCACGCGCCGGCGATCGTCGCAGCAGGGAATGCGGGCGAGAATGCCATGATCGACCAGCCGCGACAGGCGGTTGGACAGGATGTTGCGGGCAATGCCCAGTTGCGAGAGAAATTCCTCGAAATGCGAGATGCCGGTGAATGCGGCACGCAGGATCATGAAGGACCAGCGCTCGCCCATCACCTCCAACGCCACGGGGAGGCTGCACTGGGCAATATCGGCCAGAGGCTCTTGCAATTTTTCCATCACGCATCGGTCATAGCGCATAATGTGGCGGAATTTAAGCGACGTGCGACAGGAAGTGGCACAAGGCGACAGAGGACGCCCCAGAACGCGCGCCATCCGGTTGTTCCGCCCGCGCCTGCACCCCATATTGCGCGGCAAAGGAGATCCCATCCATGACCGACAAGTTGAACCTGACCGAGGCGGAATGGCGCGAACGCCTGAGCCCGGAGCAGTATCACGTCCTGCGCCAGGCCGGGACCGAGCGCGCGTTCACCGGCAAGTACGACAAGAACAAGGCGCGCGGCGACTATACCTGCGCAGGCTGCGGGCAACCGCTGTTCACCTCTGCCACCAAGTTTGACAGCGGCTGCGGTTGGCCCAGCTTTACTCACCCGGTTGACGAAACCTCGGTTGAAGAACTGCGCGACACCTCGCACGGGATGATTCGCACCGAGGTGCGCTGCGCCCGCTGCGAAGGGCATCTGGGCCATGTGTTTCCCGATGGCCCGGCGCCCACCGGGCTGCGCTATTGCATGAACTCTGCCGCGCTCGACTTCACGCCGGAAGAATGATGCGTTAGGGAGCGAGCCGAGGCGCCGGGTTGCCTGTTTCATTAACCCTGCGTTACGGATCGCCCGTGCAAGGGCGGCCCTTGGCTCGCAATCACGGCGCGCTCCTGCGCCTTCGAGGAAACCGGTAACCACTAATGGCCAGACGGGACGTTCCGCGCCGCGGACAAGACGGCGATGACCCCGCGCAGCGCAGCCGCGCACCTTCCATGATCGGACGATGGCTGCGCCGCCTGCTGGTGTGGGGCACGGGCCTGGCGCTGCTGGTCGCGCTGGGGATTACCGGCGCGGTGCTGGTCACCGCCCGTTCGCTGCCCAGCTATGACAAGCTCAAGTCCAGCCAGGCCGGCCAGATGATCGTGGTGCGGGCCAACGACGGTTCGGAAATCGTCACGCTCGGGCCCAGCTACGGCAAGTGGATTCCCTATAATCGCATCCCCCAGCCGATGAAGGATGCGCTGGTTTCGGTGGAAGACCGCCGGTTCCGCGAACACTGGGGCGTGGACCCGGTGGGCATCGTGCGCTCGCTGATGGTGCGCGCGCAAAGCGGGCACTGGCGCCAGGGCGGCTCTACCATCACGCAGCAGTTGGCGCGCAATATCTTCCTCAACAACAGCCGCACGTTCGACCGCAAGATTCGCGAGGCGATCCTGTCGCTGGCCCTGGAAAGCAAGTTTTCCAAGGACCAGATTCTCGAACTCTATCTCAACAAGGTCTATTTCGGCGGCGGCGCCTATGGCGTCGATTCGGCCGCGCGCAAGTTCTTCGGCCATTCGGGCGAGCAGCTTTCGCTGGGCGAGGCGGCGATCATCGCTGGCCTGGTCAAGGCGCCATCGCACTATTCCCCGACGGCAGACGCCCAGGCCGCGGTCGATCGCGCCAAGGTGGTGCTGGAAACCATGGTCGATGCCGGCACGCTGACTCCGGCCCAGGCGGGCGCAGTCGATCTCAAGGCCGTGCATCTCGCGGCCGAGCAGGGCCAGAATTCGGCCCGCTATTTCACCGATTGGGTGCTGCCGCAGCTTGACGTGCTGGTGCCCGATAATGACCAGCCGATCGAAGTGTGGACCACGCTCGATCCTGTGGCGCAGCGCGCCGCCACCGATGCCATCAGCTCGCAAGTGCCCAAGGGCGCGCAGGGCGCGATGGTCAGCGTCGACCGCGATGGCGCGGTCCTGGCGATGGTGGGCGGCACTGACTATGTTACCTCGAACTACAACCGTGCCACCAATGCCGTGCGCCAGCCCGGTTCGGCGTGGAAGCTGTTCGTTTATCTCGCGGCGCTGGAGCGGGGCTATCGCCCTGAAGACCGCGTGGTGGACGAGCCGGTGACGATCGACGGATGGAGCCCGCGCAATTCGGGCGGCAGCTATGCCGGCCAGATCGACGTGCGCACCGCCTTTGCCTATTCCAAGAACACCGTGGCGGCGCAGCTGGGCAACGAAGTGGGCTTCAGCGCCGTGGCCAACATGGCCCGCCGCTTTGGCATCACCACGCCGATCAACACGATGCCTTCGATGGTGCTGGGCACCAGCGACGTGCGCGTGATCGACATGGTGCGCGCCTTCGCCTCGGTCGAGGCGAAGGGCCGGCTGGTGACGCCCTATGGCATCCGCAAGGTGACCACCACCGACGGCGAAGTGCTCTACAGCCACCGTCCCGATGCGCAGCAGCAGCTGGTGCCCGATTACGTGGCGGCAGAGATCACCGATCTGTTGCAGACAGCGGTGAACATCGGCACGGGCCGCGCGGCGCAGATCGGCCGCCCCGTGGCCGGCAAGACCGGCACCACCAGTTCCAACAAGGATGGCTGGTTCCTGGGCTTTTCCAGTGGGATCACCACGGGCGTGTGGATGGGCCGCGACGATGCCCATCCCGTTCCCGGCCTGCAGGGTGGCACTGCCCCGGCGCGCGCCTTTGCTGCCTATATGCGCGTGGCCACGGCCAAGCGCCCGGTCGAGCAGTTCGACAACCAGCTCAAGCTGCCCGAATGGCAGCTGGAGCCCGATGACGAGGCGATGCTCAACAACCCCAACGACTATTACTATACCGACGAGAACGGCAACACCGTCAACGGCCAGCAGGGCGATGGGCTGGAAGGCGGCCAGAGCGGCGCTCCCAACGGCGGGCCGCAGGGCCGCACGCCCGACGATGCGATTCCGGTGGACCAGGATGGCCTGGGCACCGGTCCGGCAGCGCCGGCGCGCCAGGGCCCGCGCAATGCGCCAGCGGCGGCAAGTGACGATCTGCTCGATCGCGCCACTGGCCGCACCCGCCAGACGCCCAGGCCAGCCCAGCCGGCAGTGCCCCGGCCGCCGGCCACCAAGCCGCCGCCAGACCGTCGGGCGCAGGATTGGCAGGGCTATTGAAACCTGTGACAGCATGAAAATGCCACCGGGGCGCGAACCATTCGCGCCCCGGTTCGTTTGTGCCCCATGATCGGCGGCCTTGCTGGCTGCCGCAGATGGAGGTTGAGCGATGAGCATATTCCATTGGGCCGCCGCCGCAGTGGCGGGCTACGTCATCTATCGCAGCGTCCGCAACAAGGACGGCGAGAGCGCCGCGCCGGCCGCGTTTGCCCATGGCGAAACGCCGGGCGACAATTTTGCCAAGGTGCGCTCTGCCGGGGTGGAGGGCATGCGCTCTGATCCGCCTAAGTGGGACAAGCAGGACCAGGTGGTGGACGAAAGCTTCCCGGCCAGCGACCCGGCAGCCAACTATTGATGGCTTGCTGACGGCAGGGTGAGGGCGCTGCGTGCGCCCCACTCTTCACAAACAAAAAGGCCGGCATCCCGCGTGGGGATGCCGGCCTTTCTATGCTTGGCTAAGCGGTCTGGCGATCAGCGCAGGCGGATCGGCAGATAGATCGCCGGCTGGCCGGCGCGCTGCACGCGCAAGAGCACGGCCTCGCGGTTTTCGGCCTTGGCCTGGCGCACCACGGCTTCCAGATCGGCCACCGTGGCGAGCATGCGATAGTTGGCCGAGAGGATGATGTCGCGGCGCTGCAGGCCCTTGGCCCCAGCGTCAGACGAGCTGTCCACCCCGGTGACGACGACGCCGCGCGTATCCTCGCTCACGCCCAGCTGACGGGCGATCTGCGGGGTGAGCGGCACGGCACCGATACCCAGCGACTTTTGCAGCGCGCCCGTTGCCTGGGCCTGCTTCTGCTGCTGCTGGCCATCGCTGTTGTCGCCCAGGCCGTTGTCGTCCTGCTGGTCTTGGTCGAAGCTCTGGTTGGCGAGCTCTTCCTCGGTCGGGCGCTTGCCGACCACGGCATTGACGGTCATCGGCTTGCCGTTGCGCACCAGGTCGATGGCCACGGTCTTGCCCGGGGCGGTGTTGGCAACGATGAACGAGAGCGTCTGGTCGGGCTTGACGTCCTTGCCATCGACGCGGGTGACCACGTCGCCCGCCTGGATGCCGGCCTTGGCCGCGCCAGCGCCCGGTTCGACCGACTGGATGAATTCGCCACGGTTCTTGGGCAGGCCCAGCGAGGCGGCAAGATCATCGTTGATCGGCTGGATGCGCACGCCGAGATAGCCACGCTCGATCGCCTGGCCGTTCTTGAGCTTTTCCACGATCGGCGCGGCGATTTCGGCGGGAATGGCAAAGCCGATGCCGACGCTGCCGCCAGTGGGCGAATAGATCGCGTTGTTGATGCCGATCACGTTGCCGGCCATGTCGAACATCGGACCGCCCGAGTTGCCGCGGTTGATCGAGGCGTCGGTCTGGAGATAGCGGTCATAGGCGCTGCCCGAGCCGGTGGCGCGGTAGACGGCCGAGATGATCCCCTGCGTCACCGTGCCGCCCAAGCCAAAGGGGTTACCGATGGCGATGACCCAGTCGCCCACGCGGGCCTTGCGCGAATCCCCGAACTTGACGAACGGGAACGGCTTGTTGCCGGTGATCTTGAGCACGGCGAGATCGGATGCGGCATCCTTGCCAACCAGCTTGGCGGGATATTCGGTGCCATCGGGCGTGGTGACCGAGATCGATTCCACCTCACCCTGGCCATCGGCGGTGATCACGTGGTTGTTGGTGACCACATAGCCATCGGCCGAAATGATGAAGCCCGAGCCGAGCGACTGCGCCTCGCGCGTGCTGCCGCCACCCTGGCCGCCCTGGCCACCGCCGAACAGATCGCCAAACGGCGTGCCGGCAAAGGGGTTGTTGTTCTGGACCTTGACCCGCTGGCGCGTGGAGATGTTGACCACGGCGGGCTGGAGCTGGGCCGTCAGATCGGCGAAGCTGGACGGCGCACCCTGGCGGGGGGTGATCGCCTGAATCTGCGAACTGTCATTCTGCGCTACCTGGGCGCCGGCCGGAAAGCCCGTTGCCAGCGTGAGCGCGCTGCCGGCGAGAAGCAGTGCCGTAGTCACTCCATAAGCGTATCGCACGAGGGTTGATCCTTTATTCGCTTGTTGCTTGACGCGGCGTGAGGGAAAACCGCGCCCGATCCGGGAGCCGTTTCACGCTTCGTCGCATGAACGGACTTTGAATGGAACAGGTTCCGATCAGTCGCCCTTGAAACGCTTCAGATAGCGGTTGTCGGGCGAAAGGATGATGCTGGTATTGCTGCCTTTCTGGGTGAAGGTGTAGTCATAGCTCTGCATGGCACGGTAAAAGTCATAGAATTCAGGATCCTTGCCAAAGCTGGCCGCATAAATACGGGCTGCTTCCGCTTCGGCCTGGGCGCGAATGATCTGCGCATTCTTTTGCCCTTGGGCGGCAATCGTGGCCGCTTCCTGGGCGCGGGCGGTGGCCATGCGGGCAAAGGCGGATTCCAGCGGCGTGCCATCGGGCAGGTCGGCGCGCTTGATCCGCACGTCGATCACCTGGGCGCCGTATTCGCGCGCCTCGCGATCGAGCCCTTCGCGGATGCGGGCCATGGCCTGGCCGCGTTCGGGGGTGAGCAGCGAGGCAAAGGTGCGCTTGCCCAGTTCCTGGCGCAGCACCGAATTGAGGATCGGCTGCAGCTGCTGTGCCACGCGGTCGATCGTGCCGGCGGTCTCGTACATCTTGATCGGATCGATCACGCGAAAGCGGGCATAGGCATCCACTTCCAGGCGGCGCTGGTCGAGCGAGGTGACCTGCTGGCGTTCCATATCGACATCGAGCACGCGGCGATCGATGCGCACTGCCTGTTCAAGGAACGGAATGCGCCAGACCAGGCCCGCGCCGGTGCGGCCGAAATCGGCATTGGGGGCATAGCGGTTGATCACGCGCACCGGCTGGCCGAGCCGCACGATCACCACCTGTTCGGTTTCGGGCACGGCGATCACGCACATCATGACCAGCACCGCCAGCGCGACCAGCCCGGCGATGATGCGCTGGTTGAGCGAGATGAACGGCTGCATCAGCGTTGCCCCCCCTGGCGGTTGTCATCCGGCGCGGGCGGCGGCGATTGGCGCAAGGCGGGCAGCGGCAGATAGGGCACCGTACCTGGTGCTTCCACGATCACCTTGTCGGTCTGGCCCAGAACGCGCTCCATCGTTTCATAATACATGCGCCGCTTGGTCACTTCCGGGGCCAGCTTGTACTGTTCATAAACCTTGTCGAAAGCGGCGGCTTCACCCTGGGCGGCCGCCAGCTTCTTTTGCGCCCAGCCTTGCGCCTCGTTCACATCCCCCTGCGCCTTTTGCTGCGCGGCGAGCACTTCCTTGAACGCGTCGACGACCTTGGCCGGCGGATCGATCTTGGTGATTTCCACGCCCTGGATCTTGACCCCGGAACGATAGGCATCGAGCACGCGCTGCATCTTGTCGCGAACGCTCTGCTCGATCGTGGCGCGGCCGGTGCCCATGGCATCGTTGAAGTTCACTTCGGCGATGGCGGCGCGCATCGATGCTTCGGCCACTTCGCGCACGGTCTGGTCAGGGTCGGCCAGCTGGAAGGTGTAGAGCTTGAGATCCTTGATGTTCCAGCGCACCAGATAGTTGAGGTTGACCAGGTTCTGGTCCCCGGTGAGCATCAGGCGCTCGCCATCGCCTTCGGGAATGGTCTCGCGCTGGATCGAGGTGACATCGCGCGTATCGACCGACTGGATCGGCCAGGGCAGGGTGAACGAGACGCCAGGGCCAAGCGTGCGCGAATAGGAGCCGAACGTGGTGACCACGCCCTGTTCCTGCGGAGCAAGGCGGTGCATGCTCGATCCGCCCAGCCAGAGCAGGACGACGGCGGCAATGCCGATCGGCCACCACGATTTGCCATCGGGCCGCTGCGGCAGGCGCAGGTTGGGGCCACGGCCGCCGAGCAGCGGGCCAGTGGGGCCGCCATTGCCGCCACGGCCGCCCCCGTTTCTCCCGCCGTTGCCGCCACCTTTGCCGGCGCGGGCCCGAAAGATGTCTTCGATGCTGGGCGGACGGCGCGGGTCTCCGGCTGGTGGCAGCCAGGGATTGCGCGGGGCATCTCCGCCAGGGGCCTTGCTGCCTGTGCCCTTTGCCGGCTTGGCCTTGTCATCGTTGGGCGTGTCGCTGCTGGCGCCTGGCGAGCCGGGTTCTGCGTTGCTGTCCGCAGCGCCCGGTTCCTGGCCGGGCTCGCTGCCGCCGGGTTCGTTGCCCGCGCCCCATGGGCTTTTGCGGTCCGTCATGACCGGGATTCCGAAAAGGGCGCGAGGGGGCGCAAGGCCAGTCCACGAAAAGCAGTCATGACCAGTCTTATAGGAAGGGATCGCGTGAAAAACAGTGTCTCGTTCCCAAAATTCGTCTGCTAGGGGGCAATAACACGCCCCCGGGTTGCCGGGACAGATGTGCCAAGGGACGGCCCGGGAAACGGGCGAGCAACAGGAACCAAGCAGTGACGATCGATGAAGCGGCCGTGCGCCAGGCCATTGCCGATGCCGTGGGTGGCGAAAGGCTTCATGTGGTGCGGGTGACCGGCACGAGCGCGACGGCGGTGATCGATGCCGGCGGGCTGGACAGCTCTGCGCGGGCTGCGCTGGAACAGGCGGCCAAGGCTGCGGGCGTGGCGGCCGGGCTGGACGAGCTGCGCGTGGCGCTGACCGCTGAAAAGCGCAGCCGGCGCATTCTCGCGGTGGGTTCGGGCAAGGGTGGCGTGGGCAAGTCCACGCTGTCGGCCAACCTGGCCGTGGCGCTTGCGCGGCTGGGGCGCAAGGTCGGCCTGGTCGATGCCGATATCTATGGCCCCTCGCAGCCACGCCTGCTCGGCACCGAAGGGCGCAAGCCCGAGGCGCGCGACAAGACGATGATCCCGATCCCCAGCCCGTGGGGCGTGCCGATGCTGTCGATGGGGCATCTGGTGCAGCCAGGGCAGGCGATCGCCTGGCGCGGGCCGATGGCCGGCAGCGCGCTGGGCCAGCTGATCGAGGCCGATTGGGGCGATACCGAAATCCTGGTGGTCGACCTGCCGCCGGGCACGGGCGATATCCAGTTGACCATGCTGCAGAAATACAAGCCGGCGGGGGCGGTGATCGTGTCCACCCCGCAAGACCTGGCCTTGATCGACGCTACCCGCGCGATCGGGCTGTTCGACCAGGGCAAAGTGCCGGTGCTGGGCCTGGTCGAGAACATGGCCGGATACCTGTGCCCGCATTGCGGCCAGGTGAGCGATCCGTTTGGCCATGGCGGCGCGGAAGTGACCGCGCGCGAACTGGGCCTGCCGTTCCTGGGCCGGGTGCCGCTCGATATCGCGATCCGCCAGAAGAGCGACGCGGGCGAGCCGCCGGCCGCTGGCGAAGGGCCGCAGGCGCAGGCGTTCATGGGGCTGGCGCGCGCCGTCCTGGCGGCGCTGGACCAGACGGCCTGATCGGCCCGCAATGGCCCTGCCACCAGCCCTTAACAGGCTGAAACCGACGCGACGCGGCGTGTTGATCGGTGCCGGGGCAGGGGGCGCCTTGATTGCCGCCTTTGCCCTGGTGCCGCGCCACTATGCCGCGCCGCTGGTGGCCGGCAAGGGCGAGCGGGTGGCCAATGCGTTCCTCAAGCTGGCGCGCGATGGTACGCTGACCGTGGCCGTGCCAGCCTGCGAGATGGGCCAGGGCGTGACCACGCTGCTGGCACAGATCGTGGCGGTGGAACTGGGCGCCGATTGGGCGCAGGTGGCGGTAGAACCGGCGCCACTCAGCCCCGCCTATGCCGATGCCGTGCTGGCGGCGCACTGGGCGCCGCTGTGGCTGCCTACCTGGCTGCCGATCCTGCCCGATATGATGGCCGATCCCGCCAATGGCCTGACCCGCCTCAAGGCCGAGCGCGGGCCGATGATGCTGACTGTGGCGGGCACCGGCTTGGCCATGTTCGAACAACCCCTGCGCGAGGCGGCGGCGGCGCTGCGCGCGCAGCTGATCGCGGCGGCGGCGGCCCAGTGGGGCGTGGCTGCCGATAGCCTCGATACGCGCGGCCATGCCGTGATCGAGCGGCGTGCCGACCAGCAGGGCCGGCGCCTGCCCTTTGCCCGGCTGATCGATGCCGCGCTCGATCGCGACCCACCCCGCGATGCGCCGTTGCGTGCCAGCCCGGCACAAGAGGCGCCGGCGCGGTTTCCCGCTGGCAGCCGCCCGGCCTTTCCCCGGCTCGACCTGCCGGCCAAGGTGGATGGCAGCTTTGTCTTTGCCGCCGACGTGCGCCTGCCTGGCATGGTCCACGCCGCCATCGCGCACGGGCCGCAGGGCGATTGCGTGCTGTCTTCGTGGGATGCCCAGGCCGCCGCGCGGGTGCCGGGATGCCTGGGCGTGGTTCATGCCAAGGGCTGGCTGGCGGCGATCGGGGTGACCTGGCATGCCGCCGACCGCGCCGTGGCGGCGATGGAGCCGCGGTTTCGGCCGCGCGGACCGGTCGCCGACAGCAATGCCATCGATACAGCGCTCGATACCGCGCTCACCAAGGGCAAACCGGTGCGCCTGTGGGGGCAGGGCGATCCCACCGCTCTGCTGGAAAAGCCCAGCCTGTCGGCCCGCTATGACATCGAAGTGGCGCTCCATGCGCCGCTGGAGCCGGCCACCTGCACGGCGCGGCTGGAGCATGGCCGGCTGGAGCTGTGGCTGGCGACCCAGGCACCCGAGGCGGCGCGGCGCGAAGGGGCGCGGGCAGCGGGCCTGTCCGAGGCAGACGTGGTGGTCTATCCCATGGCGGCCGGTGGCAGCTTTGACACGCGGCTCGATGGCCGAATCGCCGGCGAGGCGGCCGCCCTGGCGCGGGCCACGGGCAAGCCGGTGCAACTGACCTGGTCACGCTGGCAAGAATCGCTCGCCGGGCTGCCCCGCGCGCCGGTTGCGGCGCTGATGGAAGCGGGGATGAGCCCCGACAAGCAACAGTTGCTGGGCTGGCGCAGCCGCATTGCCGCGCCAGCCTTCATGCGCGAGACGGCAGCGCGCGTGCTCGACGGCGAAGGTCCGCAAAGCGCGCGGCGTTGGCAGGGCAGCGCCGATCCGCTGGCCCTGGAAGGGGCTATGCCGCCTTATGCCATTCCCGAATGCGCGGTGCAGCATGTGCCGGTGGCGCTGCCGCTGGCCACAGCGCGGATGCGTGGCGGCGGCGCGGCCATTACCGCGTTCCTGACCGAAAGCTTCATCGACGAATGCGCCCATTTTGGCGGTAGCGAGCCGCTGGCTTTCCGCATGGCCATGCTGGGCGGGCAGCCGCGCCTGGCCGCCTGCCTGCAGGGCGTGGCGCATCTGGCGATGTGGGGTGGCGGGGCCGATGCCTCGGGCCAGGGCATTGCCTGCCATGCAATGTCGCTGGCCGGAGCGGATGGGCCGCGCCACGGCTATATCGCCGTGGTCGCCACCGCGCGGCAGGTGGATGGCGCCATCCGCGTCGAGGCCTTGAGCGCGTGCGTCGATATCGGCCGGGTGATCAATACCGACCTGGCCCGCCAGCAGATCGAGGGCGGGCTGTTCTTTGGCCTGGGGCTGGCGGTGGGTGGCAGCACCGGCTATGCCGCCGGACGGCCGCTGGCAGGGCATTTCAGCCAGCTGGGCTTGCCGCTGCTGGCCGATTGCCCCAAGGTCGAGATTGTCTTTGTCGAGAGCAGCGCCCAGCCGTTCGATCCCGGCGAACTGGGGGTGGTGGCGGTGGCGCCGGCCATCGCCAATGCGCTGTTTTCCGCAACCGGGCTGCGGTTGCGCCGCCTCCCCCTCCTGTCTGAAGGCGTTTGATGACCTCTGCTGCCCCAATCCATGCCTGCCCCGCCCATCTGCCGGCCGATCATCCGCCGGTGGCAACCGGGCGTATCGGGGTTCTGCTGGTGAACCTGGGCACGCCCGATGCGCCCGATATCGCCTCGGTGCGGCGCTATCTCAAGGAATTCCTGTCGGACAAGCGCGTGGTGGAAATCCCCGCGCTGCTGTGGCAGCCGATCCTGCGCGGCATCATCCTGCGCACCCGGCCCAAGAAATCGGCCCATGCCTATGCCCAGGTATGGGGCCCGGAAGGATCGCCTCTGGCCGCGATCACCGCTGGCCAGGCGCGCGCGCTGCAGGCGCGGCTGGGCGATGGTGTGATCGTGCGCCATGCCATGCGCTATCAAAGCCCGGCGATGGCGGTGGAACTCGATGCGCTGCTCGCCGCTGGATGCGAACGCATCCTGGTGGCGCCGCTCTATCCGCACTATTCCGGCGCCACCACGGCCAGCGCGCTCGACGCCCTGGCCGACTGGATCAAGCAGCGCCGCCGCCTGCCGGCGCTGCGCACGCTGCCGCCCTACCATGACGATGATGTAGCGATTGCCGCGCTGCATGCCGACATGGCACGCCAGATCGCCACGTTGGCGTTCGTGCCCGATGTGCTGCTGCTGAGCTATCACGGCATGCCCGAGCGCACGCTGCACCTGGGCGATCCCTATCACTGTCATTGCCGCAAGACCTCGCGCCTGCTGGCGGCCGCGTTTGCCCAGAGCCATCCGGGGATGGCGCTGATGACCAGCTTCCAGTCGCGCTTTGGCCGGGCCAAGTGGCTGGAGCCGGCCACCGATACCACGCTGGTGGAACTGGCCCAGGGCGGCACCCGCAAGGTGGCCATCGCCGCGCCAGGTTTTTCCGCCGACTGCCTGGAAACACTGGAAGAACTGGCGCTGCGCGGGAAAGAGGATTTTCTGGCTGCCGGCGGCACCGACTTTGCCGCGCTGGACTGCCTCAACACCTCGCAACACGGCATGGACCTGCTCGAAGCCCTGGTGCGGCGCGAACTGGCCGGCTGGATCGCCGCCTGAGCGCCACGCCCTGGGCGCCACAGGAGCGCCGCCTGCGCGGGCGATTTGACTCGCCCGCCAGACATGGCATGTTGCCATCCAGCCGTGCTGCAGCGCCGAAACGGGGGTTTCGGGGGCAGCGCGGATGAACGGGCCAGAACCGGCAACAGGTTCGGCCCGATGGAGAGAGCATGCTGACATCGGCGATTCCTGCACAAGCCCATGATTCCCCTGCCGTGCCGCTACCCGTGGCCGGCGCTGATCCGACACTGGCCGCGCCACCGCTTGAGCCTGACATTCCGGTAAGCCGCGTGACGGCCTGGCAAGATGACGCGGCCCTGCTGCTGCGCGAACGTGCCAACCTGGGGCCGGTGTTTCGCCGGGGCGAGCGGGTGATCCTGCTCGATGCGGCGCATAATCACCTGGTGCTTGCCGATGATGGCACGCGGTTCGTGCCGCTGGCGCGCCAAGCCGATCTGCCAGTTGACTTGGCAGTGCTGGAGCGCGCGCTGGGGGCGGAGCTGGGCCGCTGGCGCGCTGGCACGGTGCGGTTTCAGTCGGCCATGGCGATGACCCTGGCGCGCGCACTGGTGCCGGCGGTCACGGGCCTGGCCTATGGTTCCGGCCCGGCCGAGCGGCTGGCCAACGCGCTGAGCACGCTCGACGATGGGCGCAGCCTGCTGCGCCGGGCCATGCCGCGCGGCCTGCCGTCCTCGCCCATGGGCGCGCGCAAGGCACTGGCCCAGGGCTTGCACCAGGCCGGCTGCACCGCGCCCGGGCTGCTCGATGCCGTGCAGGCCAGCCATGCCACGGCGCTGCGCGTGCTGGGCACCCTGGTGCGCCATCTGGCCGACACGCCGGACTGGCAGGACACCCTGCGCGCCGAAGTGCGCAGCGCCTATCGCCCCGCAGCGGGCACCGGCGCAGCGCCCGAAACGCTGGAACTGGTGGACATGGCCACGAACGAGGCGCTGCGCCTGATGCCCGGATCACTGCTGGTGGAGCGCCGGGTGGCAGCAGATGTCATGGTAGGCGAGCACCGGCTGGAGGCCGGCACGCTGGTGGCGATCAGCCCGGCGCTGACCCACGCCGATCCGGCGCTGTGGCCCGAGCCGCAGCGATTCGATCCGCTGCGCTTTGCCGCACCCCGCGCGGTGGCGCGTGCCCCCGGTGCCTGGATTGCGCAAGATACGCTGCCTGGCGGCGCCGGGCCGGCGGTGCTGGCGGCGGCGCGGCTGGGCATTGCCCATCTGCTCGATCGCTTTGTTCTGGCTCCGGCGGGCGAAGGCGGCAAGGTCTTGCTGCGCCATGCGGATTGAGGTGGAGGGGCTTGCCCGCTATGGCGGGCGGGCGAATCGCAAGTACGCATGGCCGGGGCCGGGCGTTTGACTGCCACGGGGCGGCCGGACGCATGGCAAAGGCGCAACGCGCGCCTTGACGATTCGTCCACAGCCCGGTAAGGGCGCCGCTTTCCGGCGGGCTTGCCCGCCTTGTCGAACGACTACGTCGAGCAAGCTACCAGGACATTTCCCGGTCTGCCCCATCGGGGTGGCCCGCCAGAGGACGAAACAGGACAGACATGGCCAATACGCCGCAAGCCCGCAAGCGCATCCGTCGCAACGAACGCCGCGCCGAAATCAACGGCAACCGTCTTTCGCGCATCCGCACCTTCGTGAAGAAGGTGGAATCCGCGATCGCTGGCGGCGACAAGGCCGTGGCGGCAGAAGCCCTGCAGGCTGCCCAGCCGGAACTGGCCCGTGGCGTTGCCCGTGGCGTGGTCCACAAGAACACCGCAGCCCGCAAGCTGTCGCGTCTGAGCAAGCGAGTCGCTGCGCTCTGATTCGGCGCTGGGGTATTCCTTTTTCCTGAAGGAATACGCTGCGTACAAATACGGCTTTGGCCGGCGTGATGAACGCCGGCCATTTTCGTCTGCGGCTTATGCGACGGTTCGATGACACGGCCATTTCGGCAAGTGTCGGATTCGTGGCGATTCGCACGTTCTCTGATTTGCTAATAGCTATAAATTCAATGACTTGGCGATTTGTCGCGTAGTTGTTGAGTCAAGGCTAATTATTTCAGAAATTTTGCGCTCCATGGGCTTGCACAGCCCCCGCAGTGGCTCATAGACAGAGACCACGCCGCGCGCTGGCCGCTTTGCTGTGATGCAGAACGACCGGTGTGTGGTGTCACGGAACATCGCTCAAAACGGCATCCGCCGTGCCCATTGCGGCATCGGCGGACGGGTAAGCTGTGTCTGCGGGCGTGGTTGGTCGGTCTTTGTCCGAAAAGCCGCGTTGGGCGGACACGCTCGCCTTTGTCGGGCGTCCGCAATTCGGGGGTATCTGGCCGCAGGCCTGGAAATTTAGGTGGGACGGCGAAGCGTGAAGATGGATCATTTCGGCGGTGCGAGCGGCGGTGCAGGTGGCACGGCCGCGCTCGGTTCCCAAGGTGGCAATTCCCGAGGGTTGGCAGGTTCCCAGGCTGGAACCGCTGCCCTTGCAACAACCAATGGGCGCGGGGCCGGTCAGGCCGCGGCGCTTCGGAAAGGACGTGACGGGGGAATGGAGGACCAGGAAGCTCTCGACCTGGCGGCCGATTGGGCCGACATCAGCCAGGGGCTGAAGAAGGATCTGGGTCCGCAACTGCACACGCAATGGATCAAGCCGATCCAGCTGGGCAGCTTCTGCAAGGAAACCGGCACGCTGGACCTGTTTCTGCCCACCGAATTTTCGGCCAACTGGGTGGCGGATCGCTTTGCCGATCGCCTGTCGCTTGCCTGGAAGATCGCGCGGGCCGAAGTGCGCCAGGTGCGCATCACCGTGCACCCGCGCCGCCGGGCCATGCCCGAGCTGCGCGTGGGCGGCCGTGCTGCGCCCGAACTGCGCGTGCCGGCTGCCAACGAAAGCGCGCCGACGCTGGCCCCGGCCAGCCGTCCGGTTGCCGCCCCGGCGCCGCAGACCGTGGCTGGCTTCGATGTGTCGGCCTCGGGCATCGATCCGTCGCTGACGTTTGGCGATTTCGTGACCGGCAGTGCCAATGTGCTGGCGCTCAATGCCGCGCAGCGCATGGCGGCGGCCGAAAAGCCGCAGTTCTCGCCGCTCTATCTCAAGGGCTCCACCGGGCAGGGCAAGACGCATCTGCTCCACGCCATTGCCAACGGCTTTATGGCCGCGCGGCCGGGCGCACGGGTGTTCTACTGCTCGGCCGAGCGGTTCATGATCGAATTCGTTCAGGCCATGCGCCAGAACGAGATGATCGAGTTCAAGAGCCGCCTGCGCAGCTTCGACATGCTGCTGGTGGACGATATCCAGTTCATCATCGGCAAGGCCAGCACCCAGGAGGAATTCCTCCACACCATCGATGCCCTGCTGAGCGCCGGCAAGCGCCTGGTAGTCGCGGCCGATCGCGCGCCCCAGGCGCTCGACGGGGTCGAACAGCGCCTGCTCTCACGCCTCTCGATGGGGCTCGTCGCCGATATACAGGCTGCTGACATCGAGCTGCGGCGCCAGATCCTGGAGCACCGCCTGTCGCGCTTCACCAGCGCCCAGGTGCCGCAAGACGTGGTCGAATTCCTCGCCCGCACGATCAACCGCAACGTGCGCGAACTGGTCGGTGGCCTCAACAAGCTGATCGCCTTTGCCCAGCTGACCGGCCAGCAGGTGAGCCTGCAACTGGCCGAGGAGCAGTTGACCGATATCCTGTCGGCCAACCGCCGCCGCATCACCATCGACGAGATCCAGCGCACCGTGTGCCAGTTCTATCGCGTCGATCGCTCGGAAATGGCGTCAAAGCGCCGCGCCCGCGCCGTGGTGCGTCCGCGCCAGGTGGCGATGTACCTGGCCAAGGTGCTCACCCCGCGGTCCTATCCCGAAATCGGCCGCAAGTTTGGCGGTCGCGATCACTCGACGGTGATTCACGCCGTGCGCCTGATCGAGGATCTGCGTAGCCGCGATGCCGACATGGACGGTGACGTGCGTACCCTGCTGCGCCAGTTGGAAGACTGACCCACACCGTTGTGATGCCCGGCCCCGTGTGACGGGGCCGGGTTTCCACCACCGCTCCACCGCGCGTGCACAGGATTGTGCCCGGCTTGCGCACAGGTTTGCCACAGGGTTGTGCGCAATCCTGTCCCTAGGCCTGTCCCCAGCCCTGTCCCCATGGTTGTGCGCAGCTTTTCCGCAGGATCATACCCGGCTTTTGCCGGGGTTATCCTGCTGTCATGCACAGGGTTTTGCACCGGGTTATCGGCCGGTGATGCACAGTTTGTGATCAGGTTTTTGCGCTGACTTTTCCACAGGCGCTGGCGGTATCGTACCACGTGCCGCCGCTGGCCTGGCATGCGTGTTCGGCCCAGCGGCCCTTGCCCCACCAGCCGACTACCACGCCCAGCAGCAGGGCGAGGATCAGCACGATCCAGATCCGGTCTTTCATGGCCGGCAGTGTGGGCGCGCGGCAGCGGCTTTGCAAACGGCGCCTCTCGCCTTTTTGCGCGCGGGCGCCTACCTCCACGGCCATGACGCCCGCCATTATGCCAGACCGCCTGAACCGCTTTGCCCGCCATATCGTCCTGCCCGAGGTGGGCGGCGCGGGCCAGGCGCGGATCATGGGCGCGCATGTGGTCTTGGTGGGCGTGGGCGGGATCGGCGCGCCGGCCTTGCAATACCTGGCGGGCGCGGGCGTGGGGCGGCTGACCCTGATCGACGATGATGTGATCGAGCCATCCAATCTTCAGCGCCAGACGATCTTTGCCCTGGCCGATGTGGGCCATGCCAAGGCCGAGGCTGCGGCGCAGTGGGTGGCGCGCTTTGATCCCGACCTGGTGGTGCAGGCCCATCGTACCCGCATCGGGCATGACAACGCCGCCGCGCTGATCGCCGGGGCTGATGTGGTGCTGGACGGATCGGACAACTTTGCCACGCGCCTGGCGGTATCTGATGCCTGCGTGGCAGCCGGCGTGCCGCTGACCAGTGCGGCGCTTGGCCGGTTCCAGGGCCAGGTGGCCAACTTTGCCGGGCATCGGCCGGGCGAGGCCTGCTATCGCTGCTTTGTGGGCGACGCATTCGATGCCGACGATTGCGACACGTGCGCGGCGCAAGGCGTGCTGGGGGCGATGGTCGGCATGGTCGGCACATTCGGCGCCATGGCGGCGCTGCGCGTGTTGTTGGAAGGCGTGGCCAGCCTGGGCGATCCGCAGTGGGGCCAGTTGCACGTGATCGATGGATTGAAGCCCGGCCTGCGCACGATGCGGATTGCGCACGATCCAGCCTGCACCACCTGTGGCACCGACCGACCCGCCGCCTGAACGCCGACGTGGGGTGTGAAAAAAAGCGTAACCATACCGCGTTCAGGGGATGGCGGTAGCGCCACGCGCGCGTAGACAACAAGTGCGACCCGACAGGCGCGTGGTGCGAGCCACGATCCTGGGACTTGGCCCGGACCGAGGCTCCCTGGAGACCTTGTCCGGGCTCTTTCGCGCTCCTTTGAAAATCACGGTGTCTTGAGCAGTTCATCCACCCAATCGGGCACGATCTGCGTGGCGGGGCCCAGGCGGGTATCGTGGAACCAGGCCGAACCCTGGCTGCGGTCGAGATTGAGCTCGAGCGTTTCGGCGCCGATTTCCCGCGCCAGCCGCACGAAGCCGGCGGCCGGATAGACCGCCCCCGAGGTGCCGATCGACACGAACAGGTCTGCCCGGGCCATGGCATCGTGGATATCGTCCATGCGATAGGGCACTTCACCGAACCAGACGATATCCGGCCGTAGCGCTGCGGTGCCGCAGCTGGGGCAGGGTGGCCGGTCGATCAGCGGGCCGGTCCAGGCATGGCGGCTGTCGCACGCGGTGCACCAGGCCGAAAGGTGCTGGCCGTGCATGGGGATGAGATTGTCCGATCCGGCGCGGCGGTGCAGGTCATCGACGTTTTGCGTCACCAGCGTGACGCTGCCGCCCGGCACCTTGGCCGGCCAGGCGTGCTCAAGCCGGGCCAGCGCGCGGTGCGCCGCGTTGGGCAGCTTTTCCTGAATGGCGGCGCGGCGCATGTCGTAAAAGCGCAGCACGAGATCGGGATCGCGGACAAAGGCCTCGGGCGTGGCGACGTCTTCCACGCGGTGTTGCTCCCACAGGCTGGGGCCGCCATTGGCGCCGCTGCGGAAAGTGTCGATTCCGCTTTCGGCCGAAACGCCGGCGCCGGTGAGGATCACGATATGCTTGGGCAGGCTCATGCCGCGATCATGCCGGATCGGCACGGGTGTGCCAATCCGGCATGAGGGCCAGGGATGGCCAGCGCGGAAGGATCAGGCGAACGTGCTCGAATCGATCACGAAGCGATAGCGCACGTCACCCTTTTCCATGCGGTCCCAGGCCTGGTTGATATCCTGCATGGCGATGGTTTCGATTTCCGAGACGATACCATGCTCGGCACAGAAATCGAGCATTTCCTGGGTTTCGGCGATGCCGCCGATCAGCGAGCCGGCGATCGAGCGGCGGCCGAAGATCAGGTTGAACACGGTCGGGCTGGGATGCGGATGTTCGGGCGCACCGACCAGGCACAGCGTGCCGTCACGCTTGAGCAGGGTGACGAAGGCATCGAGGTTGTGGCTGGCGGCCACGGTATCGAGGATGAAATCGAGGCTGCCGGCATGGGCGGCCATCTCATCGTCGTTGCGCGAGACGACGACCTCGTGTGCGCCGAGCGCCAGGGCTTCTTCGCGCTTGGCCGGGCTGGTGGTGAAAGCCACGACGTGGGCACCAAGCGCGCGGGCAAGCTTGACGCCCATGTGGCCCAGGCCACCAATGCCGACGATGCCGACCTTCTTGCCCGGCCCCACGTTCCAGTGGCGCAGCGGCGACCACGTGGTGATCCCGGCGCAGAGCAGCGGCGCAACCGCAGCGAGCTGGTCGGGCGCATGGCGGACATGCAGGACAAAGCCCTGATCGACCACGATTGCCTGGCTATAGCCACCCAGCGTATGGCCGGGGGCATCGCTGCTGGGCGAGTTGTAGGTCTGCGTCATGCCTTCTTCGCAGAACTGTTCCAGCCCATCGTGGCACGATCCACAGTGGCCGCACGAATCGACCATGCAGCCAACGCCGACGGTGTCACCCACCTTGAACTTGGTGACATCGGCGCCAACGGCCGTGACGTGTCCGACGATCTCGTGCCCTGGCACCACCGGATAGACCGCGTTGTTCCATTCGTTGCGGGCGGTGTGCAGGTCAGAGTGGCACACGCCGCACCAGGCGATAGAAATGGCGACATCGTTGGGGCCGGGTTCGCGGCGGGTGATGGCAAGGGGGCCAAGCGGCTGATCGGCCGCAGGCGCGGCATAGGCCATGACGGTCATGCAGCAGGTCCTTTCAAACAGGGGGAGAGGGATGGCGGCCTCTCTAGGCTATCGCCATTAAGCTGATAATGGGGCAATTAGGGCATGGACTGATATCAGGAATGCATCAATGATCCGCCCCGACCATGATGACCTGCGCGCGCTTCTGGCCGTGGTGCGCGAGCGCAGCTTTACCCGCGCCGCCGCACAACTTGGCACTTCGCAATCGGCACTGAGCCGCACGATCGCCGGGCTGGAAGCGCAGATCGGGGTGCGCCTGCTCAACCGCACGACCCGCGCCGTGGCGCCCACGCCCGAGGGTGAGCGGCTGGCTCAAGGGGTGGCGCCGCATTTCGCCGCGATCGATGCGGCGGTCGATGCCCTGGGCGAAAGCCTGGCGCGGCCATCGGGCCTGGTGCGGCTGACGGTGGACGAGGGATCGGCCGAAACCGTGGTATGGCCGGGCCTGCGCCGCATCCTGCGCGCCTGGCCCGAAATTTCGGTCGAAGTGCTGGTCGACAATGGCCTGGTCGATATCGTGGCGGCCGGGCTGGATGCCGGTGTGCGATCGGGCGATATCCTGGCGCGCGACATGGTGGCGGTGCCGATCGGGCCGGATCTGCGCATGGTGGTGGTGGCAACGCCGGCATTCTGCGCCGGGCGCGATCTGCCGCGCCATCCGCGCGACCTGGCAGCGCATCCGTGCATCAACTTTCGCCTGCCCACGCGCGGCGGCATCTATGCCTGGGAATTTTCGCGCGGGCGGGAGGCGCTGCGCATGCGGGTGGAAGGGCCGCTTACCGTCAACACGCTGGCCCTGGCCGCGCAGGCGATGCGCGATGATCTGGGCTTTGCCTTCCTGCCCGAAAGCAGCGTGACGGCCGATATTGCCGCCGGGCGGCTGATCCAGGTGCTCGACGATTGGTGCGAGCCCTATCCCGGCTATCACCTCTATTATCCCAGTCGCGCGCATGTTTCGCCCGCGCTGCGCGTGGTGATCGATGGCTTGCGCTGGCGGCCGGCGCATTCTGTCTCGACCGCGGGTGGGCGAACGCCGTAAGGGGGGCGCGGCAGAGCAGAAGGACGCAACGGACATGGCACGCATCGGCATCATCGGCAGCGCGGGGCGCATGGGGCAGGCGTTGCAAGCCGCCGTGACGGCGGCCGGGCACGACCTGGCGGGCGGGATCGACCGCGATGGCGATGTCATGGCGCTGGCCCAGGCCAGCGATGTGCTGGTCGATTTTTCCGCCCCGGCCGCGCTGGAGTTCAACCTCGATGCCGCGATCGCCACCGGCACGCCGATCGTGGTGGGCACGACGGGCCTGGAAGAACGGCACCATTGGCTGATCGATGCGGCGGCGGTTTCGATTGCCGTGCTGCAGACCGGCAATACCTCGCTCGGCGTGACGCTGCTCGCGCACCTGGTGCAGGAGGCTGCGGCGCGGCTGGGCACGGATTGGGACATCGAGATCGTCGAGACGCACCACCGCATGAAGGTGGATGCGCCATCGGGCACGGCGCTGCTGCTGGGCGAAGCGGCGGCGCGCGGCCGCCAGGTGGGCCTCAAGGACGTGGCCGTGCGCGGGCGCGATGGCATGACCGGCAAGCGCGAGACCGGCACGATCGGCTTTGCCGCGTTGCGCGGTGGCAGCGTGGCAGGCGATCACACGGTGCATTTCCTGGCCGATAACGAGCGCCTGAGCCTGTCGCACCTGGCGGAAAACCGCGGCATCTTTGCCAAGGGTGCGATCCGCGCCGGCGAATGGTTGCTGGCCCAGGGGCCGGGCCGCTATACCATGCCACAGGTGCTGGGGCTGGGAGACTGACCGCCTTGAAGAAGGACCAGATCTTCGAATTCTTTCGCCGCCTGGCCGAGGCCAACCCCGCGCCCGAAACCGAGCTGGCCTATGGCAACACCTATCAGTTGCTGGTGGCGGTGACGATTTCGGCGCAGGCCACCGACGTGGGCGTCAACAAGGCGACGCGGCGCCTGTTCCAAGAGGTGAAGACGCCGGCGCAGATGGTTGCCCTGGGCGAGGAAGGCCTGAAGGAACGCATCAAGTCGATCGGCCTGTTCAACACCAAGGCCAAGAACGTGATCGCGCTGTCGGAAATCCTGGTGCGCGACCATGGCGGCGAGGTGCCGGCAGACCGCGATGCCTTGACCGCGCTGCCCGGCGTGGGGCGCAAGACGGCCAATGTCGTGCTCAATACCGCGTTCGGCATGGAAACCTTTGCGGTGGACACGCACATCTTCCGCGTTGGCAACCGCACCGGCCTTGCCAAGGGCAAGACCCCCGAAGCGGTGGAAGCCCAGTTGGACAAGAAGGTGCCGGGGCCGTTTCGCCTGGGCGCGCACCATTGGCTGATCCTGCATGGGCGCTATATCTGCAAGGCGCGCACGCCCGAATGCTGGCGCTGCCCGGTGGTGGACCTGTGCGGCTTCAAGCCCAAGGTGCTGGAACAGGGGGCCAAGCCGCCGGTTGCGAAGAAGAAAGTGGTTACGAAGAAAAAGGTCGCCAAGAAACAGGCGGTTGCCACAAAAACGGCGTGATCCACGCGCCATGCCAAGGAGAGAGTGCCATGGTTCGTTCGATCCCGGTTGCCGCCTTGCTGCCGGTTTTCGCCTTGCTTATGCCGCTGGCGGCCTGAACGCCCGGTGATGGGCCGCGCAGCGCTGGCGCCGATGGCCATTCGCCCAAGACCCCTGCCGCCACCCCGATCGGCCGGGCGGAAAGCTGCATTCCGCTCAGTCAGATCAGCGAAAGCCGGGTGCGCGACGACTGGACGATCGATTTCCGCGTCGGCAATCGCTGGTATCGCAACACGCTGCCCCAGCGCTGCTATGGCCTGGGGTTCCAGCAGACCTTCGGCTATGCCACCAGCCAGGCGCAACTGTGCAGCGTGGACGTGATCACCGTGTTGCAGACCGGGCCGGGCGGCGGCCCGCGCGGTTCCTGCGGGCTGGGCCAGTTTCAGCCGGTGACGCTGGCCAAATAACCTTTTTCGCCGTTACTGCCCCTGGTCGAGATGCAGGCCGCGCCGGCCGTGTTCCGGCGTATCGTGCGGTGGCACCGGGGCCGGGGCATCGGGATCGAGCGGCACCTGCAGCATGCCTTCCCAGCGGGTGATGACCGCGGTTGCCACGGCGTTGCCCACCACGTTGGTGGCGGTGCGGCCCATGTCGAGGAAAGTATCGACGCCCAGCAGCAGGGCTATGCCTTCGACCGGCAGGCCGAACTGGGTCAGCGTGGCGGCGATCACCACCAGGCTGGCGCGCGGCACGCCGGCGATGCCCTTGGACGTGACCATGAGGGTAAGGAGCATGGCGATCTGCTGCTGCCAGGATAGCGGGATGTTGTAGGCCTGCGCGATGAACATCGTGGCAAAGCTGGTGTACATCATCGAGCCATCGAGATTGAACGAATAGCCCAGCGGCAGCACGAAGCCCGAGATGCGGCGCGGCACGCCGAACCGATCGAGCTGTTCGAACAGGCGCGGCAGCGCGCTTTCCGAACTGGCCGTGGAAAAGGCCAGCAGCACCGGCTCGCGAATATAGCGCGCCAGCAGAAGCACGCGCTTGCCCAGGAAGATGCCGCCCAGGCCGAGCAGCAGGCCCCACAGCAGCAGCAGCGCGAAATAGAATTCCGACACGAACACGCCATAGGTGACGATGATGCCCAGGCCCTTGGTGGCGACCACCGCCGCCAGCGCGCCGAACACGGCCAGCGGCGCGGCCTTCATCACATAGTCGGTCATCGTCAGCATCAGGCTGGCCAGCGCCTCTGCCCCGCGCAGCAGCGGCGCGCCCTTTTCGCCGATGGCAGACAGCGCCAGGCCGGCAAACAGCGAGAACACCAGGATCTGCAGCACGTTGTTCTGCGCCATGGCATCGAGCAGGCTGGTCGGCACGATCTGCAGCACGAAATGGTGCACGGTGAAATCGGCGGTGGCGAGATCGCCGACCTTTGCCGAGGCGGCGAACTGCAGGCCGTGGCCGGGGCGGAACAGATTGACCAGCAAGAGGCCCAGGCTGATCGACACCAGGCTGGCAGTGATGAACCAGCCCAGCGCCCGCCCGCCGATGCGACCCAGCGCCGCACTGTCCCCCATGCCGGCGATGCCCGACACCAGCGTGGCCAGGATCAGCGGCGCAATGATCATCTTGATCAGGCGCAGGAACACATCAGGCAGCAGCTTGAGCGTTTCGGCGGCCGTCGCCAGCGTTGGGCTGTCGGCCGGCAGCGCGCGGTTGAGGGAATAGCCCGTGGCGATCCCCAGGATCATGGCGATGACGATGTAAAGCGTAAGGCGCCGGGCCAAGGGATGCTCCGCAAATTGTTTCAGGTGTGACGGTCTGGTGGCAGACCCTAGGCGGCGTGGACAGATTGCACAACGCCGCGGTGGGATGCGCGGGCGATCGGCGGGCCGGGCACGCCGGATGGCCTGCATTACGGTAATTTAACGAGACCGCTAGTGGCGCGGACAGGCGGCGTGGGCCAGAGGGCAGCATCGGCCTGTCTCTCGCCTGCAACGGTTGATAGACAAGCTGCCATCTTTGGACCGAAGAGAAGACCGCGCGCCATGAATTTCGAACACGCCGTGCCGCAGATGTCCCGTGCCAAGCAGATCAGGGTTCTGGCCCTGTCGGTTGCCGCCGTGGCCCTGGTGGCGACAGGAGCCACTGCCCTGCGTTCCTGGATGCACCAGCCCGAGCCGGTGGCGGCCCCGCTGCCGGCCGGCGAAGTGCAACTGACCGACAGCCAGGTGGCCAGCCTCAAGATCGAAACGGCCGGCGCGGACGATGGCTATGCCCGCACGGGCGCCAGCGGCCAGATCACGGTGGACGAAACGCGCTCGACCCCGGTGTTCCTGCCTTATTCGGGCCAGGTGCAGCAGGTCTTCGTGCAGAACGGCGATCGCGTGCAGGCTGGCAGCCCGCTGCTGTCGGTGCACACCACCGACATCGCCGATGCGCGCAACGCCCTGGCTGCCGCCCTGGCGCAGCGCACCAGCGCATCGGCGCAAGTGCGCGTGGCGACCGAAAACGCCCAGCGTGCCGAGGAAATCTATCGCACCGCCGGTGGCGCGCTGAAGGATCTGCAGCAGGCGCGCAGCGACCTGGTGGCCGCGCAATCGCAACTGGGCATTGCCAATGCCGCGGTGACCGCCGCCCAGGCCAAGCTGGGCGTGTTCGGCGCCGGCACGGGTGCTGGCAGCAATGCGGTGCTGCGCGCGCCGATCGGTGGCGTGGTGGTAACCCGCTCAATCGCGCAGGGGCAGTACGTGGCCGGTGGTGCCAATGCCGCCGGCAGCCAGCCGGCGTTCCTGATCGCCGATCTGTCGCGCGTGTGGCTGGTGGCGCAGGTGGCCGAAAGCGACGCATCGCGCGTGCACCTGGGTGACAAGGTGGTGGTGACCGCCACGGCATTCCCCGGCCGCACGTTTGACGCAACAATCGACAACGTCGGCGCACAGATCGATCCGGTGTCGCATCGCCTGCAAGTGCGCGCCACGATTCCCAATGCCGATGGCGCGTTGAAGCCGCAGATGTTTGCCAACTTCACTATTGAAACGCCCGAGAAGGAAGTTTCGACGGCCCCGGTGACCCCGCACCTGCTCAGCCTGCCGGCCGAGGCGGTGATCCACGAGGGCGACAGCGCCCGCGTGTGGGTGTGGCTGGGCCACGGCCGCGTCAAGGCGCGCGACGTGGTGACCGGCGAAAGCCACGATGGCCGCGTAACGATCATTTCCGGCCTCAACCCGGGTGAAAAGGTCGTGACCCAGGGCGCCATCTTCGTGAACGAAGCGGGGCTCGACTGATGGTCAAGCTGGTACGCTATGCGCTGGGCCAGCGCCTGACGATTGTCGCCTTCTTCGTGCTGATGCTCGTGGCGGGCGGCATCGCGTTCTACAATCTCAACATCGAAGCCTATCCCGACCCCGTGCCACCGATGGTGGAAATCGTGACCCAGTCTTCGGGCCTTTCGGCCGAGGAAATGGAACGCAACGTCACGATTCCGATCGAAGTGCAGATGTCAGGCCTGCCGCACATGACGGCGATCCGCGCGATCTCGCTGTTCGGCCTGTCGGACGTGAAGATCCAGTTCACCTATGATTTCAATTACGAACAAGCCCAGCAGCAGGTGATCAACCGCCTGGCGCAGCTGCCCCAGCTGCCGGGCGGCGCGGTGCCGACGATTTCGCCGACGAGCCCCGTGGGCGAAATCTATCGCTATCGCATCGCCGCGCCCAAGGGTTATTCGGTTGAAGACTTGAAGACGCTGCAGGACTGGGTGCTGCAACGCCGCTTCCGCGCCATTCCCGGCGTGGTCGACGTGACTGGCTGGGGCGGCAAGCTGCGCAGCTATGACGTGGTGGTCGACAACAACCGCCTCCAAGCCCACCACCTGACCGTGGCGCAGGTGATCGCCGCGCTGGGCAAGGCCAATGCCAACGTCGGCGGCCAGACCATCAACTTTGGCGCGCAGAGCGCGATCGTGCGCGGCATCGGCCTGATCCAGTCGGTCGATGCGCTGGAAACCACCCCGGTGGGCCGCGATGGCACCGCCCCGGTGCTGGTGCGCGACGTGGCGACGGTGAAGATCGGCAACATGCCGCGCAACGGCATCGCCGGCCTCAACGGCGATGACGACATCGTCCAGGGCATCGTGCTGATGCGCCGCGGCGCGCAGTCGATGCCGACGATCCAGGCGGTGGAAGCCGAAGTCCAGAAGATCAACAGCACGGGCGTGCTGCCGCCGGGCGTCCATCTCGAACGCATCTATGACCGGTCTGAACTGATCGGCGTGACGACGCGCACCGTGATGGAAAACCTGGTCGCGGGCGTCCTGCTGATCTTCTTCCTGCAGTGGGCGTTCCTCGGCAATCTGCGCAGCGCGCTGATCGTGGCGGCCACGATTCCCTTTGCCCTGGCCTTTGCCGTGCTGATCCTGACGGTGCAGGGGGAAAGCGCCAACCTGCTTTCGGTGGGGGCGCTGGACTTTGGCCTGGTGGTGGATGCCACCGTCATCATGGTGGAGAACATATTCCGCCACATGGCCGAGCGATCGCACCATGTGGAAACGCATGAGGGCGGGCGCTATACCTTTGCCAGCCGCATCGGCTCGGTCCTGGCGGCCAGCAACGAAGTAAGCCGCGGCATCTTCTTTGCCGCAGCGATCATCATCACCAGCTTCCTGCCGCTGTTCACGCTGACCGGCGTGGAAGGGCACATCTTTGGCCCGATGGCCAAGACTTATGCCTATGCCATCATCGGCGGGTTGATCGCCACGTTCACCGTGGCGCCGGTGCTTTCGGCGATGATGCTGCCCGACAAGCTGGACGAGGCCGAGACCTGGCTGGTGTCGCGCATTCGCCGGGTTTACGAACCGGCGGCGGCGTTCTGCTTCCGCAACCAGCTGCTGGCGATCGGTGCGGCCGCGATCATGGTGATCGGCGCCTTTGTCGGCGTGCGCTCGCTGGGGGTGGAGTTCCTGCCCCACCTCGAAGAAGGCAACATGTATATCCGCGCCACGCTGCCGGCGGCGATCTCGCTCGATGCGGGTGAGCCGGTGGCCCGCGCGATCCGCCGTGACATCATGCAATACCCCGAAGTGACCGCGGTGCTTTCCGCCCACGGCCGCCCGGACGACGGCACCGATGCCACCGGCTTCTTCAACGTGGAATACTTCGTGCCGCTCAAGCCGTTCGATGAATGGCCCAAGGGCATGGACAAGGAAAAGCTGGTCGCCGATCTCTCGGCCAAGCTGCAATCGCGCTATCCCGGCGTCGACTTCTCGTTCTCGCAGATCATCGAGGACAACGTGGAAGAGGCCGCATCGGGGGTGAAGGGCGCCAACTCGGTCAAGCTGTTCGGCCCCGACCTGGTGACGCTGGAGAAGATTGCCGGCCAGCTGCGTGACCAGATGGCCAAGGTGCGCGGTATTACCGACCTGGGGATCTTCCAGTCGCTGGGCCAGCCGACCGTGCGCATCGACGTGGATCGCGAAAAGGCCGCGCGCTATGGCCTGAGTGTGGACGACGTGAACCAGACGGTTCAGGCGGCCATCGGCGGCACGTCGCCGGGCGACCTCTACGAGCCGCATACCGATCGCCACTTCCCGATCATGGTGCGGCTGGAAGCGGACCAGCGCGACAGCTTGGAAGCGGTCAAGCGCATCACCGTGGGGGCGACCGCGCCCGATGGCACGGCAATCTCTGTGCCGCTGTCGGAACTGGCGGATATCCGCCTCACCACCGGCGCCAGCTTCATCTATCGCGAACACCAGGAACGCTACATCCCGATCAAGTTCTCGGTGCGTGATCGCGACCTGGGCAGCGCGGTGGAGGAAGCGCAGGCCCGCATTGCCAAGAATGTGGTGCTGCCTGCAGGCTATAGCCTGGAATGGGCGGGCGAGATGAGCAACCTCAAGAACGCGGTGGCGCGTCTGGAAATCGTCGTGCCGCTGAGCCTGCTGCTCATGCTCGGCCTGCTCTATGCCAACTTCCGCTCGCTGCGCGATACGCTGCTGGCCTTCTCGGTCATTCCGATGGCCGTGGTGGGCGGCGTGCTGGGGCTGATGCTCACCGGCACGGCGTTCTCGATCTCGGCAGCGATCGGTTTCGTGGCGCTGTTCGGGATCGCGGTGATGGATGGCATCCTGCTGGTGACCAGCTTCAACCAGGCGATGGACGAAGGCATGGCACGGCTTGATGCGTTGCGCCACGCCACCACCAATTCGCTGCGGCCCGTGCTGATGACCTGCCTGGTGGCGGCGATCGGCCTCGCGCCGGCGGCAGTGGCCACTGGCATCGGCAGCCAGGTGCAAAAGCCCTTGGCCCTGGTGGTCGTGGGCGGCATGACGCTGGCCCCGGTGCTGATCCTGCTGATCCTGCCCCTGCTCATCAACCGTTTCTCCAGCCGGGTCGCCGGGCCGCGCAAGCGCGCCGGGGCCGATACCGATGCTGGTGATACCGCAATGCCGCATGAAGGAGAGCCGGCATGATCCGTTTCCCGATGCGCCGTTCGCTGGGCACCCTGGCCAGTGGCATGCTGCTGGCCTCCACCATGCTGGCTACGGCCGGCGCCGCCAAGGCGCCGCCGGTGGTCAATACCGTAGCCGTGCCGATGCCGCCCACCCCGGCGGGCAGCGCGCCGCCCGATCTGCTCAACCAGCCGATCACCGGCGATGGGCAATCGCAGGTGGTTCACCCCGGCACGGCAGTGGCCAAGGATTGGTGGCAGGCGTTCCGCAGCCCGGCCGTCAACACCCTGGTCGATCGCGCGCTGACGGCCAATGCCGATCTGGCTGCTGCCCAAGCCCGCGTGGCCCAGGCGCAGTCGCTGATCGGCGTGGCGCGCGGCGCGCTGTTGCCGCAGCTTGATGCGGGGCTGACCAGCGAGCGGCAGCGCCTGTCGCGCAGCCTCTCCACCCCGATCGCCGATCCCAATCCGCAGGTCTTCTCGCTGCATACCGCGCAGGTCAGCGTCAGCTATTCCCCCGACCTGTTCGGCGGCGGCGCGGCGCGGGTGCGATCGGCCAAGGCGGCTGCCGCCGTGGCCCAGGCCCAGGCCGATGCCATGCGCTCGATGGTGGCGGCCAACGTGGTGCTGGCAGTGATCCAGAACGCCGCGCTCGATGCCGAGATCGCCGCCAACAGCGATGCGATCGCCAGCGGTCGCCAGGTCTTGGACCTGCTGCGCCAGCGCGAAAAGCTGGGCGCGGTGGGCCATGCCGACGTGGCGGCACAGGAAGCCGCGCTGGCCGCGGTGGAAGGCACGCTGCCGCCGCTGGTGCGCGCCAGTGCCGCCAACCAGGCCGCGTTGCTGATCCTGATCGGCAAGGCGCCGGGCATGCCGGTGTTCGACAACGGCGCGGCCATGCCGGCGCTGGAAGACCTGACGCTGCCGGCAGACCTGCCAATGGCCTTGCCGGCCGAGTTGCTCAAGACCCGGCCCGACGTGGCGGCGGCAGCGGCCACGCTGGAAGGCGCGGCGGCCGACGTGAAGGTGGCCATGGCTGCGCGCCTGCCGCAGCTCACGCTGTCGGCTACGGCGGGCGGCACGGCGGAAGACTTCGGCCGGATGTTTGCCGATGGCAATCCGTTCTGGCAGTTGCTGGGCGCCCTGGCCGCGCCGATCTTCCATGGTGGCTCGCTCAAGCGGCAGCAGCAGGCGGCCGAGCATGCCCTGGATGCGGCCAAGGCCGGTTATCGCGGCACGGCGCTGCAGGCCTTTGCGGATGTCAGCAATGCGCTGACCGCGCTGTCGGCCGACGCCACCGCGCTGTCGATCGCGCAGCGTGGCGATTCGGCGGCTTCGGCCAGCCTGGGCTTCGTCAAGCGGCAGTTGCAGCTGGGCGGGGTGGGCACGCTGCAGGTGCTCAACGCCAGCGCCGTGGCGCAGACCGCGCGGGCGCAATACGTGGCAGCCAAGGCAGCGCGCCTGTCAGACACCGTTGGCCTGTTCGTGGCGCTGGGTGGCGGCCTGCAGACGCCGCAAGGCGCAGCGGCAACCGGGCACTGAAACGGTAAAAGCCCGCGTCGGTGATCCGACGCGGGCTTTCCCCTGTTGCCCTTGGGCGAACGACGTTACGCGATCAGAACGAGGCCATCAGCGAGACCACGCCAACCGTCTTGCCGGCGCGATACATCTGCTCGCCCGAAACCCCGGCGAAGGGATTGTTGGCGGCATCCTGGCGGCTGACGTTGGTGCCGACGACCGAGAAATCGAGCGTCAGATTCTTCCACGCGGTGCTGACACCGGCGGTGTAGTCGATGTATTCCTTGGTATAGTTGAACGAACCGCCGGTGTGGCCCAGGTGGGTGTGGATCGTGAACGGCGTGTTCGGAATGGCGCCCGACAGTTCACCATAGACATAGGTGTCGGTGCGCGTGGCATAGACATCCAGGTTCTTCTGGTGCGGGGCGAAATTGATACCGGCCTTGGCGTTGATCGGGCCGAGCGCCTTGGACAGCGAGCCATAGACTTCATAGAAGTTGAGGCCCGGCGCACCCGGATAGATGTAGCCATAGAGGCCCACGTCGACGGTCACGCCGCTGTTGCTGAGGCCGTGGGTGAAACCACCATAGACGTCGATTTCGGTGCCGCCGATGTTGACCGCCGGGCTGGGCGAAGCGCTCGAACCCCAGGTCGACACGTAGAAGCCCGAGCTGTGCGACAGGGTCAGCGTGCCCTGGACGGCCGGCAGGTTGTTGGACTGCGAGATGCCGCGGAACCGGTACTGGCTGATGACGCCGGCGGCGCCAGTCACCTTGAAATCGCTCGGGGGCGCGGTCTCGTCGGCCATGGCAGGCACGGCATAGCCGGCAAGCACGGCAAGGCTGAACGCCGTGGCGACCTTGGCCACGCGCGACTTGATGGACGTACGCATGAAATACCTCTTTAATTTTGTCTTTGACGCGTCGCCCCGCCTGCACAAATCGCCCCGGCCTCTTTCTTGCGCGGGCTGGTTGACGACTTGCACTTATCTGGATGCCGCCGCCTGCTGCGTTGCACAAGACCATTCCGCCGACCGTGGCATTCTCGTTCTGGAATGTGTCTTTTGTGCATCATAGTGTTTCTGGCGCTTGTCTCGGCCGTGGCAGCGCCCATATAGTTTGGCGAATGATCGTTACGGCCGGTGCATGCTGAAGTTGCTAAAGTCACTCGTTTCCGGGGCGCGGGCAGAACCGCCTGCGCCGCCCACGCTGGTTCCTTCGGGCCAACGCGTCTATGCGGTGGGTGACATTCACGGCCGGCTCGACCTGTTCGAGCAGATGATCGGCCTCATTGAAGCCGACGATGCGGCACGCAGCGGGCAAGGCGTGGTGAAAACCACGGTTATCCTGCTGGGCGACCTGATCGATCGTGGGCCCGATAGCGCGGGCGTGATCGACCGGGCCAGAAGCTGGGCGCAGCGCCGCCGCGTGCGCATCCTGGCCGGCAATCACGAGGAAATGTTCCTGGGCGCGTTCGAGCGCGATGAAACCCTGCGCCATTTCCTGCGCCATGGTGGCCGGGAAACGCTGTTGAGCTATCCGATTGATCCCGAAGACTATGCGCGGATGACGCTGGAAGAACTGCGTGCCGCGATGCCCGATTTCGTGCCGCAGGCCGACATCGCATTCCTGCGCGGGTTGGAAGACCAGATTCGCATCGGAGACTATGTCTTCGTGCATGCCGGGATTCGCCCCGGCGTGGCGCTGGACGAACAAGTGCCCGGCGACATGCGCTGGATTCGCGGGGAGTTCATCGCCGACCGCACCCCGCGCGATTTCGCCGTGGTGCATGGCCATACCATCGTCGACGAGCCGGAGCTTTCGCCGCTGCGTGTCGGCATTGATACCGGCGCCTATGCCTCGGGTCGGTTGACTGCCGTCGGGCTGGAAGGCGCGGAGCGCTGGCTGCTGGTGGCGCAGGACGAATCGGCAGAGGCTGCGGCCTGACGGGCGCGGCCGCCGGACCGTAACGCCAGGCGGATTTCACCGCAAACTGCGGCTGGTCTTGGCACAAGCGTTTGCTTTGGTGCCAAATGTTTCGCACTTGCGCAAATTCTTTGCTGTTGTTGCGAAGCCGCCACAATCTGCACCATCATTGCGCCTGACTGCTTTCACTTGAAATGATTGGCAAGACTGCGCGCTTGATCCTGAAGCATTTTGTCGCGAACGCCAAAATCAAGTAAAAATTGCAGAAATTTTGTCATTTTCGTGTCACAAGAAACCGGTCAGGGAGGCCTGCCGGCGCGTGGAAGATTTGTGCCGGCGCCCTGCCATGCGTCGGGTCGTCTGATGGCAGCGGGGACGGATCATCTTTCTGTCGTTGCATCGCGGCGACTGATTACACGCAACGGGGACACCAATGCACCGCTCGCACTTTACTGCCGGCTCCATGCTGGCGCTGGGCATGGCTCTGGCCAGCACGCCCGCCTTTGCCCAGTCCACCGGCTCGGTCGATTTCGAACAGCAGGCCATCGTGGTCAGCGGCCATGCCGCCAAGTCGGTGAACGGCGTTCAGCTGCCCGACACGCCCAAGGCCAAGCAGGTTCTCGACCAGACGATCATCGCCCACCAGACGCCGGGCCAGACGATCAACGACATCATCAACCTGGTGCCGGGCGTCAGCTTCCAGAACAACGATCCGTTCGGTTCGGCCGGCGGCAAGCTGTTCATCCGCGGCTTTGACAACACCCGCATTTCGCAGACGTTCGACGGCATGCCGCTGAACGACACCGGCAACTATGCCCTCTATTCAAACCAGCAGCTTGACCCCGAAATCATCGAGCAGGTCAACGTCAACCTCGGCACCACCGACGTCGACTCGCCCACGGCCGCCGCTTCGGGTTCGACCGTCAACTATCGCTCGCGCATGCCGACCGAAGACTTCCACGCGCGCATGCTGGGTTCGGTGGGCGATTTCAACTTCATGCGCATCTATGGCGAAGTTGACACCGGCAACCTGACGGCCTCGGGCCTGCGTGGCTGGATCACGGCGTCGAGCGCGACCAACAACGCCGTGTTCGGCGGTATCGGCAAGATCGACAAGAAGCAGTTCAACGCCAAGCTCTATCAGCCGCTGGGCAGCAACGGCGACTTCATCTCGATCGCCGGCCACTACAACAAGAACCGCAACAACTTCTTCGGCTCGGTGCCGATGTGGACCGAAAACTACGGTTCGCGCGTTGTGGGTGGTTCGTCGGCCAACCGCTATCCGCTCAACGGTGACGAGCGCTTCTATCAGGAAGCCCGCTGCACCACCGCGGCGGCCAACGCCGGCGTTGCCGATGTGGCCAACTCGTGCGGTTCTGACTACGAATACCGCTACAACCCGTCGGACACGGCCAACGTGCGCATCAACACGCGCTTCACCCTGGCCGATGGCCTGGTGCTGACGGTCGATCCGTCGATCCAGTGGACCAGCGCCAACGGTGGCGGCACCGTCGTGGCGACCGAAGCGGCAGCACCCAACGGCACGCTCGGCTTCAATGGCAGCAACTACTACTTCGGCCGTGATCTCAACGGCGACGGCGATCTGCGCGACACCGTGCGCCTGCTGGCGCCGAGCCAGACCAAGACCGCGCGTCTCGGCCTGCTTGCCTCGCTGCGGTACGACATCAACCCGAACAACACGATCCGCGTGGCCTATTCGTATGACCGTGGCCGTCACAAGCAGACCGGTGAACTGGGCAACCTTTACACCAACGGCTTCGGGGTGGATTACTTCCCGTCGGAAAACGCGCTGACGGACGCCAAGGGCAACATCGTCCAGAAGCGCAACCGCCTGTCCTATGCGATCCTGCATCAGGTTTCGGCGGAATACCGCGGCACGTTCGATGCGCTGTCGGTCAACGTCGGCCTGCGCATGCCGTTCATGAAGCGCAACCTGAACAACAAGTGCTTCACCACTGGCGCCAGCGGCGGCGTGGCGTGCTATGCCACCTCGGGCGATCTGGCGACCAATGCTGCCGCCAATCCCTATGTCGTGACCGCGGCCGGCCTGCCGACCAGCGGCTGGGCGGCACCGCAGCAGCGCGTGTTCACCTACAGCAAGCCGCTGCCCACCGTGGGCTTCACGCTCAAGGTGGCGCCGTCGGCCAGCATCTTTGCCAACTATTCGAAGGGTCTGCAGGTGCCGGGTACGGACAACCTGTACAACTCGTTCTACTTCCCGCTGAGCAATGCTGCGGCCAAGCCCGATCCGGAAACGACCGACAACTTCGACGCCGGTGTGCGCTTCCGTTCCGGCCCGCTGCTGGCGCAGGTTTCGGCCTGGTACACCATCTACCAGAACCGTCTCGCCTCGGCGTTTGACCGCGATCTCCAGGTTTCGATCTATCGCAACCTCGGTCGCGTGGACAAGTATGGCTTCGACGGCTCGCTGGCCTATGCGCCGACCAAGGATCTCTCGTTCTACGTGTTCGGTTCGTACCTGCACTCGAAGATCCGCGACAACGTCGATGCCGGGACCTGCTCTGCGGCCAACGTGACGCTGGGCATGTATGGCTGCACCGCAGCCGGCACCCAGGCGTTCTACCAGACGGCTGGCAAGCGTGAATCCGGCGCCCCGGTCTACACCTTCGGTGGCCGTGTCGACGGTACGGTCGGCCCGCTCTCGCTGGGCGTGCAGGCCAAGCGTACCGGTCCGCGTTATGTGAACGACCAGAACCTGCCGTTCTATGTGAACAGCGGCGGCAAGCTGGAAATCTTCCCGGCCAAGACGCGCCCGTACACCGTCGTCGATCTCGACGCGAAGCTGGCCCTGTCGAAGGTTGCGGAAATGTTCAACGAACGCACGTTCCTGCAGCTCAACGTCACCAACGTGTTCGACGTGAACTATGTCGGCGGCTTTGACGGCACGCTGCTCAGCCAGGCCACCAACGGCAACCCGATCACCTATGCGCAGCTCAGCCCGCCGCGCACGCTGATCGCGACGCTCAGCTTCGGCTTCTGATCCCTTCGGACAGAGCTGGCTAAAAAGCCCGCCGTCATCCCTTCGGATGGCGGCGGGTTTTTCATTGCGGTCCGCCGCAGCGCCGGGATGCGCGCATGATGCGACCAGTCGTGCTGCACTGCACTATCCAGGACTGGGCCAACTGCGGCATTCTAGGCTCGGCTTAATGCGGCCGGGAACGAACGCCCGCTTTTCGGTGTTGTGCTTTGCAGCATTGTTGTTCCGGTTGAATGCGTGATCCTGCGGCAAGAAGGGGGCAAGCCCTGCCTGCCAAAGATGTGATATCCGGCGGCTCGGCTTACACGCTGGAGGGGCCGTCTCCCGCCACCGGGAGGCGGCCTTTCCGCTATTATTGGTAGACGCAGGTATCGTACTGGCCGCGCACCACCGAAGACCGCGCGGCGATGGCATTGCCATGGCGGCGCACAAAGCCACTCGCGCCGGTTACTTCACGCACCTTGGGCTGGGGAAAGGCCGCAGCGATTCGTGCGGCCTCGATCCGTGACAGGTGCAGCGCGCCCTTGTTGTAATAGCGCTGGGCGCCGGCCTCCACGCCATAGGTGCCGATGCCGGTTTCCGCGACGTTGAGATAGACCTCCATGATCCGCCGCTTGCCCCAGATCTGCTCGATCAGCACGGTGAACCAAGCTTCCAGGGCTTTGCGGAAATAGCCACCGCCCTGCCACAGGAACACGTTCTTGGCTGTCTGCTGGCTGATGGTGGAGCCGCCGCGAATCCGGCCGCCCTGCTGGTTGCGTTCGAATGCCTGGAGCATGGCAGCCTGATCGAATCCGTGATGAGTGCAGAACCGCGAATCCTCGCCTGCGATCGCTGCGTCCACCATCGTGCGGTCGATTCGCGTCAGTGGCGTCCAGTCCTTGGATATGCTGTTGCCGTCCATCAACATCGTGGCGGTGATCGGCACCGGCACCCACTTGTAGATCAGCACCCACAGCACGCTGCCTACCAGGAACACGACGATGGCGCGGCCCAGCCACCAGCCGAGCCGCCAGGCCATGGAGCGTTCCTGGGACGGGCGGGAGGGCATGAGGTGCTTGAACATGCCCGCCTTATGCCGCGCTGCGGAATGGCAATCAATCCGGCGACGCCACGGGATGCTTCCACCGCGCGCATGGCGGCGCAAACTTTCGGGCAGGGAGTTGCCATCAGTAGGGCCAGCCCCCACTTTGCACGCGACATAAAAAGGATAGTCTTCATGAAAACCGGCGGCAACACCATCCTCGTCACCGGCGGGGGCAGCGGCATCGGGCGCGCACTCGCCCAGGCCTGGCATGCGGCGGGCAACACCGTCATCGTCACCGGCCGCACGCTGGCCACCCTGGAAGAAACCGTGGCCGGGCGCGACGGGCTTCACGCCATGGCGCTCGACGTGACCGACGCCGCTGCGGTCGCCAGCTTTGCCGCCGAAGTGACGGCGCGCTTTCCCGCGCTCAATGTTCTGGTCAACAATGCCGGGATCATGCGGTTCGAGGATCTGCGCGGCACGCGCGATCTGGCCGATGCCGAGGCCACGGTGGTGACTAATCTGCTTGCCCCGATCCGCCTGACCGATGCCCTGGTCAACCACCTGGCGCAGCAGCCCGATGCGGTAATCGTCAACGTCACCTCGGGCCTGGCATTCGTGCCGCTGGCGGCAGCCCCGACCTACAGCGCGACCAAGGCGGCGATGCATTCCTATACCCAGTCGCTGCGCGCGCAACTGACCGGCCAGGTGGACGTCATCGAGCTGGCCCCGCCCGCCGTGCAGACCGGACTGACCCCGGGGCAGGAAACCCGCGAAGGCTATCTGCCGCTGGAAACCTATATCGCCCAGGTCATGGACCTGTTTTCGCAAGTGCCGACGCCGGCCGAAATCTGCGTGCCCAATACGCTGGCATTTCGCCATGCCGAGCGCGACGGCACGTTCGACACGATCTTTCACAACCTCAACGGGCATTGAGCCCGCGTGGCATATGCCACCCATTCATCGCATTGAACGGAGCAACCAGACGATGACCAAGTTTTTGCACACCATGATCCGGGTGGCCGATCCTGATGCGACGATTGCGTTCTTCAATTTGCTCGGCGTGCAGGAAACGCGCCGCTTTTCCAGCGAGCAGGGCCGTTTCACGCTGATCTACCTGGCAGCGCCCGGCCAGGATTATGAAGTGGAACTGACCTACAACTGGCCGGCCGAGGATGGCAGCGCCGAAACCTATGCGGGCGGGCGCAACTTTGGCCATCTCGCGTTTCAGGTGGAAGATATCTACGCCACGTGTCAGACGCTGGCCGATGCCGGGATCACCATCAACCGCCCGCCGCGCGATGGGCACATGGCCTTTGTGAAGACGCCCGATGGCATCTCGGTGGAATTGCTCCAGAACGGCCGCCTCGATCCGGCTGAACCGTGGGTCAGCATGCCCAATACCGGCACCTGGTAAATCCAGGACATGTCACCGCCCGCCCGCAGGTATGACCACGGTGGGCGCGCTGACATCCTATGATCAGTCGGGCAGCGACAGGGCATAGGATGTCAGCTCAGTGCAGGCCTGCACATCGTCGGGGGATACTACGACACCAGCGGCGGCCAGGCTTTGGCGAATGCCGGCAGGGCCGGCGGCGGTGCCGCTTGGACCTTAATCGGACGCTGGCCCCACGCGGTGATCGAGCGGGAGCGTGCGCCGCTTCAAATTCTAGATCATGGTGCGTCGCTTGGTTACTGGCGAGTTTGTGACAGTGTTCCGCATCGCGCGCCAAGTCGGCGTGCGCCTTTGCCGCGCGATAGCTGCCCAGCTCCCGCTGAACGCAAGCGGCGACTACCGCAAGGTTGTGGATGGCCAGTGCCGTTGTAAATCAATGAAAAAAGGGCATGGGAGATCTGGTCGCCGGCCCGCACCGGCCCGGATGGTCGCTTGCTGGCCGCAGGGCTGGCCGTCGCCTCTCACCGCGCCGGTCTTTAGGCCATGGTCACGAATATCTCGGCCACGATGACCCAGCCTGCATCGCTTTGCCGCCACTTGGCGCAATAGCGTCCGCTGGCGTAAACCGCGCCGCTATCGGCGTGGCGGCCCTGCCACTCTCCCTGTTCCAGGGCGATTGGCTCCACCGCCGATGCCTCGATCGTCGCCGGCGTGCGCAGATAGATGCTGCGCGGGCTGGCGGCGAACTCGCGCTTCCACGCCTGGAGTTGTGCTTTGCGCCCGGCCAGCACGGCGCTGTCGCTGCCTGTCACCAGCACGACGTCGGGCGCCAGCAAGGGTCCGATCGCGGCCAGGTCGGCGTCGGCCAGGGCCTGGTTGAATGCGGCGCGGCGCAGGCGGATGGCAAGATCGGCAGGGTGGCTCATGCCACGCTATCACCACGCCGGCGTCGCCGGGGCAACCACTCGTCGCGTTTAACCATGTTTCTGCGGGTTTTCCTGAAGGCCGCTTTAGGCCGGGGGGAAGGTCGCGCACGCAATCTGCGGCACATGATCCGCCATGTCCCTCCCGAACACGTCAAGCTTGGCATGTTCATTTGCGGATTCGGCGGATCATGGTTCGATCATCCGTTCTGGCGCACGCGTTTCGTCATCTCGACTGCTGACGACCTTGCCAAGGTCCATGGCTGTGCCGCCCCCTTCGTGATCATCGACGAGGCGCGCGGCGGCCGATACGAGGCAGAACCGGCGGCGCCTGCGCCGCCCGCATGCGCGGCTGGTCCAATGCCGGGCGAACCGCGTGGGCCGGTCCGCCGTTGCCGGCGTGCCGCGCCCCCACCGCCCGATCGCGCCGATGCGCTGATGCACAGCATCTCGCGCCAGCGCCGTCGCCAGGTCCAGAAAATGGTGGGTCAGGCCCGACAGACGATGCGCGGCCTGTTCGACGATGCCCGCATGGGCCGCGCGGTGCGTGTTGCTGATACCCATCAACTGGTAGAAGATATTGCCGAGGCCGTTGCCAGCAGCCCGCGCACGGTGATCGATGTCGTCCGTCTCAAGAGCAAGGACGAATACACCTTCGCCCATTCGGTGGCGGTGTGCACCCTGATGATCAACGCCGCCACGTTCCTTGGCCTAAGCGCCGAGGAAACCCGCGACTATGGCCAGGCTGGCCTGCTCCACGATCTGGGCAAGATCGGTATCCCGCAAGACGTGCTGAACAAGCCTGCCAGCCTCACGCAGGAAGAATTCGCCCTCGTCCGCGATCATCCCGAACATGGCTTTCGCCTGCTTGCGGCATCAGGCGATGTCTGCCCCACCGCGCTCGATGTCTGCCGGCACCACCACGAACGGCAGGATGGCAAGGGCTATCCCGCCGGCCTGCATGCGGGCGAGATCAGCCGCGCCGCGGCCCTTGGCGCGATCTGCGATTGCTACGACGCGCTCACGTCCGACCGTATCTACAAGCAGGCGTGGACGCCGGTAGAGGCGCTCGCGGCGATGTGGGGATGGGAAGGGCATTTCGATCGCGATCTGCTGTTTGCCTTCATGCAAAGCATCGGGGTGTTTCCGCCCGGCATGGTGGTGCGTTTGCGCAGCAACCGCCTGGCCTTGGTCCAGCCTGGGCGCCGCACGGACACGGGGCCCCATGTGACGGCGTTCTTCTGCACGCGCGAACGCGAACCGCTTACGCCGCAGGACATGCTGCTCGATGATGCCAATCCGCTCGACAGTATTGTGGGCCATGCCTGCGGTCATGAATGGGGCGTGCCCGATTGGAATCGGGTGCGGCGCCGGCTGTGGCGCGGCGCGGCCGATCCCCCGCAGCTGTGAGCATGACTGCCGGCATAAGAAAACTTTATGCACCATATCGGTCTCAGTGATGAAAGCCGGAAAATACCATTATGTTTTAAAAGGATATTTTTCAGCATTACAAAATTGCGATTTGCACGGTAAAATTGATTCCAAGCCGGCTTGCCGTATTCTGTGGGCACATAACGCCAGACAGAGGGCACGATGGCACCGGCTTCTTTCGATACGATCAACCCCGCCACGGGTGAGGTGCTCGCCACCATCCCCATCGCCGGCGCCGCCGAAATCGATGCCGCCGTGGCCCGCGCCCGCGCTGGGCAGCGGCAGTGGGCTCGCCTGACCGGTACCGAGCGGGGCCGCGTGCTGCGCCGGGCGGTCGATATCCTGCGCGCCCGCAACGATGAACTGGCGCTCTTGGAAACCCGCGACACCGGCAAGCCGATCCAGGAAACCATCGCGGTCGATGTGCTTTCGGGTGCCGATTGCATCGAATACTATGCCAACGTGGCAGCCACGATTGCTGGCGAGCACGTCGATCTTGGCCCCGGCGCGTTCGGCTATACCCGGCGCGAGCCGCTGGGCGTCACCGCCGGGATCGGCGCGTGGAACTATCCGCTGCAGATCGCCTGCTGGAAGAGCGCGCCCGCGCTGGCCTGCGGCAATGCGATGATCTTCAAGCCCGCCGAATTGACCCCGCTTACCGCGATCGAGCTGGAAAAGATCTATCTCGAGGCTGGCGTGCCTGAAGGCGTGTTCCAGGTCGTTCAGGGCTTTGCTGCCACTGGCCAGTTGCTGTCGCGCCACCCCGGCATTGCCAAGATATCTCTTACCGGAGAAGTCGGCACGGGCCGCAAGGTGATGGCCGACGCTGCCGCCACGCTCAAGCAGGTCACGCTCGAACTGGGTGGCAAGAGCCCGCTGATCGTGTTTCCCGATGCCGATCTCGACAATGCCGTCTCGGGCGCGCTCCTGGCCAATTTCTACTCGGCCGGTGAAGTCTGCTCCAACGGCACGCGCGTCTTCGTCCACGCCAGCGTCATGGATGATTTCCTCGCCCGGCTGAAAGTGCGGACCGAGGCGATGATCGTGGGCGATCCCGCCGATCCGGCCACCCATGTCGGCGCGCTGATCAGCCAGGCCCACATGGAAAAGGTGCTCGGTTACATCGCCAAAGGCCAGGCCGAAGGGGCCACGCTCGTCACTGGCGGCCATCGCGTGCTCGCCAACGGCTGCGACAAGGGGGCGTTCGTTGCCCCCACCATCTTTGCCGCCTGCAACGACGAGATGGTGATCGTCCAGGAGGAAATCTTCGGCCCGGTCATGGCCGTCCTGCCTTTCACCGATGAGGCCGAGGTGATCGAACGCGCCAATGCCACCGAATTCGGTCTGGCCGGCGCGGTGTTCACCCAGGATCTGACCCGCGCCCACCGCGTCGTCGCCGCGCTCGATGCCGGCACCTGCTGGATCAACACTTATAACATCACCCCGATCGAATTGCCGTTCGGCGGGGTCAAGCAATCGGGCCTGGGCCGCGAGAACAGCCGCGCCGCCATCGAGCACTATACGCGCCTCAAGAGCGTCTATGTCGCCATGGAGCCGATCGATGCCCCCTACTGATGCTTATGCGGGCGAGGCGTTCGATTATGTGATCGTTGGCGCCGGATCGGCCGGTTGCGTGCTGGCCAACCGGCTCACCGCCGATGGCCGCCATCGCGTGCTGCTGCTGGAATTCGGGGGATCGGATCGCTCGATCTTCATCCAGATGCCCGCCGCGCTCGCCTATCCGATGAACACCACGCGCTGGAACTGGCGCTATGAAAGCGAGCCCGAGCCGCATCTCAACAACCGCCGCTTGCATTGTCCGCGCGGCAAGGGGCTGGGCGGCTCATCCTCGATCAACGGCCTCGTCTATGTGCGCGGCAATCCGCTCGATTTTGAATGCTGGGAGGATCAGGGCGCGCGCGGCTGGGGCTATGCCCAGGTGCTGCCCTATTTCAAGCGCGCGGAAACCCGCGCAGAGGGCGGCAATGCCTATCGCGGCGGCGACGGGCCCCTGTCCACCACCTATGGCACGCTCGACAATCCGCTGCACCACGCGTGGATGGAAGCGGCGCAGCAGGCCGGTTACCAGCCGACCGAGGATTACAACGCCTTTCAGCAGGAAGGCTTTGGCCGCATGGACATGACCGTGCGCAAGGGCGAGCGCTGCTCTTCGGCCAAGGCGCATCTCTATGATGCGGTCAAGCGGCCCAATCTCAAGGTTGTGCAGCATGCGCTGGCCACCCGCATTTTGTTCGACGGCACCCGCGCGGTGGGCGTAGAGTACGAACGCGGCGGCACGCTGCACACGGCACGCGCCGGGCGTGAGGTGATCCTCTCGGGCGGGCCGATCAACTCGGTGCAACTGCTCAAGCTGTCGGGCATCGGCCCGGCCCAGGAACTGGCAAGCCATGGTATCCCGGTGTTGGCCGATCGCGCCGGGGTCGGCGCCAACTTGCAGGATCACCTGGAATTCTATTTCCAGATGGCTTGCACCCAGCCGATCACCCTGTTCGGCCACGCCAATCTGGTCGGCAAGGCCAAGGTGGGCCTGGAATGGCTGCTTCGGCGTACCGGCCTTGGCGCGTCCAACCACTTTGAATCCTGCGGTTTCATTCGCAGCCGCGCCGGCATCCGCTATCCCGATATCCAGTATCACTTCTTCCCGATGGCCATCAATTACGACGGCTCCTCGCTCGCCACGGAGCATGGTTTCCAGGCCCACGTCGGGCCGATGCGCTCGAAAAGCCGGGGCACGGTCACGCTGCGCAGCGCCGATCCCCGCGAAAAGCCGGTGATCCGCTTCAACTATATGAGCCACCCGGACGATTGGGCGGAAATGCGCGCCTGTGTGCGCCTCACCCGCGAAATCTTCCAGCAGCCCGCCTTCGCGCCGTTTCGTGGCCGGGAAATCCAGCCCGGCGCCGATTGCGTCAGCGATGAGCAGATCGATGCGTTCATCGCCGACAAGGTGGAAAGCGCGCTGCATCCCTCGTGTACCGCGCGCATGGGCCGCGTCGATGATCGCTTGGCGGTGGTTGACCCAGAACTGCGGGTGATCGGCGTCCAGGGCCTGCGCGTGGTCGACAGTTCGGTCATGCCCTCGATCACCACCGGCAATCTCAATGCGCCCACGATCATGATCGGGGAAAAGGCGGCCGATCACATCCTCGGCAACCCGCTCCTGCCGCCGGCCAACGAGCCTTACTACGTCCACCCCAACTGGGAAACGCAGCAGCGATGATCGGTGAAGACCCCGCGATAACCCCCGCGATGACCTTGGCCGCCCCTGCCGGGGAACTGCACCGCTCGCTCGATTGGAAGGGAGCGTTCTGGGCTTCGTCGGGGGTTCCGGCTGGTGTGCTGCTCACCATGGGTGGCATTGCCGCCACCATCGGCCAGCCAAGCTGGGTGGTCTGGATCGCTTCGATCCTCATGGGGTTTATCCAGAGCTTCGTCTATGCCGAGATTGCCGGGCTCTATCCGCACAAGTCGGGCGGCGCTTCGGTCTATGGCGCGGCGGCCTGGCTGCCCTACAGCCGCTTTGTCGCCCCGATCTCCATCTGGGCCAATTGGCTGGCCTGGTCGCCGGTGCTGACCCTCGCTACCAGCCTGGCCGCCGGCTACATCATGGCCAGCCTGTTCGCGCCCGATGCGGCGATCATGGCCTGGCAGATCAAGCTGGTCGATCTCGGCTTCGTGCGCCCCGGCCTGTCTTTGCGCATCAATGCGGTCTCGCTGATCGCCACTGCGTTCCTGCTGCTCACCTTCGCCTTGCAACATGGCGGTGCTGCGCGGGCGGCCCAAGCCCAAAAGATCCTTGGCCTCGTGTGCCTGGCCCCGCTCATCCTGGTCGGCCTGATCCCGGTGTTCACCGGCAATCTCCCGCGCGAGCATCTCTTCCCGCTGCTGCCCATGCTGCGCGACGCGGCGGGCCATGCCGGCTTTGGCAGCTGGAATGGCTATGGCCTGGTCCTGCTGATGGGCGCGATGTTCGGTGCCGGCTGGTCCACCTACGGCTTTGAAACTGCGGTGTGCTATACCCGCGAATTTCGCAATCCCGCCCGCGATACGCCGCGCGCGATCATCGCCTCGGGCGTGTTGTGCATCCTCGTCTTTGCGCTGGTGCCGCTGGCGTTCCAGGCCTCGCTCGGCCTTGACGCCATGCTCTCACCTTCGATCTACGATGGTTCCGGCGTGGCCCAGGCGCTGGCCTCGATCGTCGTCAAGGGGCTGGGTCTCGTCGCCTCCAGCCATGCCGGCGTGTTGATCGCCAACCTGTTCATCGCCATGCTGATCCTGTCGCTGCTGCTGATCGTGATGACCTCGATGATGGGATCGTCGCGCACGCTCTACCAGGCCTCGCTCGATGGCTGGCTGCCGCGCTATCTCTCGCGCGTGAACAGCCACGGGGCGCCCACCGCCGCGATGTGGACGGACCTGGGCTTCAACCTGATCCTGCTGCTGGCGTCAGACTATTTCGCCGTGCTGATGATCAGCAACGTCTGCTACCTCGCGTTCAATTTCCTCAATCTCCAGGCTGGCTGGATTCATCGCATCGATCGCGGTGACAAGGAGCGCCCGTTCCGCTGCCCCACCTGGCTCCTGGCTCTGGGCTGCACGTTCGGTTTCGTCAACATGGCCTTCATGGGCGCGGGGGCGGATGTGTGGGGCGCAGGCACGCTGCGCAACGGCCTGATCGCGCTGCTGCTGATCGTGCCGGTCTTCGCCTGGCGTCACTATCTGCAGGACAAGGGCGTATTTCCCCATGCCCTGGTCGAAGACTACGCCCGCAACAGCGATGGCACGATGACGCGCCGCGCCGGCTGGCTGCCTTGGCTTGCCCTGGCCGGCTGCGCCGCGCTCATTGCCGTCACGCACGCCTTCGCCTTGCACCACGGCGCGCCCACGGCGGGGTGATCCCCCGCCGCTGCGCTTGGTGTATTGCTCTGTGAAAGCGGTCAGATCGCCGGGCTGAACAGCGCGGGGATCGCCTGGGGCAGGTCGGCCTCGGCCTGGGCGTGGGCACGCGGGTCGTCCACGTCGATCCACCAGGCGCCATCGATTTCCATCGTGGCGGCGCGGCCAGCATCGGCCAGCACCTGCATGCCATCGGAAAGCGATCCAGGGCGGCCCATGGCCACAGCCTGGGCAATCGCGGCGGGCAGGGCTGCCGTCGCCAGGAACGCGCCGCAATCCACCGCGTCATAGGGAAAGATGGTCTTGCCGATCGCCGCGATCGTCCCATCTGGCCGCGTGCGCAACCAGGTGGCGTCGTCAGGATCGACCAGGGGATTGTCGAGCCGGCGATCGATCGCCAGCGTGACGTCACGCGTCGGCGCGCCCTCATGGGTCAGGCGCTGCAGAATCTCGGCGGAAAAGATGTGGTCGGCCATCATCAGCAGGAATGGCCCATCGACCAAGGCCGCGCCGGCGATGACGGAATGCCCATTGGGCAAGGTCCAGTCTGCCACGCGGGCGGCCTGGATGGCCACGCCGCAACGGGCGGCCAGATCGGGCAGGGCGGCTTCTACGCGGGCCGCTTCGTGCCCGGTCACCACCACGATATGGGTAATGCCGGCAGCAGCAGCCTGGCGCACGCCCAGTTCCAAAAGGGGGAAACCGCAAACCGGGGTCAGCGGCTTGGACTGGCTGAGATCGCGCAAGCGCGATCCCAGTCCAGCAGCCAGGATAACCGCATGCCGCGGCACGGCGGCGCCATGGGCGGGCCGCGACACGGCAGCAGTTTCCATGCTTATTCGGCTGCCTGCGGCACGGCAGCGATATATTCATCGACCATGCGCAGCGCGACATCGTCGATGAACTGTTCGGGCGGGTGCTTGCAGAAATAGGCCGACGGGCCGATCAGCGCGCCGCCTTCACCGCGTTCCAGCGCCACCTTGCAGCAACGGATCGCGTCCATCACGCAAGCGGCTGCATTGGGGCTGTCTTCCACCGACAGGCGCAGTTCCAGGTTCACCGGAACGTTGCCCCACTGCACGCCTTCCATGCGCAGGAAGCAGATCTTGTTGTCCTTCTGCCACGGAACGTATTCCGACGGGCCGATCAGGATGTTTTCTTCGGCCAAGCGCTGGGCCAGCATGGCCTGCACGGCTTCAGTCTTCGATTCCTTCTTGCTCGACAGGCGATGGCGGTCGAGCATGTTGAGGAAGTCGGTGTTGCCGCCGGTGTTGAGCTGATAGGTGCGCTCGGTGGTCACGCCGCGTGCCGAAAACAGCGTCGAGAGCGTGCGGTGCACGATCGTGGCGCCAACCTGGGCCTTGATGTCGTCACCCACGATCGGCAGGCCAGCGGCGCGGAAGCGTGCTTCCCATTCCGGGTTGCTGGCAATGAACACCGGGATGCAGTTCACCACGGCAACGCCCGCTTCCAGCGCGCATTCCATGTAGAATTCGCTGGCCTTCTGCGAGCCGACGGGCAGGAAGTTGAGCAGGATTTCGGCGCCCGATTCCTTGAGCGCTGCAACGATGTCGGCCTGGCTCGGGTCTTCACCCTCGGCCACGATGAAACCGCGCTCACCGGCGACGGTCATGTGGTCGGCAACGCCGTCGAGCACGCGGCCGCGCATCACCTTGGCGCCGGTGGTCGGCACGTCCTTGTAGAACACGGTGGTGTTGTTCGGGGCAGCGAAGATCGCCTCGCCCAGATCCTTGCCCACCTTGCGAGCATCGACATCGACCCCGAGAACGAATTCAACGTCGCCCGGCACATAGTCGCCGATGACATCATGGATCAGGCCTTGGGAAGAGTTGTTGTTCTTGTAATAGAAAACACCCTGAACCAGTGAACTGGCGCAGTTGCCGACGCCAATAACCGCGACTTTGATCGATGGCATTTTAGGTAATTCTCCTGCGGTCATGGCGGTGGCCCATGCTGATAACAGCCAGGTACCTGCCTGACACTCAAACGAAACTGTCTTTTCGCGGTGCTGCCCACCCCGCCTTCAAACAAGGAAGAATGAGTGGAACCCGGACGGTCCGGACCGGAAGGCGCCAAAATAGAGCAATCCTCGGGCCATGGCAATGGAGCCCGGTGTGGTTGTTACATTATGACTGCCATACTGCAGCTGCATTGCAACTTTGCGCTCGACTTGTCGCACACTGAAAACGCTTGGGCGCGCGCCCTCGGCGGTTCAGCGCGCGGCAACGCTGTCGGTTGTCGCACTGGCAAAATCATGCTCCAGCCGCCGCGCGGCGCCGCCGGCATGGGCAATCGATGCCAGCAGCACGATATTTAGCACCACCGCTTCGAACAGGAAATAATAGAGCGGCGAACCGGCCAGCATGGCCAAGCCCAGCAGGATCGTGCGGCTGTTGGCGCCCAGGATGCGCCACGCCGGCAGCAGATCGCGGGCATGGCCCCGGGCGATCGCGCGCGCGTTTGCCGTACCGGCCGGATCGGTGGCCAGCCGGTCGTAAGCGGCATCGACCGCAACCCCGCCTGGCGCCAGGGCGCGGCCCAGCAAGAGATAAAGGCGGGCTAGCGCGGTGCCCGGCCCGGTGATCGGCACGTCATCCTGGCGCAGCCACGGGTTGCCATAGGCCCACCACTGATATTGCCGCCGCTGCACTTCATAATGATTGGCCTGCACGATGCGGCTCAGGCCCGCGCCCACCACCGCGATCCAGCACCATGGGCTGACATGCTCCTGCAACCACCAGCCGAGCAGGAGATAGACCACGGTGTGGCTGCCATAATCGCACAGCCCGTCCACCATTTCGCCGTTCGGCCCGCTGCGCCCGGTCAGGCGCGCCAGATCGCCATCGGCGCCATCCACCACGTGCCAGCTCAGATGCAGGGCCAGCCCCAGCAAGACCATCCAGGGCCAGCCCGGCTGGCAATAGACCACGCCGGCGGCCACCACCATGGCTGCCCCGAACACGGAAACCATGTTCGGCGTGATCGGCGTGGGTGCCAGTGCCCAGGCCAGGCGCCACGACAGAGGATGATAGATCCGGCTGTTGAGCCAGTCCTGCAACTCGGCCGGGCGCAGCGGCCGCGGCGGGCGCACCCGTTGATGCGTTTTGACAGGGCCAGAGGTTGCGGTGGTGTTGGGTACGGGACGTGACGGGTTCATCGCCCGCACCCTATACCGCGTCATCGGTCTCGCCAATTGCAAACCATGTCCGTGCCCGTGGCGCGGCGGTGGGTGTCAGCGGATATAGGCCTTGATGATCGCCACCAGTTCCTCGGCGGCCTGGGTCTTGGGATCGCTGCCTGGTTGGCCAGGATCGATCATGTGCTCGCGGATATGGTCTTCGATCACTTCGGCAATGAAGCCTTCCAGGGCGCCGCGGCAGGCCGTTGCCTGTTGCAGCACGCGCGCGCATTCCACTTCGGCGTCCACTGCCCGTTCCAGCGCGTCGATCTGCCCCCTGATGCGTTTCAGCCGGTTGAGCAGTTTCTGCTTTTCGGCTGCCACATGGCTCATGATCCTGGTCCCTTTTTCACTTGATACCGTACTCCCCTAGGGTATAGGGGCGCGCAAGTCGAGTCGTTCCCGGGCCGCGTGTGCATGGCCCAATGACGCGACGAAATTCCAAGGAATCATACCGATGCCGCGAAGTTGCAACCCTTCCGCCGACGAAGGCGACAGTAGGCGCTCAAGCCTGACTGCCGCTTGTGTTGCGGCTGGCAGCTTGCCCGCAGGATCGGTGCGGCACGTCATGTGATGTGTCCTCGGTCCGGCCGGGCGGTTGCCGCCTGACCAAGGACCGAATTGATGATCACGCTTTCCTTCCCGCTGCTGCGGCGCGCATTGCGCGCAGCGACCATCGACAGCCTCCCGGCCCACAACACGCGCCTGTCATATTCCCACGCTAGCGCTGCGGCGGTGAACGGGCTGACGGCTGCATCGATCGAATGGCGCATGGCCGGCCGGCTGGCCACCGCTCTTGCCTGGGGCGCGCTGCTGGCCCAGGCACCGGTTCGCGCCGATGCCCCGCCTGCGGCCCAAGTGGCCGATCAAGCCCCGGATCAAACCATTGCGATCCATGGCCAATATACCCTGGTGGCGCAGGGCGTGGGCGGTTTCGCTTCCCCGTATTCGGCCGACAACAGCCTCGCCCCGCACCAGGTCAAGGCCACCAACGATGCCACGCTCTATCTCGGGGTGCGGCCCTGGCGCGGGGCGGAAGTCTGGGTCAATCCCGAAATCGACCAGGGGTTTGGCCTGTCCAACACGCTGGGCGCAGGCGGATTTCCCAGCGCAGAGGCCTACAAGGTTGGCCAGTTCAGCCCCTACTTCAAGTTGCAGCGCGCGTTCCTGCGGCAGACGATCGCCCTGGGCGGTGATCCCCTGGCCGTGGCCGCGGCACAGAACCAGCTGCGCCTGGCCACCACCGTCAACCGCCTGGTGATCACCGTAGGCAAGATGGGCGTGGGCGATGTCTTCGACACCAACCGCTATGCCCACGATCCGCGCGGCGATTTCCTCAACTGGTCGCTCGTCGATACCGGCAGTTTTGATTACGCCGCCAACGCCTGGGGCTATACCTATGGCGTCGCGGCCGAATGGTACCAGGGTCCGTGGACCTTGCGTGCCGGGCTCTACAACCTGTCCCAGGTGCCCAACGGCGTCGCGCTGGAAAGCAATTTCTCGCAGAACGCGCTGATTGCCGAGGTTGAGCGCCGCTTCACCCTTGCTGGCCATCCCGGCGCCGTGCGCGTCACCGGCTTCCGCAACCGTGGTCGCTTTGCCCGGTTCGATGATGCCCTGGCGCTCGCAGCCGCTAGCGGGCAGACTGTGCCAGACCTGGCCCCGGCGCGCCGTGTGCAGGATCGCCTCGGCATCGCGTTCAATGCCGAACAGGAAGTGACCGGCAGCCTTGGCCTGTTCATGCGCGGCGGGTGGAGCGATGGGCGGATCGAAACCTACGATTTCACCGATATCGACCGCACCCTGGCATTCGGTGGCTCGCTGACCGGCAAGGGCTGGGGGCGCCCGCAGGATACCTTCGCCGTTGCTGGTGTCGCCAACGGCATTTCGGCGGCGCACAAGCGGTGGCTCGCGGCCGGTGGTCTGGGTGTGCTGGTGGGCGATGGCGCGCTGCCCCATCCTGGGACGGAGCAGATCGTGGAAGCCTATTATGCCTTCCGTCCGGTCGGCTGGGGTTCAATGACGTTTGATTATCAGCACATCGCCAATCCCGGCTACAACCGCGATCGCGGACCGGCCAATATCTTTGCCTTGCGTGTCCACGCCGGCTTCTGAAAGAGCCTGGATCATGACCACCACCCGCCTGCCCAGCTTTTCGCGCATGCTGCGGCTCACCCGCCCGAACCGCGAGGATGCGATTGCCTTCGCCATCCTCTCGGGCCTGGCCGTGCTGGTCTTCCGCGCGGCCGAAGGCGCCGTGGCCCCGCTCAGCAGTCTCAATCTCGAACCGGTCACGCTCGCGCCGGTGCATCTGCCCTACTATGCGCTGCGCACCGTGCTGCGGATGTTCGCCGCCTTGCTGGCCTCCACCGTGTTCACGCTGGTCGTGGCCACGTTGGCGGCGCGCAGCCGCCACGCCGGGCGGCTCATCGTGCCGGCGCTCGATATCCTGCAATCCGTGCCGATCCTGGGCTTCCTCACGTTCACCGTCACGTTCTTCATGAACCTCTTCCCCGGCAACGTGCTGGGGGTGGAACTCGCCAGCGTCTTTGCCATCTTCACCTCGCAGGCGTGGAACATGGCGTTCAGCTTCTACCAGTCGCTGCGCAGCGTGCCCGGCGATCTGGAGGAAGTGTGCCAGGGCTTTGCACTGTCGCCGGTGCGCCGTTTCCTCCGGCTCGATCTGCCGTTTGCCACGCCGGCGCTGGTGTGGAACGCGATGATGTCGATGTCTGGGGGCTGGTTCTTCGTGGTGGCATCCGAAGCGATCACCGTGGGCAACACCACCGCCACGCTGCCGGGTATCGGTTCCTATCTCGCCATGGCGATCCAGCAGCAGAATTTCCACGCCGTGGGCTGGGCGGTGGGCACGATGGCGCTGGTCATCCTGGCCTATGACCAGTTGTTCTTCCGCCCGATCGTGGCTTGGGCCGATCGCTTCCGCTTTGAACAGACCGCCAGCGCTGATGCCCCGCAAAGCTGGTTTCATGATCTCTTGCGCCGCACCCGCCTGCTGCCGGTGGTGCTGGCGCCGCTGGCCACGCTGGGCCGGCTGCTCCTTGCGCTCGAACCGCGCGCGCGGCGCCAGCGTGTCGTGGTCGATGGCGCATCCAACCCCTGGCTGGAACGGCTGTGGCAGGCAGGGGTGTGGCTCGGCGTGATCGCGGCGCTCGGCTGGACCGGGCACTACGTGCTCACCTCGCTTACCTTGCAAGACATGGCCCAGGCCCTGGGCGACGCCATGATCACCATGGTGCGCGTGATCGTGCTGATCGTGCTGGCCAGCGTGATCTGGGTGCCGCTGGGCGTGATGATCGGCCTGCGCCCGCGCCTTGCCGAACGGGTTCAGCCGATCGCCCAGTTTCTCGCGGCCTTTCCCGCCAACGTCCTGTTTCCCTTTGCCGTCATCGCCATTGTCCGCTTCGGCCTGGCGCCCGATGTGTGGCTGTCGCCGCTGATGATCCTCGGCACGCAGTGGTACATCCTGTTCAACGTCATCGCCGGGGCCAGCGCCATTCCCAACGACCTGCGTGAGGCGGCCGGCATGTTTGGCGTGCGCGGGTGGCAGTGGTGGCGCCAGGTCGCGCTGCCCGGCATCTTCCCGTACTATATCACCGGCGCCCTTACCGCGTCGGGCGGCTCGTGGAATGCCTCGATCGTGGCCGAAGTGGTCACCTGGGGTGATCACCACCTGCGCGCCCATGGCCTTGGCGCCTATATTGCCGATGCCACCACCGCCGGAAACTATCCGCAGGTGGCATTGGGCATCGCGGTGATGAGCCTGTTCGTGCTCGGCTTCAACCGCCTGGTGTGGCGCCCGCTCTATGCCTTTGGCGAACGCCGCCTGCGCCTCTGACTGCCCTGCCTTTTCCCCGTCCCTGGCTTATCGTTTTCGGAGTATCCCCATGGCAACTCTCCTGCCGCCCCAGCCGCTGATCGAGGTCAAGGGCCTGAACCATTTCTATGGTCCGCCGCCCGGTGGCCATCTCGTGCTCGAAAACGTCGATCTCACGCTCTACCAGAACGAGGTCGTCGGGCTGCTCGGTCGCTCCGGCTCGGGCAAGTCCACGCTGCTGCGCTCGATCGCCGGCCTGATCCATCCGCGCCAGGGCACCGTTGCGCGCATCGCGAGCGAGGATTGCCCCGATCCCAGCGTCGCCATGGTGTTCCAGACCTTCGCCCTGTTTCCCTGGCTCACCGTGCTGCAAAACGTGGAACTGGGGCTCGAGGCGCAGAAAGTGCCCGCCGCCGAACGCCGCAGCCGCGCGCTGGCCGCGATCGACCTGATCGGCCTCGATGGCTTTGAAAACGCCTATCCCAAGGAACTGTCGGGCGGCATGCGCCAGCGCGTCGGCCTGGCCCGCGCGCTGGTCGTCAATCCCTCGCTCCTGCTGATGGACGAACCCTTTTCCGCGCTCGATGTGCTTACCGCTGAAACGCTGCGCACCGATCTGCTCGATCTCTGGTCGGAAGGGCGGATGCCGATCAAGTCGATCCTGATCGTCACCCACAATATCGAGGAAGCGGTGCAGATGTGCGACCGCATCCTGGTCTTCTCGTCCAATCCCGGCCGCGTCGTGGCCGAGATCAAGGTGGATATCCCGCGCCCGCGCGATCGCCTCGATCCGCCGTTCCGCGCGCTGGTCGATGACATCTATGCGCGGATGACCGCCCGCCCGGCCGATGCCGCCCGCCCGCGTGAAGGGGTGTTCCCCGGCACTGGCATCGCCATGGTCCTGCCGCATGTGTCTACCAACACGCTGGCGGGCCTGATCGAAGAGGTCGACGGTACCCCGTTCAACGGCCGCGCCAGCATGGCGGAACTGGCTGATTCCCTCAATTTCGAGATCGACGATCTCTTCCCCATGGCCGAAACCCTGCAACTGCTGCGCTTTGCCGAACTGCGCGGGGCCGAACTGCTGCTCACGCCCGCGGCGCGCCGCTATGCCCAGGCCGATGTCGATCACCGCAAGGCGATGTTCGGAGAGGCGCTGCTCGCCCACGTTCCGCTCGCCGGCCACATCCGCCGCATCCTTGATGAACGCGCCAGCCACAAGGCCCCCGCGCGCCGCTTCCGCGACGAGCTGGAGGACCACATGAGCCCGGATTTCGCCAGCGAAACGCTCAAGACCGTGACCAACTGGGGCCGCTACGCCGAAGTCTTCACCTACCACGAGGATGACGACCAGTTCAGCCTGGATGATCCGCAATAATCCGGCGTGGGGCGGCGCGCACCTACCGGATTTGCGGGTATGAAGAAGGAATGGGAGCGGAAAAGACTTGGGGGAATGCCGCCGGTGAAGGGAATCGAATTAGGCCGTGAACCCATAAATGAAACTATCGCTTTGTCGGCTTCCGCGCGCGGAATAGGATGGGTCCGACAAAGCAAATGTAAGCGACTGACGCAGCGACTGCGGCTCGCCGTGGCCAGCCTGGCTCTAGCGTTATTCCCCTGACGAGGAAGCCGAACGTCAGCATGGCCGCGACGACCAAGGTCGGCACCAATGCTGTGAGTAGCGCAGCTTTCAGTCTGGCAAAGGGTTCCTCCATGCCGTCATTCAAGCGCCTTTCTTTCCGAGAAGAAAGGTGATTCAGCATTGGCATGAGCCGATATGATCTGACTGACTTCGAGTGGCGCGTGATTGAACCGCTGCTGCCCAACAAGCCCCGAGGCGTGCCGCGTGCAGATGACCGACGCGTGCTGAACGGCATCTTTTGGGTGCTGCGATCCGGTGCGCCGTGGCGCGATTTGCCGGAACGCTATGGCCCGCGCACAACCTGCTACAACCGCTTCGCCCGATGGCGAAAGGTAGGCGTGTGGGATCGGATGATGGACGCCATCACCGCTGCCCGCGATGGCGACATCCAAATGATCGACAGCACTTCTGTTCGCGCCCACCAGCAGGCCGCGACGGCAAAAAGGGGGATCGAGATCATTGTCTCGGTCGCTCCCGAGGCGGCCTCACGACCAAAATCCACGCGGTCGTCGACGGGCAAGGCCTCCCGATCCGGCTAAGCCTAACCGCTGGGCAAAGCCACGACGGGCAAGCGGCTGACGGTTTGCTTGATCATGTTGGCGCTGGAACGATCGTGCTGGCCGACAAAGCCTATGACGCCGATCGCATCCGCACGTCTCTCCGCGAGAAGGGGGCGTTCGCCAATATCCCGCCGAAGTCGAACCGGCGATCCAAACCTTACTTCAGCACATGGCTCTACCGCGAGCGGAACCTGATCGAGCGCTTCTTCTCCAAGTTGAAGCACTTCCGCCGGGTCGCAACTCGCTACGACAAGCTGGCCAAAAACTTCCTCGCCATGGTCCAACTGGCCTCAATGCGGCTGTGGCTCCGTGTTTATGAGTCTACAGCCTAGCATTCTATCCAATTGATAAGGCGACAGGTTATTCGATGATTCGCAAATCGGTCCATCGGGGGTGCCACTGTCAAGCGAAAAGTAAATGGGTTCGGTTCGCAGGAGCGGAATCCAATGTCCGATTCGGCCGAGTCGTGGGCCACTTGCGCCTCGGATTTATGCACCCGGGTTGTGACCCAGATCGCCCTCATACCGGTCATTCAGAGCCGCGGGCATTACCTTCGAAACCGGTCATAGGTTCATCGGGTGAAACTCAGCAGCGGATGGCCGGTCTCATGGCCCGGCGCGGCCATGTGGGCCGGCGGCAACTGGGGGAAGCAGTCTGGTTCGATAGGCAGATGGCGTTAGCTCCCGTCCCAAAGAGATCATCACCACAAGAAGCCGCTGCTCAAACCCATGTTGCTCATGTTGCCGTGCGAAACGTATTGTAGGGATTGCCGTCACTCGCCCGAGATCACGTCAATCGCTGCGCACGCAGGGGGTCGAATCGGACGATCTCACGAAGGCTGACCAGCGTCTCGAACATCCGTACATCCTCGTCCGCTGCCAGGATTTCATCCGAGAACCGTTGATACTCCTCGATAGAGGGGACCGCGACGATCAGCAGAAAGTCTGTCTGGCCAGTAACGTGCCATGCCGCCACCACCTCGGGTTGACGCTGAATCTTCATCGCGAATGCCTGTTCGGCGCGAAGATTGCTGTGCTGGAGTTGAACCAGGACATGCATGGTAATGGCCGGCTTCAGCCGCGCCGGATCGATGACTGAAACGTCGGCAACGATGACGCCGATTGCGCGCAGCCGGCGCAACCGGCGTAGCACAGCACTTTCGGAAAGACCCACCCGCTGGGCAATGATCCGAGCCGGTTCAAGATTGTTGAGCCGCACCACCGCAATGATGCGGTGATCGAAGTCGTCCAGGTCGGCGTTTTCCGTCATATGGGCAGTCTTATTGATGAATCCCGCTGTCAAACAACAGGAATAACCGCCTTCCACTACGATCTCGGCGCTATCGTCGCGCCATGACCGTGCAATCCGATACATTGGGCTCTGTTGCCCCGACCGGCCGCTTTCGGCCCTACGCCGCGCTGTTTGCTTCAATCGTCACATTCTCCTTGGGCACGTCCTTCGCAAAGTCGCTGTTTCCGCTCGTCGGCGCTGCGGGAACGACTGCCTACCGTGTCGGCTTCTCTGCGGTCATTCTGCTTGCTGTGATGCGCCCGTGGCGAACACCTCTCTGTCGCCACGACATCATTAGAATCGTTCCTTACGGCGTAGCGCTGGGCACGATGAACCTGTGCTTCTACCTGTCACTACGGACGACCCCGCTTGGCCTCGCGATCGCGATCGAGTTCCTGGGGCCGCTCACGGTGTCGCTGATCTGCTCGCATCGGCCGATGCAGTTCGCGATGACCGGACTGGCAGTGACGGGACTGCTACTCCTGCTACCGTTGCGTCCGACCGATCACGCCCTTGATGCTGCTGGCATCTTGTTCGCGCTCGCTGCGGCAATCTGCTGGGCACTCTATATCGTGTTTGGCAAGCGGACCACTCACCTGCCGTCCGGGCAGACCGTCGCATTCGGCATGGTCGCGGCCGCGATCGTCGTCGTCCCGATCGGTATCTACCAGACCGGCGTCGCCCTCCTCACGCCGGAATGGATCGTCATGGGACTGGCGGCGGCCCTGCTGTCGAGCGCCATTCCATATTCGCTGGAAATGGTCGCAATGAAATCCATACCGGCGAACAGCCTGGGCGTGTTGCTAAGCATAGAGCCCGCAGTCGGGGCGATCGTCGGCGCGGTGGTGCTGGGCGAACTGCTGACCAGCCTCCAGTGGCTCGCCGTCGCTCTTGTCGTCAGCGCGTCGATTGGTATGGTTCTGACGAGCAAGATCGCGGGAACGTCATAAGAAGCATCGACACGCGATTGAGCAACGCTCTGCCAAAAGGGTCGAGAAACGGGAAACCGCAAGCGGTTTAGCCTGCCGGTATCTCATAAACTGCAACGCCCTCATGTAACTCTGGGACGCGAGCCACGATGTCACCCGCCGGTGTTACGATGGCTGTGCATCCCCAGCTTGTGAGATGACCTGCGGTGCCGACGACATCGGAGGACGCCACCCAGCACTTCGTCTGGCGGGCGCGATTGATCAGGTTCGCCACGCTCTTCTCCCGCCAATGATCGGCCGTCTCGGAGGCCAGCATATTGTTCAGGGGATAGACGATCAGTCCCGCATTTTGGTCGGCTATGGGCTGGGCCGCAACAGGAAAGTTGGCGTCGTTGCAGATATTCACGCCGTACCGAACGCCCAACCGCCGAAAGATTGGGAAGTCGGTGCCAGCAGTAACTCCCGGTTCATTTGGATGCGCCTTCGCGTATCGCCCAACAACCTGACCGGCTTCGATGACGAATGCGCTATTGAATATCTGTCCATTGACGAGGTTGAACGCGCCTACCACGAGCGTTGAACGAAAAGTCGCCACGCGTTCGCACAACGCGGCGATGGCGGGGCCCCCTCTGCGCGCGCGGGATCGGATCGTCTCCTGGTCATAGGAATGCCCGAGCAGGAACGCCTCTGGGAATATAATAAGATCAATACCTTCGATGTCTGCCCAGCGAAGCCTATGCACGATCGCGTCACTGGCGCGGTGCAAGTCATCGACGATGGCGAAGGATTGAACGGCAGCAATACGCATCGGCGGCAGATGCCCCAGATTGCCGTTTCGTGGAAGGGAACGATCAGCGAGATGGTAGAGGTCTCCCATGCTGTCCGATTGCCCGGCCTTGACTTCGGCTCCTGCGTGCTACCACCTTGACGGAAACAGCAGCACCGCTAGCGATCGCAGCTGATGCCGAGCTATTTCTTCCCATGTCTGGCGCTAGTGCCCGGCGATTTGCCGCCGATCGTAAAGACGGCGCAGGCAGTGCTGCGCCGACGCGAATGGGAAACCACCACCTTCGACTTTGCGACGCTCGGTGCCTCGCACAAGCTGCAATTCTCCTGGCATCTGCTCGACGTGTTTCTCAACGATTGCCACCTCGAAATCGAAATCAGGGGGGCGCCGGACTTCGCGCAAGCGCAGGAGCGCGTCCGCATCTTGCAGGTGATGCTGTACCTGAAGTGGGTGTCGCCATTCATCATGCCGGTCGGCATGACGCATACGCTGCGCGACTATAGTGGACTCAACTATCGCGATTCCGCGACGATGCGCCCCGAGCTGCCGCCCGGACTCCAGAGCGGCTTCGTGTCGGCGGACGGCAAGATCGAGGGCTGGCTGCATGAGCCGACCTTTCAGTCGATCACGGTTGGGGCAACGCGGACCGTTTCGGCGCAGGCGTTCACCGACGCAGTCGCGGACGCCGAACGTTGGATGGCTCTTGAGATGGCGCATCAGCCGCTCAAGGCTGCACGTCTCGCCTTGCAGACGGCGCCTGCCATTCCCGATCTGTCCTCGTCGCTGCTGCATATCTGGCAGGGCATCGAAGCGCTGTTTCCCAATGTCTCAACCGAAGTGTCATTCCGACTCGGTCTGCTTGTGAGTCAGCTTTGCGCGCCGGTGCGGAGCGACCGCCTCAAAACCTACGAGGAAACGAAGCGCAGTTATGCGCGACGTTCACGGGCAGCGCATGGCAGCGGCGGCAAGCTCGACCATCGCGACTGGGTCGACGCATGGGATCTCCTGATATTGTGCCTGTTAGCCTGCCTCGCACGCGAAGCATTGCCAAGCGAGGACATTCTGACACGTGAACTGCTGGGCTGAAAATTCCCGGGTAATACCGCCTTCATTGCGGACGTTCCCGCAGCAGCGGTCGACAACGAAACCGTGCCTTCGTTCATCTCGGATTGGGAGCCTGGTGACAGCTACTTTTCATGAGGCTATTCAATCTTTTGGCCGGCCGGAAGTGGCGAGAGGCCGACACCAATTACGGCGCAGAAAGTATTCTCGCTAGCAGGGCTGGCCGAGCTAAAGTGGTCAGCGGTACTGGCTGCAGCTGGAGACACGCGATGAGGCTCGACATATCCGAACTGAAATGGGCTGCCTGGTTCTGTGGGCTGATATTGCTGAACGGGTTTAATTCCAGCGCCAAGGCCGACGAGCGGCCCGGAGCAACCGGTGTGTGCTTCAGCCATTTGTCGGCCTTACGCGATGGCCAAGTCATTTCTTATCATCAGGTCGTTCTGGTGCGTTCGTCTGGAGACTTGGCTCGAGACATCCAGCGAATCAACTCGGTTTCAAGCGATCGGTGGTTCTTCCAAAACCCACACACGCTTCCAAACGTGTGGCTTTCCGCGTGGCTGGAGGACCAATCCGCCACCAGCGTCACCGGACCAGACTGCTCGAGGCTGCCGATGGCGAGTCACTGAGGGGCATTGGACTTCCAAATCGAACGTTCGCAAGTGGGCACAAACCGTCATTTTGACCATCGCCTCGTCCTCCGCCACGATCGCCCTAATAGCGGCCGTTCAGGCGCCTGAGCCCACACGTCGAAAGCCGTCGTTTGTTCATCAACATCGCTGGCCCCATGAACAGCCTGGGTTGGTGGGAAGCGGACAGGCAGCTTTCAGGAGGCTGGTGGCGATAGCTGCCGTTCCCGAAAGTGATCGCATATTGAGAACGCAGATTCTTTGCCGGAACCTGTTGGTGCGAAGTTCCGGGAAAGTGCGTGCATCGCGTCAGCTTCTATTTCGCGCTAATATAGAACGAGTCCACTTCGCTGATATCTACAGCGTGGATCAAGCGATCGGGGCCAAAGCGGTAGAACGTTGATCGAGTTGTCGGCCTCGGATCGCCACTTTCCGGTGTGCTGACAGCGTTGTTCTGCGTGTCAAACTGGTCCAGAACCAACAGAGCGCCGTCGCCCTTCCAACCCATGCTGGTCCCCAGCGTCTTGCCGTAATAGTGAGACCGGTCATTTGACCACCATTTCAGCCAAGCAGCCTTTCCTGATGCGATACGCTGACCGTTAATGCTGGCGACTACATCACTGGCGAAAAGCTTGGCAATTTTTGCTTGATCCTTGTTCGCCGCATCTGTCAGCACGTCACCAGCAGAGAAAACATAAGCCGGTGGAGGAGGAGGCGCACTTGCTGCTGCGGAGGTGGAGAGCATCGTCATCGACAGGACGGAGGCGAGGCATATGCCGATCGAGCGCATCGTAGGTAGGGCCCTCAAGGGATGGTCCTTTGAGCCTATACGTCCAACGTGACAGTTTCCATTGCTGCCGGCCTTCCCGATTGGGAACAGCCGGCGAGACGGACGGGGCCGATGCACGCGGACGCCCGGATGCGGGCTTTGCTTTCCCAAAACCTGTTCCCGATTGTGTTTTCCCGAAATGGCATATCGGAGATGGAGAAACGGAACGGTCCAGCATTCCCGAAATGGCCGGTTTCGGGGAGCCATGTTGATCGATTGAACGGCGAGGGCTGGGCGCGAGCCGCCGATTTGGGCATTGTGCCGCGACCGCCGCAATTCCTGCCGTTCCCGAGGCCGGATGCCGACAACGAAACTGCGCCTTCGTTCATCTCGATGAGAAATGGGGCGCTTCAACCAACAGCAGGGGATC